>JAEDIH010000164.1 GCA_016292575.1 Clostridiaceae bacterium | reverse complement strand
ATGGACGCGCTCGGAGTTTTTACCGACGGCGAGGTCTGTAAGAATCTCTTTTTGCGCAATGCCAACGGAAAAACGCATTACGTTGTTTCAATGCTAAAAGATAAGCATCCGGACATTCAGAGCGTTATCCGTGCTCAGCTCGGCTGTTCAAGGCTCTCGTTCGGCTCGGACGAAAGGCTGATGAAGCATCTCGGCTTAAAGCCCGGCGCAGTCTCTCCGTTCGGAATAATCAACGATGAAGACCACGATGTGAACCTTGTTTTTGACAGCGACCTTAAAAAAGTTGACGGTCTTGTCGGTTTCCACCCGAACGACTGCACGGCGTTCGTCTGGCTGAAATTCAGCGAGCTTTTGAGGTTCATCAAGCATTACGGCAACGATGTCTATTACATTGACTGCTGAAAAAACAACCGCACGTCTGCTCAAACGGTGAGCCGGCGTGCGGTTTTGCTTAATATATTTATCTGAATTTGAACGTTTTGCGGAAAATCTTCTGATAGCGGTTCAGATACATTGTTGCAACCGCCGTGTAGAGGTAATCGAGCGGAATAAAGACGAGGTTCAGCGCTCCAAAAAGGACGGGGAAAACGTGCTGCGCAAGCCACGAGCCCTCCTTAACGTCCAAAAATTCCGTAAGCGGAACGTTCATAACCTTGAAAAGAACATATTCTGCGGCAAAAATTGCAACGTTATAGATTAAAAACTTTACGGCGTATTCAAGAACGCGGTTTTTGATTTTTCCCTCAATCAACCCCTTGAGAATGGGATAGTAGCCGAAAAAGGCTATGTAAAGAAGGGCGCCCTCCTTGTTCGGAACAACAAGAAAGCCGATTATTGAGGAGGCCGCATAAACGCCGAAAGCCCAGCCCTTTGAAAGCTCAATAACGCAAAAAAGCGTTATCATTCCGGCAACAGCGGCGGCTGTTATTGAAAGAACATCTATTGCAGACAGCAGCAGAACAACAACCGAAAGCGCGGTTGCCATTCCGCCGAGCGCGGTTTTTGCAGCTTTGCTCATAAACGCTTCCTCCCTCAGCAGCAGGGAATCAGGTCGCCGCCCATGCTTTCGCAGCAGCAGTCGGCACAAAGGAGACTTGAGCATACATCGCACGGGCCGCAGGAGGAGCCTGCCGATCCCTCGCGCGCTGTTCTGAAACCGCCGTTTCGCTCGTTCCTCAGGTTTTCATAGATGTGGCGGTATTCTATGTTGGACGGATCCATGTTGTGCGCTGTGGTGAAGTAGGTATACGCCTGATCTATCCAGCCGCGGTTATAATTTATCTGACCCTTGAGGTAATACCACTGAGCGTCGCGCTGGCTCTGCGGCATACCTTCAAGAATTTGTTCGGCTTCATCAAGCCTGTTTTCGTTAATGAGCGAGCGTACGCGCACATAGCCTGAGCTGCGGTTCGTGCCGTAATAGCTGTTTGTGTTGCCGGATTCGTACGGATTTGAATAAGCGTTGGTGCTGTATTCATAGGTTGAGCCGGAAGAGTGACCGGTCGCGTCAAAGGACGCCATAATTGTGTCGTAGGCCTCATTAAGCTCCTGCATTTTTTCGTTTGCAACCGAGGCAAGGGGACTGTCAACATAATTGTCCGGGTGATATTTTTTTGCAAGGGCGCGGTAGGCGCTTTTTACCTGCGAGGCGTCCGCGCCTCTGGGGATACCGAGAACTTCATAGGGATCTCTCATTTCTTTTTGTTCCTTTCAAAACGTTCTGAGCCGAGCGGTACATTCCGCCGTAAAGAATGTTTTCAATTATTTCGGAAAGCGCAAGGCAGTCAGTGCTTTTAAAAGCCTTAACCGCTTCTGCGCTGCTCTGGTTGAGCGTGCTTTGAATTTCGTGCTTTGCTTCCTCGGGAAGCGTTTTGGACGTGAGCGAGTATTTATTGACGAAAACATTGAACGAGTGGGTTTTAAGGTCTTTTTCAATGTCGTCGAGTGCGTCGATAAGGTAAACCCATCTGCCGACAAAATAGCCGAAACGGTAAAGCTCGTTTTTCTTTTCCTCAAAGCCTGCGGCAAAAATCTTTCCGAGGGCGTCTGCGCTGTTGTGCGCCGCTTCGTCGGGCGAAAAGACGCCTTTTTTCTCAATCTCGCGCTGTTTTTGAAGACAGCCGGAAATCAGCGCGTCAAGCTCGGGAAAGAGCTTTTTTGCTTTTTTTCGTTTAACTGCCGCAAAGGGGAGAAGAAGATAAAACAAAAGCCTTTTGAAAAACGGGCTGTCCTCAATGTTGTCTTTGACCTTATAGTAGAACATGAGAACCGCCGCAGCGCAGACAAAAGCGTACTCGTCATCGGCATTGGTGCAGTAATTGCACCTTTTTGCCGGATTGAACGGACAGCGTCCGCCCTTGAATGAGGGTGAAATACCTTTTTCGCACAGCCGGACAAGCGCAAGGAAGGTCATATCGTAGCTGAGAATGAAACGCGAAAAAACTCCGTATCGCTTTGAAAGCTGTTTGCACAGCGTGCAGTAAAGCCCTCTGTATAGCTCATATTCACGCACCTTAAGCTCGCCCTTGTCTGTTCTGATATAGCCAAACATTGTTTTTGCGATCCTTTTCAACGTAATTATAACTATTATACATTATTTTAGCTTTAAAGTAAACTGTTTAAACAATATTTTATCGGCTGTATTATTATAAAAAGGTATAAAAAGTCATTGAGCTGAAAAAAATAATTGCATAAGGACGCCGAAATTGCTTTGAAAGGCGGTGCGCGCAGACCGGAAACGGCGTCTCAGACCGAAAGCGCGCCGGTTACAATGACAAAATCAAAATTTCGCTTTTTCTTTCGCAATCTTGCAGTCATTATGGCTGTTTTTTCGCTTTTAAGCTTTACGTTTCCCCAAAGCGAGAGCGACAGCGTAGATGTGCTTTCCAAGCTCGGCTCGCGCGGACAGGAGGTCAGGCAGGTTCAGCAAAAGCTCAAGTCGCTCGGCTATTACAAAGGCTCAGTTGACGGCATTTACGGCGTACAGACCAAAACCGCGGTTCAGAAGTTTCAAAAAAACTGCGGTATTACCGTTGACGGTATTGCAGGACCCAAAACGCTAAAGTATCTCGGCATAACGTCAACCACGTCCTCCTCCGGCGGAAAATATTCCTCAAACGATGTAACCTTGCTTGCAAAGCTGATTGCCGCCGAGGCGCGCGGAGAAAGCTATACGGGGCAGGTGGCTGTTGGCGCGGTTGTGCTCAACCGTGTTAAGCACTCCTCCTTTCCGGACACCGTTTCCGGGGTAATATATCAAAATGGCGCATTCTCCGCCGTCAATGACAAAAACTGGAGCGTTGCGCCTAACGAAACATCAAGAAAAGCCGCTCAGGACTGCATCAACGGCTGGGACCCGAGCGGCGGAGCGATATATTATTATAACCCTAAAAAAACATCGAATTCTTTCATGCTTTCCCGTCCGGTCATAAAGACCATCGGAAACCATGTTTTTTGCAAGTGAACTGCGGAAAAAAGCGGTTCACTTCACGGGCTGAGTCTGCTTTGCGGCGGATTTGGCCGCTTTTTTCATCATACTCTTTTTATAAAGCGCAAGCAGACCGCTGCAGCCGAGGTTGAGAATAACGCTGCCGAGGAGAAGAGAAAGAAGATAAACGGGCAGCTTTGTAATTGCCGATTCTGCGTCAATTAGCGAAATAATGAAATAGCAGAAGCCGACGTTGTTGAAAAACACGGGAAGATACGGGTTGAGCAGAATGAGCGCGGCAATGCAGACAACAAGCGGCACCATGATTGCGGCAAGAGGAGAAACCCCGGACTTTGCAAGCGCGGAATAGACTGCAATTACTCCGGCGGCAAG
>JAEDIH010000163.1 GCA_016292575.1 Clostridiaceae bacterium | reverse complement strand
ACTTGCCCGGGTCATAGTAAAAATACATTATCCGTCCGGGTGTGAGGTCAAGGCGGCAGCCCTTTTCGGCGTAGTCAAAGTCTTTCATGGCCTGCTCAATTTTTTCCTCAACGGTGCGGCACTCCTGCTCGTAATCAAACGGACCGTGCTCAAAAACAACATACTCGCCCTCGGGAATGTCCGTAAGGATCATCTGCTGCGGAACGGGGCCGCTGTAATCCGCCGGAAGTCTTGCGCCGTAGCACTCAACGCGCGGAATGCCCCAATCGCAAAGGCGACCGTTCGGATTGTTGATATACGCCATTATCTGACCGGCCGTGCAGTTGTCCTCGCTGCCGCCGCAGTCGTCAAGCTTGCCCTTGACGCTTGCAAGCAGACCGCAGATTGTTTCGCAGTCCTGACCGGGAATTTGGCTTTGCTTTTGCCAGAAATCCCAGTAGCCGTTGCTTTCAAAGTTTTCAATGTGCAAAAATTTGTGTGCCGGAATAGTTACAAAATAGGTTTTTACTCCGTCTTGTGATTTGATCATGCCGATCTCTCCCAATCCTAAAAAGTAGCGGTCAAACGGATGGATTTTTGTGCGCAGAACAAGGGGCTTCGGCTCCTTTCGATAGGCGCTCGGGGTAACTGCGTAGGCTTTTTTAAAGGCGCGTGAGAACGCCTCGTTTGAGGAAAAGCCGTAGTCGAGAGCAATCTCCAGCAAACTTTTTTCGCTGTCGCGCACCTCCCTGAGGGCAAAGGCAAGCTTCCTTTTCTGGAGATAGTCCCGAAAGCTTAGCCCCGAAACCTCGCGGAATTTCCTTGTTGTGTAAAACTCGGAATAGCCGAGCCGTTTTGAGAGCGTGCTGAGTGTGAGCGCCTCATCGTCGTGATTTTTGATGCAGTTGTCAATCTCATCAACAATGAGCTGAATAAGCCTTTCCCATTCGTACATGTTTTTCCTCCGTTTTCCGATCGCTCTGTCGGATATTATAGCGCAGATATATTTTTTTCGCTTGACATTTCTTGCGCTGATTTTTGTATTATGGCACTTTCTTTCTTCAAAACGTATTATAACACAGAAAGGTTTCTTTTTCCACCGGACTTTTCGGCGTACGCTCAATAAAGCTCCGCAAAGAAAAAAGCCGCCGCAAATGCGACAGCTTTTCGAATTGTAAATTAACTTATGCAAGCTCTGCAAAGTACTTAATGGTGCGAACCATCTGGCTGGTGTAGCTGTTTTCGTTGTCATACCACGAAACAACCTGAACCTCATAAAGACCGTTGCCAAGGTCGATAACCATGGTCTGAGTTGCGTCAAAGAGTGAGCCGTATTTCATGCCGATAACGTCCGAGGAAACGATGGGATCTTCGTTGTAACCGAAGGACTCGCTTGCGGCAGCCTTCATGGCAGCGTTGATGCCTTCCTTGGTAACGTTTTCGCCCTTAACAACAGCGGTAAGAATGGTGGTTGAGCCGGTGGGAACGGGAACTCTCTGAGCCGAGCCGATAAGCTTTCCGTTAAGCTCCGGAATAACAAGACCGATTGCCTTTGCAGCGCCGGTTGAGTTGGGAACGATGTTTGCAGCGCCTGCGCGGGCACGTCTGAGGTCGCCCTTTCTGTGCGGACCGTCAAGGATCATCTGGTCGCCGGTGTAGGCGTGAATGGTTGACATGATACCGCTCTGAATAGGAGCGTAGTCGTTGAGAGCCTTAGCCATGGGAGCAAGGCAGTTGGTGGTGCAGGAGGCTGCGGAAATGATCTGGTCTTCTGCGGTAAGGGTGTCGTTGTTAACCGAGAAAACAATGGTCTTGAGGTCATTGCCTGCCGGAGCGGAGATGACAACCTTCTTTGCGCCTGCATTGATGTGAGCCATGCTCTTTTCCTTTGAGCAATAGAAACCGGTGCATTCAAGAACAACGTCAACGCCGATTTCGCCCCAGGGGAGCTTGCTTGCGTCTGCTTCCTTATAGATGGTGAGGGTCTTTCCGTCAACGGTGATGGTGTTTGCCTCGTCATCAGCGGAAACGGTGTGAAGATTTTCGCCGAGTCTTCCGCAATAGCCGCCCTGAGCGGTATCGTACTTGAGAAGATTTGCAAGCATTGAGGGCTTGGTAAGATCGTTGATGGCAACAACGTCATATCCCTCAGCACCGAACATCTGGCGGAAAGCAAGGCGGCCGATACGACCGAATCCGTTGATAGCAACTTTAACTGACATAGTGATTACCTCCGATAAATCTTAATTACAAACTTTTGCTCATATATATTACCCCATTTGCAGGCGTTTTGCAACCGAAAAAGCAAAAAAACTTTTTATTTTCCAATTTTTGTCAGCCTGAACAAAATATTGTTTACAGAAGCCAAAAAGGGCATAATACTGACGAAAAATCCGACCGCAAAAGGAGCGAAAGAAATGCCGTATTCCCTTCTTCAAAAGATTGACCGCCTTTTATCTCTTGAGGAGACCGCGGAAAATGAGAGCGAGATAAGAGAGCTTGTTAACGAGATTTTTGCGCGCTCAGACGAGCTGTATGAGCTGACCGCCACCGCGAGCGAGCCCGAAAGGGGAAAGAAAATGCTTTCGCAGTGCCTGAGGAAGCTGCGCACGCTCAACAACAACAAAGAAAGCGCGCTGAAAAACTGCGATTATTCCTTTGTTGAGCTTGACAAGCTGCTTGAGGGTGTTTGCCTTTGCACAAACATTCTGCTTTCCGAAAGCGACATGAACCTCTTTTTCATTCCGGAAAAGGTTGCCGTTTCCTGCTGTCCCTCTCTTATTGTTGACTCTTTTATGAACCTTATTTCAAACGCGGTGAAATTTTCAAAGGGAAAGAATATCACGGCCTCGCTGACCCTCGGCAAAAGGCAGTGCGTTGTTTCCGTTACCGACAGCGCCGGCGAGGAGGACGCCCTCTCGCTCATCAGACCGAAAAGCGGATTGCGCAGCGTTCAGAACACCGCAAGGCTCCACGGCGGACGGCTGCTTTTTGCTTCAAGCGGCTCCTCGTTTTCGGCAAGGATGGCACTTTCGGCCGATCTTCCGCGCGGAAAGCGCTACCATGCGCCGCCGTTTTCAAGCTACCTTGAAAACAGGTTTTCGCCCGTGCATCTCGGGCTTTGCGACTGCATGGACTGATACGAAAAACAGCCCTTGCAGTCTCATCAAAGGCGGCAGGGGCTGTTATTGTTTTAATTATTTATGAGAACAGCCTTTTAAAAGCGTCCCCGATCTGGGCAAAGAACGCAGAATACCATGACGCCGCCTTGCCGCTTCCGTCAATGTTGAAGGAGTCAAACTGGGAAAAGGTATCCGTCCAGTTGGCGGAGCCGACAGACTCGCCGTTGTCGTCAGTCATGTATTTGAAGTCGGGCGAAAGGATAAACCTGTCCGACTTTCTGCCGCTTGTGTAGTTATACGCATGGTTACAGTCATAGGCTACGAAAATATGATTGCCCTGCACGTCCTCGTATGCGCCGGTTAAAAGCACCGTATGACCGGGGGTGACAAACGCTTTGCCGGTATAAAAGGTATAGAGAACTATACGACCGTTTTTAACGCTTTCAAACATATCTTTCATTGACGCGGCATATTCGCTCGTGCCGGGGGTGACCGCTTTGTTTTCACAAAGCCAGCTTGTTGCGGCGTTTGCCTGATAATAGTTGATATAGCTTATAAGGTCGCTGTCGTTTGTCATGTCAACAAGGTTGTCGGCATTCTGGAGCGATTTTACGTCAATACGACCGTAGTGCTGAAGCGCCGTGACCGTTGAAATACCGTAGCAGGAGCCTCGCCAGTCCCAGCTCGGATATGTTGCAAGCACCGCTCCGAGAACAAAGCCGGGAACGGGCGACGGACCGAAGGTTTTGAAAATGTTTTCCC
>JAEDIH010000020.1 GCA_016292575.1 Clostridiaceae bacterium | reverse complement strand
ATATAGACCCTTAAAAGCTCCGGCAGCATACGCAAAAACGTCGGAAGCCAGGTAAAGAACGCATATTCCGCAAGCGAGAGGAAGGACGGAACAACGCCGAGCGCGTAGTAAAGAGCGCCCGTTTTGTTTGCCTTTTCACAGGTCGGAACATTTTTTCCGGTTTCCTTTTTCAGAGTGAGAGAGTCAATCTTTGTAACAACATCTTTTCCGTTTTCGTCCTTTTCGTCTGCAAGAATATAGGCGTCAAGGCTCAGCGTTCCGTTTTCAATTGTTATGTTTGAAAAGCAGCCGCCGACGTTTGTTTCCTTTGTGCTGTTCCAGTTTTCGCCGTTCCAGTAGTTCGCCCAGCCCTCTTTTTGAACGGTGAGCGCGTCAATAAACGAGGTGTCAAGAAAATAATCGGCAAGGAACGAGCGGATCTGATAGCGCTTTGTGCCCGCTGTTCCGGAAAGCACATAGGTTGTGCCGCTTTCGTCAAGCTTGTTGTCCCTGAGCTTTTTTGTGCGCAGATACATATGATCATGACCGGAAAAAACGATGTCCGCGTTTCCCTCGTCAAGCACTTCGGTGAGAGACTGCTGGAGATAGAGCGCATCGGGCAGCTTTCCGTCCTTTCCGAGTGTATAGGGCGATTTGTGCATAAAAACAATTTTCCAATCCCTGTCCGTGGAGGCAAGGTCATTTTTGAGCCAGGAAAGCTGTGCGTTTGAAACACAGAGCAAGTCGTTTGTGTTGAGCACGGAAAAGTGGGCGTTGCCGTAGTCGAACGAGTAGTTGACGCCGTTGAGGGTTTGAACGCTTTCGCTCGTGTCAAGGTTGAACATGCTGTTAAACCAATTCCATTTTCCGAGCCCGTCGTGATTTCCGGCAACGGGAACAAGGGTAATGCTTCTGTTAATGCTGCCGAACGCCCTGTCATATAGGTTCCATTCCTCGTTGGTGCAGTCGTTCGTAAAGTCTCCGAGGTTTGCAACAAAGTCTGCGTCCGGGTTTTGTTCAAGAGCCTTTTTCAGCACCGCCGCGCCTTTTGCAAAGCCGTCTTCCGATGAGGCCTGAACGTCCGCAACGGTAATAAAGCTCAGGCGGCTGTCGGCGTCGTCGGTTCTGAACGAGCCTTCCTCGCTCCATACGCTGCCGTTGCCGGCAATGTAGGTATATTCCGTTCCCTTTTCAAGACCGGAAACCGTCAGCTTGTGCATGAAAAGGTCGTTTTGCTTTTTGCAGACGGGAGCGGAAAAGCTCAGCGAGGAGGAAACGTCCTCGCCGTTTTTGAAGATTTTCAGGGCGGTATCCGTTTTGCTTTTTGTGTACCAGCAAAAGCCTCTTGAAGAGGACGTGTCGCCGTTGACGCACACGCTGAGCCTTGAAACGGTGAAGTCCTCGTCTTGAGCAAAGGAGAATGTCGGAACCGACAGAACGAGCACAAAACAAAAAAGGAGCGACAAAAACGCTTTGAACGGATTTTTCATTTTTTCATAACCTCTGTCCTATCCCGGGGCAACCTCCTGAAAGCAGACGGTTACCCTTGGCAAATTTTCAACTAATTATATCGCCTTTTGGCAACAAAGTCAACTTTGAAAAGTGAAAACAAAAAACATTTGCCAATTTGCTCATAGTATTGTATAATACTAAGATAACGGCTGTGATAAGTTATTATATCTGTAAACGAGGTTGCTTCTCTCATGAAAAAGAATAATTTTGAGTGGTTCAAGCTTGACAACGCCGCAAAAATTTTTCCCGGACAAAACTCAAAAACCTGGTCAAATGTTTTTCGGATAGGCGTTGAGCTGAAGGAGAGGGTTGATCCGCTGCTGCTTAAAAAGGCGCTTTGCAGAACGCTGCAAAGGATGCCGTGCTTTAACGTGCGGATAAAGGCGGGCTTTTTCTGGTATTATTTTGAAAAGAATCCCAATGATCCCCTTGTACTTGAGGACATCAAAAATATTTGCTACCGCGTGAAGTTCAAGGAAAACGGCGGCTATCTTTTCCGCGTTTTCTATCACGGAAACCGTATATCCGCCGATGTTTTCCACGCAATTTCCGACGGCTACGGCAACACCGTTTTTGTTTCCACTCTTGTTGCCGAATATCTTCGCCTCAAGGGGTACGATATACCTGCCGGAGGAATGGTGCTCGATACCGGCGCTCAGCCCACCGAGGACGAAATGCTGGACGCATACACGCGCTTTGCTTCGTCCAAAGCGCCCTATAACCGCCGCGACAAGGCTGTTTATCATGCCGTCGGAACAAAAACGGGCAGGCATATGTGCAATTACACGGTTGGAATAATGTCCTTTGAGCAGGTTCATGCCGTTTCAAAGGGCTACGGCGTGACGATCACCGAGTTTTTTGCTGCCATACTTATGGATATCCATTACAGAAAGCAGCTTGAAGAAAGGAAGAAGCAGCGCGAGGTCTCTGTTCAGATACCCGTGAATCTGCGCAAGTTTTTTCCGACAAACACGCTGCGCAACTTTGTTCTTTGCCTGCGCGTCAAAATGAATCCCAATATGGGCGAATATACCTTTGAGGAGATACTGAAGCTTGTCTCGCTCCAGCTTCGGCTTGTCAACGATGAAAAGACAGTCAATTCCATGATGACGCAGAACCTTAAAATTGAGCAGAACCCGTTTGCAAAGTTTTTTCCGCTGTTTGTTAAAAATCTCTCGGTGGCTCTGACCTTTTTGCTCACGGGCGAGCAGACAACGTCCGCCCTGCTTTCAAACATCGGCGCGGTCGATATACCCGATGAAATGAAAGAGCATATTGAAAAATACTTTTTCTTCACCGGACCGGGAAAGCTCAACGGCGCACGCTGCGGAGTTATTACCCTCGGCGATAAGCTCGCCTTTACTTTTTCAAACTGCTACGACGAAACCGACATTGAACGCGAGTTTTTTACAAGGCTTGTGAAGATGGGCGTCCATGTCAAAATTGAAAGCAACCGTTCCTGAGGAGGAAAAAAGATGTCATATTGCGTAAACTGCGGTGTTGAACTTGACAAGAGCGCAAAAAAATGCGCCCTTTGCGGCACCCGTGTAATCAATCCGAACGAGCCGCAGAAAAAGCAAAACGCCGAACAGACCCCGTTTTCCGAAAAAACCTTTGTTCCGGCGGAGATTAAGCGCCGTTTCGTGGCTTATGTTATAACAATGGTGATGCTCATTCCGAACATCGTCTGCACCTTTATCAATGCAATTTTTTATAAAGGCGGCTTTTGGTCGTTCTATGTCAGCACAACGTCGTTCCTCTTGTGGGTTGTGCTTGTTTTTCCGTTCTATACGAAAAAGCTGCGGCCGTATCTGATGTGGTTTCTTGACACGCTCGGTGTGTGCGCCTATGTTTTCTTTTTCTTTGTCATGGGCTATGAGGGCAAGGAAAAGTGGTATTTCAGCACCGCGCTGCCGATTATTCTTGCCGCTTCGGCTCTCATTCTTTTTTATATGCTCTGGGTCAAGAGCAAAAAAAGGCACTGGGTGCTGAAGCTCCTTTTTGTCACGGCGGACGTTGCGGTTTTTTCGTTTGTCTGCGGACTGATTCTTGAGTTCGGCAGCAATGTCAGATATGCCTTTGATATCGGCGTGATAGTATCCGTCTGCTGCGCGGCGCTTGCCGGCTTCCTTGCTTACTGCTATAACAGCCGCCATATGCGCGCGTGGCTTTCAAAGCGCTTTTTTGTCTGAGGTCAGCCATGGATAAATTCGGAGTTCTCAAAAAACATTTCGGCTATGACTCCTTCAGAAGCGGGCAGGAGGAGCTTATCGACAGTATCCTTTCCGGGCGCGATACGGTTGGTGTTATGCCGACGGGCGCAGGAAAATCCGTCTGCTTTCAGGTTCCGGCTCTGCTTCTTCCGGGTGTGACTGTTGTTGTTTCTCCGCTCATTTCACTGATGAAGGATCAGGTGTCCGCGCTTTTGCAAAACTCAATTCCCGCGGCGTATATCAACAGCGCAATGAGCGCAAACGAGCAGACCTTTACCCTGCGCGAGGCGCTCAGAGGAAAATATAAGATTATCTATGTTGCGCCCGAAAGGCTGGTATCGCACAGCTTTCTTGAAATGTGCTCAATGCTGAGCGTCAGCCTTGTCTGCGTTGACGAGGCGCACTGCGTTTCGCAGTGGGGTCAGGATTTCAGACCGAGCTATCTTGCGGTCAGGGATTTTATCGCCACCTTTGAAGCGCGACCGGTTGTCTGTGCGTTCACCGCAACCGCAACCGAAAGAGTCCGGCGCGATATGGTGAAGCTTCTCGGTCTTAAAAAGCCGTTTGTGTCCGTACTCGGTTTTGACAGACCGAACCTGTATTTTGAAGTTGCAAAACCCCTCAACAAGTTTACCGCGCTGAAAAGATATCTTGAGCTTTTCAGCGGAAAAAGCGGCATAATCTACTGCGCCACAAGGAAGAAAACGGACGAGCTTTACGCCGTCCTTTCCTCTGAGGGCTACAGTGTAACAGAATATCACGCAGGGCTTGACAAAGATATAAGAAGGCGCAATCAGGAGCTTTTTATCAATGACAAAAAGGAGATTGTTATTGCAACCAACGCTTTCGGCATGGGGATTGACAAAAGCAACGTTTCGTTTGTTATTCATTACAATATGCCGGGCGATGTTGAAAGCTACTATCAGGAGGCCGGAAGAGCCGGGCGCGACGGCAGCGAGGCGTTCTGCATTCTGCTTTACTCCGGCGAGGATATCGCAATTCAGCGCTACTTCATTGACCACACTCAGGAGAACGAGGAGCTTTCGGAGCTTGACGCGCTGAACCTGCGGCGCACAAAGCTAAAAAAGCTCGGCGCAATGATAGAGTATTGCGAAAACGCCCGCTGTCTGCGGCATTACATACTCTCCTATTTCGGAGAGTCCTCCCCGGAAAGGTGCGAAAACTGCTCGTACTGCACGGGAGAGCTTTCCGGAAAGGACGTTACCGTTACGGCGCAAAAGGTGCTTTCCTGCGTTTTCAGGGTCAGGGAAAAGGAGCCTGCCTTTGTAATCTCAAGGCTCATGAAAGGCGAAAGGGACGAATATATTGTTTCCGTGGGCTATGACCGCCTTTCAACCTTTGGTCTGCTTGAGGATATGCCGATGAAAAGCATTGAGGATTTCATTGTCTATCTTTTGTCTGCCGATTGCCTTTTTGAGGACGAAAAGGGGGCGCTGCACCTGACAGAGCGCGCACACGCAGTCCTTTTCCGCTCAATGAGGCTGAGACAAAAGAGCCCGAGGGAGAAAAGGAAAAGCGCAGAGAAGAACGCAGGCTTTGACGGCGCACTTTACAGAAAGCTGCATAAGCTGAGAAGAACGCTTGCAGCGAAGCAGAGCATACCGCCGTTCACCGTTTTTACCGATGCAACGCTCAGAAGAATTGCCCAAAATAGACCGCGCACCCATGAGGAGTTTGCGGCTGTTCCGGGCGTTTCCGCCGAAAAGGAAAGGAAATACGCTGAAGCTTTTCTGAAGCTTATCAATGAACATTCTGAACATATTGAAAAGAGCAAAAGAAAGTGATATAATGTTACGTTACATTTTTTACGAAAGGAGCAAAGCAGATGCCGAGAAGAAAGTGGTGCGTTTCAAATCTTGACAAGGAAAAAGCAAGCGAGCTTTCCGCCGCCTGCTCAATCGACCCGTTTGCTTCGCTTCTTTTGGTTTCGCGCGGAATAACAAGCAAAGAGGAGGTTGAGGAGTTCTTTTCCTCTGACGCTGCTTTTTGCGATCCTTTTTCCATCAGAGATATGGACAAGGCGGTCGAAAGAATTAACCGCGCTCTTGAGCAAAACGAAAAAATTGCCGTCTACGGCGATTACGATGCCGACGGAGTTACCGCCTCCTCGCTTCTGTATCTCTATCTTGAAATGCTCGGTGCTGACGTTGTCTGCTATATTCCCGACAGGGAAGCCGAGGGCTACGGTCTTAATATCCGCGCCGTGGAAACGCTTGCGGCGGACTCGGTGAAGCTTATCGTAACGGTGGATAACGGGATTTCCGCCATTGCCGAGGCCGAGCGCATCTATGAGCTTGGAATGGAGCTTGTTGTTACCGATCACCATAAGGTCGGATCCGTTTTGCCTAAGGCCGAAGCCGTTGTTGATCCCCACAGGGAGGACGATACTGCCGATTTTGAGGACTGGGCAGGCGTCGGCGTTGCGTTCAAGCTAATCTGCGCTCTTTCGGACGGCGAAAGCGAGGAGATACTTGAAAACTTTGCCGATCTCATTGCTGTCGGAACAATAGCCGATATTGTTCCTTTAACGGGAGAAAACCGCACAATCGTCAGGCGCGGAATAGAAAAGATTAATTCCGGCGAAAACATCGGAATCAAAGCGCTGCGCGAGGTTTCCGGAACGGCGGAAAAGGCGCTCGGCGCAAGCGGCGTTGCGTTCGGCATTGTTCCGCGCATAAACGCCATAGGCAGGCTTGAACGCGCGGACAAGGCGTTTGAGCTTCTCATCAGTCAGAACGAGGAACGCGCAAAGGAAATTGCCTGCGAGATTGACCTTGCAAACGCAAAGCGGCAGGAGTTTGAGCAGCAGATTACCCTTGAGGCGCAAAAGCAGCTTGAGCAAAACCCGGAAAGGGCGTTTGACCGCGTCCTTGTTTTTGACGGCGAGGGCTGGCACGGCGGCGTTATCGGAATAGTTGCCGCAAGGTTCGTCGACCGCTATCTGAAGCCGTGCGTGGTTATCACAAGTAACGGCGTTTCGGCAAAGGGGTCGGGCAGAAGCATTGAGGGCTTTTCGCTTTATGACGCCATCAACAGCGTTTCAGACCTTCTGACCCATTTCGGCGGTCATACGCTTGCGGCAGGCTTCGGCATCAGAGCCGGGGATATACCGGAATTTCGCAGAAGAATTAACGAATACGCAAAAACGGTGCAGATGCCGTTTGCCTCTCTGCGTCTTGACTGCAGACTCAAGCCGCAGTTCATTTCCGCCGAGCTTATCCCGGTTATTGAAAGTCTTGAACCGTTCGGCGCCGGCAATCCGCAGCCGCTTTTCGGTCTGTTTGATATGACGATAAATTCCGTTCAGCCGCTCAAGGGCGGAAAGCACGTTCGGCTGAACCTTACCAAGGACAGGGCAAACATTACCGCACTCAAGTTTTCAACACCGTTTGATTCCTTCCCCTACCGCAGGGGAGACAGGGTCGATCTTGCCGTCAGACTTGAAAAAAACGAATATATGGGGCAGACCAAGGTCAGCATATACATAAAAGACATAAGAATGGCGGGAACGGACGATGAAAAATATCTGCGTTCAGTTCGCCTTTATGAAAAGATACGCAGAAAAGAGAGCGTCAGACCCGAGCACGCCGCGCTGGCAAAGGTTGACCGCGCGTTTGTTGCATCGGTTTACCGTTTTCTGAAAAATGAGGGCGGCTTTTCCGGCGACAGCGATATTCTCTGCTATCGCCTCGGCGGCGACGGTTCAAACGCCTGCCGGGTGCTTTTGAGTGTTGATATCCTTTGCGAACTCGGTATTCTTAAAAAGGCAGACGGAAAAATTACGCTTTGCGGCGCGGACAAAAAAGTTAACCTTGCGGATTCCGGTCTTATGGCGTATCTTGAAAGTATTGCGAAGTGAAGGAGGGTGGATAATGGACGTACATCACTATGAAAAAGACGGCTTTGACAAGCTGTTTAACACCGTCAAAACAACCGGCTTTTCCGAGCCGGATATCAATAGGATAACCGAAGCGTATCATTTTGCGGAAAAAGCGCATGACGGCCAGAAGCGCCGCTCCGGCGAGCCGTATATTATTCACCCGGTTGCAGTGGCTCAGATCCTTGCGGAAATGGGCATGGACGCGGATTCAATCTGCGCCGCGCTGCTTCATGACGTTGTTGAGGATACACCCGTTACCGACGAGGAGATAAGGAAAAAATTCGGCGAAACCATTGAGCAGCTTGTTGACGGAGTCACAAAGCTCGGTCAGATAACCACAAACAAAACCCACAGCGATGACGACGCAACCAAGGAAGAACGGCTTATGCTCATGGAGCAGCAGCAGAGCGAGAATGTCCGCAAAATGTTCCTTGCAATGAGCCGCGATATAAGGGTCATTATCATAAAGCTTGCCGACCGCGTCCATAATATGCGTACACTGCGCTTTATGCCCGAGGAAAAGCGCCGCTTCAAAGCGCGCGAAACGCTTGAAATTTATGCTCCCATTGCTCACCGCCTCGGTATCAGAGCGTTCAAGGAGGAGCTTGAGGACCTTGCAATCAGCTATCTTGACCCTGTTGCATATAAGGAGATTGCCACCACGCTCGAATCGCAGGTTGAGTCACGTCAGGCTTTTCTGGACGATATCAAAAAGCAGATAAGCGACCGTGTGCTGGGGGAGGTTCCCAATGCGCACATTTCCGGCCGCATAAAGAGCGTTCACGGAATATACAGAAAGACCTATATGCAGGGCAGGACTATAGATGAAATTTACGACATTTACGCCGTAAGAATCATCGTTGACTCGGTTTTCGAGTGCTATTACTGTCTCGGCATAATTCACGATATGTTCAACCCTCTGCCGGGCAGATTCAAGGATTATATCTCCACGCCGAAGCCGAATATGTATCAGTCGCTCCACACGACCGTTATCGGAAAGGACGGAATTCCATTTGAGGTTCAGATAAGAACGTGGGAAATGCACCACACCGCCGAATACGGAATTGCCGCGCACTGGAAATATAAGCTCGGCATCAACGGAAAAGCAAAGTTTGAAGAGCGCCTTGCATGGATAAGGCAGCTGCTTGAAAACCAAAAGGAAAGCGATGACGTTGAAGAAATTGTCAACGTTATCAAAACCGATTTTACTCCGGACGAGGTTTTTGCCTTCACACCCAAGGGCGATGTAATCAGTCTTCCCATGGGCTCGTCCATTGTTGACTTTGCCTATGCCATTCACTCAGCAGTCGGCTCAAGAATGATAGGCGCAAAGGTGGACGGAAGAATAACCACCCTCGATCATAAAGTCAATAACGGCGAGATTATTGAAATTCTCACCTCCTCAGCTCCGCGCGGACCGAGCCGCGATTGGCTCAAGATTGCAAAAACAAGCTCTGCGCGCAGCAAAATTAAAAGCTGGTTTAAAAAGGAATGCCGGGAGGAGAACATTCTCCGCGGAAAGGACGAGGTTGACCGCGAATTCAAACGCAACGGCATCAATCTTCCCGAAAAGCAGCTTCAGGACTTCCTTTTAAAGGTTGCGGAAAGGCAGAAGCTTGCAACTGCGGATGATCTTCTTGCTGCAATCGGCTACGGCGGACTTTCGCTCAACAAGCTGATTCCCCGCATCAAGGAGGATTACGCAAGGCTTGTTAAAGAATCAAAGCCGGCTCAGGCGCAAAGCGAGCCGGAGCCGTCAACGCTCACAACGGCAAAAAAGACGGTGCGCTCGCCTGAGGGCATTCTTATTGAGGGCATTGACAACTGCCTTATCAAGTTTTCGCGCTGCTGCGATCCGCTGCCGGGTGATGAGATAATCGGTTTTATTACAAGGGGACACGGCGTTTCCATTCATACGCGAGGCTGCACGAATGTTCCCAAGGATATTTCAAAATGCGCCGAACCCGAGCGCTGGATCAATGCGCGCTGGGATACCAAGGTTTCCGATTCCTACCGCGTAACTTTGTGCGTGACGTGCATTAACCGCGTCGGTATGCTCGCTGACCTTTCCGGTCAGCTTGCAAATATGCACGTTATGATTCATTCCATATTCACCAAGGAAACAAAGGACGGTCGCAGCGCAATATATCTGACCATCACGGTCAATTCCGCCGAACACCTCAGATCCGTTGGAGAAAAGCTGAAAAAAATCAAGGGCGTTCTTGAGGTGGAAAGATCCGGCTTGTAAGTTTTTTGCTGACTTAAAATACAGACTGACGGAGAATAAAATATGCGTTGTGTAATTCAAAGGGTGACAAAAGCAAAGGTCACCGCTTACGGAAAGGTAACGGGAGAAATTCAAAAGGGCTTTATGGTTCTTCTGGGCGTAATGGACGGCGATACGGACGAGGAAATGCGGCTGCTTGCAAAAAAGGTTGGCGAAATCAGGATTTTTTCCGATGAAAACGATAAAATGAATCTTTCGCTCTCTCAGGCAGGCGGTTCGGTGCTGCTTGTTTCGCAGTTCACTCTCTGCGCCGACCTTGCAAAGGGACGCAGACCGTCGTTCACGCTTTCCGCTCCCGTCAGCGAGGCAGAAAGGCTCTATCTCGCTTTCGGCGAGGAACTCAAAAAATACGGTGTTGATAATGTTCAGTACGGCGTTTTCGGCGCTGACATGACCGTTGAGCTTTGCAACGACGGTCCCGTTACTATTGTTATGGACACCGATATCTGGACAAAAAAGGCGGTTAAATGATGAAACTTAAGGTTGAGGGCTACCCTGTGGGCTATATGGCAACTAACTGCTATCTTGTTACCGACACTCAGACGGACGAGTGCTTTATAGTTGACCCCGGAACATATGACGCTTCGCTCAAAAAGCTTTTGCAGGACGTGAAAGAGGGGAAGCTTCGCTATATTCTTCTCACGCACGGTCATTTTGACCACATCATGGGCGTTTTCAATGTTCAGAAGAATTACGGCGGAAAAATTGTTATTCATGAAAAGGACGCCGACTGCTTTACTAATGAGGAAAAGTCGCTGCTTGACACGTTCGGCTTTGACGGTGAGCTTCCCGAAAAGGCGGACATTGTTGTCCGCAACGGCGATAAGCTTCCCTTTGCTGACGGCGCAATCGAGGTCATGCATACCCCCGGTCATACTGAGGGCAGCGTCTGCTATCTCATCGGTGATAAAATTTTCAGCGGCGATACGCTTTTTTACGGCTCTGTCGGTCGCACGGACTTCAAAAGCGGCAGCTTTGAGGATATTATCAAAAGCGTAAAGCGCCTAGCTTCGCTTGAGGGAGACAGAAAGGTCTATCCCGGACATAATATGCTCACAACGCTTGACAACGAAAGAAAGCATAATGTATATTTAAAGGACGCAAAATGAAGCTGATAATCATAAATCATACCTACCATTATGAAACGGAAAACCTTGTCCGCGTTTTCTTTCCGAACGAAAAGATTGAAACCGTCCGCGAAAACGACGGCAGCCTGCGTTTTATTGAAACAAAGCTTGAAAAAACAAGCGGCGGTGCCGTAATTTCCGTCAAAGTCTCCCTTGACACGGTACTGCACGAAGAAAAGGAATTTCCTCTTTCCGAAAAGCTTTTTGACGACACCGAGGACAGCTTTTTTGAGCGCAAGCTTGCCGGGCTGCTTTTCAACCTGCTTAAAATGGCAACGGGCTACACTCCGCCGTGGGGAATACTCACCGGAGTCAGACCGGCAAAGCTGATGACGAACCTTTGCGCAAAATGGGGCGAGGAAAGGACAAAGGAGTATTTTTCAAACGAGCTTTTTGTCAGCGATGAAAAGATAAGGCTCGCTTCCTTTGTTTCAAAAAAGGAGCAGCCGATAATTAAAAAAAGCAAAAAGGATTCGTTTAGTCTCTATGTTTCAATTCCGTTTTGTCCGACCCGCTGCAGTTATTGTTCGTTTGTTTCACACTCGAACGAGAGCGCAAAAAAGCTCATGGAGCCTTATGTGCGGCTGCTTTGCAGGGAGCTTGAGGAAACCGGAAAAATTGCAAAAAAGCTTTCGCTGAAGCTTGAGAGCGTATATTTCGGCGGAGGAACGCCGACTGCGCTTTCTGCGCCGCTTCTAAAAAAGATTACAGATTCCGTTGCGGATAATTTTAATATTACCGAAAACTGCGAATATACTATTGAAGCGGGCAGACCGGACAGCGTTGACGATGAAAAGCTTGAGGTTATCAAAAACTGCGGTGCCGGACGCATCAGCATTAATCCTCAGACCTTTTCCGACAGCGTTCTTGAGGCAATAGGCCGCCGCCATACCTCGGCAATGACCGAAAAGGCAATTCTGATGGCACGGGAGCATGGCTTTAAAAATATCAACATGGATCTCATTGCCGGCCTGCCGACGGATACGTTTGAAAGCTTTTGCAGAACGCTTTTGAAAACGCTTTCCTTTGAGCCGGAGAACATTACCGTTCATACCCTTGCGCTCAAGCGCTCGTCAAATCTTGTTACCGAGGAAAAGGAAAAGGGCAGCGCCGCCGAAGCGCAGAAAATGCTCTCCTTTGCCTTTGAAACGCTTTTTAAAGCGGGGTACGAGCCGTATTATATGTACAGGCAAAGCAAGTGTCTCGGCAATCTTGAAAATGTCGGTTGGGCAAAAAGGGGCTTTGAGTGCCGCTATAACGTCTATATGATGGAGGAATGCCACACCGTTCTTGCCTGCGGTGCCGGCGCGGTAACAAAGCTTCGTTCACCCGTGTCACCGGATATCGAACGAATTTTTAATTTCAAATACCCGTATGAATATATTGACCGTTTTGACGAGCTCCTGCAGCGTAAAAAGCGCATTTTGGAGTTTTACAGGATTTCGGATTATAAGTGAGCCGAATCAGAAGTTGTTGTCAATTTTCAATCTGTCATATATTCTGACTGCAATAACAGAAAAAAGATGACAAAGAATAGCTGATTTGTGTTCGGCAAACATTTTACAGGGGGTGCTCAGTATTTCTCAATTCAACAATATTGCCTCAATCAATGAGATGGCGAGCCTTTCGCCGGAAAAGCTTGTTGAAATGAGCGAGGAAAACTTCAGCCGTCAGGTTGAAAACGTTGCGGCAAAGGTGAGTCTTCTTCCCGGCAACCGCCTTGTAATGCTTGCCGGTCCCAGCTCCTCGGGCAAAACGACCACCGCCTCGCTGCTTTCAAAGGATATCCAAAAAAACGGCAGGGGAGCAAAGGTCATTTCGCTCGATGATTTTTATCGCGACCAGACCGAAAAGCTGTATTTTGAGGACGGAACGCCCGATTTTGAAACGATAGAGTCGCTGGATACCGACCGCATTACGCAATGTCTGTCCGATATCACGGAAAAGGGCGAATGTTTGCTGCCGCGCTTTTCGTTTTTGACCCGTATGCGCGAAAAGGAGCCTGTCCATTTCACTCTTGAAAAGGACGAAATCGTGATTGTTGAGGGACTTCATGCGCTCAATCCTAAAATTACCGATCCGCTGGACGGCAGCAGGCTGACAAAGCTTTATGTCAGCGTTTCCTCAAGGGTGATGAACAGCGACAAGGTCTTTCTGACAAAGCGTGATATCCGTTTTGTCCGGCGCATGGTGCGCGATTATCTTTTCAGAAACTCAAAGGTTGATTACACCTTTTTCCTTTGGAACGGCGTAAGGAAGGGCGAGGACAGATATCTTTTCCCGTTCAGTCATCTTGCCGATATCAGGATAGACTCGTTCCACAGCTATGAAATGTGCGTTTTAAAAAAGACGGCGCTTTCGCTTCTTGCTCATATTGAAGAGAACAGCCCGTATTTTGCGCCTGCGCAAAGCCTTTGCGAAAAGCTTTCGCAGTTTGTTGCAATAGACAAAGACACAATTCCGCAGTCATCGCTTTTGCGTGAATTTGTTGGACAGGAGGAAACTCATTTTGGCTGAGAGAAAAAAACAATCACTTCTCACGGGCGCGGGCGTGCTTGCAATCGCAACCGTAATTGTCAAGCTCGTCAGTGCGATTTATAAGATTCCGCTGACGGATTATCTTCTCGGTATGGAGGGCTATGCGTATTTTACCGGTGCTTATGCCGTTTATACGCCGCTTTACTCAATTTCAATGGCAGGACTTCCCATTGCGGTTTCAAAGCTTGTTTCCCAGAACATTGAGCTTGGAAGAGTGAGGGACGCAAGGCGGATTTTCAATGTTTCAAGGAAGCTGTTCTTCCTTGTCGGAATTTGCGGAACGCTTTTGCTTGCTGCCGTTGCCGTTCCGTATTCAAGAATGGTCAATTCGCCCGAAAACTACATAAGTATGCTTGCAATCGCCCCGTGCATTGTTTTCTGCTGTATGATGTCCTCTTTCCGGGGCTATTACGAGGGACTCAAGAATATGACTCCCACCGGCGTTTCGCAGGTTGTTGAGGCGGTTGTAAAGCTCGGATTCGGTCTTGCTGCAACATGGGTTTTTGTTGCAAGATGCAAAAGCAGATATGCTAACACCAATGTCGGCGGTGTTGCAACGATTTTTGGCGTAACTGTTCATAACGAGCAGGATATGCTCAGCGCAATTTATCCGTACGCTTCCGCTGTTGCAATTCTTGGAGTTACGCTCGGTTCGGTATTCGGACTGTTGTATCTCTGGCTTCATTACAAAAGGAAGGGCTTCGGCTTCACCCGTGAGGAGCTTGTCAATTCTCCGCCGCCGAAGAGCGATAAGGTTCTCAGAAACCAGATTATCAAAATTGCCGCTCCGGTGGCGCTGAGCTCGCTCATCGTCAATGTCAGCAACATTATTGACGACACTATGATAAGAACCCGCCTTGCCCATGCAATGGAGGTCGGGGGCGATGTAATAAAAAGCATGTATGCCTATTCACTTTCGGCAGCCGGAACGGTTCAAGAAAAGGTTGGCGATTATCTTTACGGAACTCATGCTTCGGTGCTTAATATCAAGAACCTTGTTCCGACTATTGTCATGACGGTAGGAATCAGCGCAATTCCTATGCTTGCAACGGCGTGGACGGCAAAGAATCGCCGGGAAATCAGAAAAACCGTTGAATCAACCCTGCGCGTTTCAATGATGGTTGCGCTTCCGGCAGGTCTTGGAATTGCCGCGCTTTCAAAGCCTATTCTGGAACTCCTTTACAGCAAGCAGACCCATATGATTCCCATTGCCGCACCCATGCTTTGCGTCTACGGCTTCGGTGTTTTCATGTTCTCTGTTGCTTCTCCGATTACTAATATGCTTCAGGCTGTCGGAAGAATGGATATTCCGCTCAAGTCCGTTGCAATCGGCTCGATTGTAAAAATTATTCTCAACTTTGTCCTTATAGGAAATCCGAAAATCAACATTAACGGTGCCGTCTGGAGTACAATGGTATGCTATGTTGTTATGCTTTCGATTAACTTTACTGCGCTTTTGAAAGTTACAAAGGTCAGAATTGACTATTCCTCGGTTTTCATCAAGCCGCTCATTGCCGCCATTGTCTGCGGTCTTGCGGCGCTTTACAGCCACAGTCTCCTTGCCGACAGGCTGCTGCTTAATGCAAAGGTTTCAACTGTGCTTGCAATCTGCGTCGGCGGTGCTCTTTACGCTGTTACGCTCCTTTTAATCAAGGGAATTGCCCGCGATGATGTTGAAATGTTGCCAAAAGGAGAAAAATTTGCGAAAGTCCTTGAAAAATTTGGTTTGTTAGGGTAAAATAGCATAGGTAGTCACCGATTAATCGGATTGCGCAATTAATCGGCGGCTGCACTGCTGAGGTAATTCAAATGAAAAATTTCAATTTCAAATCACGCTACGGCTTTGAAGATCTTTGCGCCATTATGAAAATTCTGCGCGAGCCGGGCGGCTGTCCGTGGGACAGAGAACAGACACATGAAAGCATCAAGAAGTCCTTTATCGAGGAGACTTACGAGGTTATTGAGGCTATCAACAAAAATGATAAGACCCTTCTGTGCGAGGAGCTGGGCGACGCTCTTTTACAGGTCGTTTTCCACGCCGAAATTGAGCGTGGGGAGGGTTCGTTCGATATTAACGACGTCTGCGACGGAATTTGCAAAAAGCTCATTGAGCGTCATCCGCACGTCTTTGCCTCTGACAGCGCGGACACACCGCAGGAGGTTCTTGTCAAGTGGGATGAGATCAAGCGTAAAACCAAGGGTCAGAAGACTCAGGGCGATTCAATGAAAGCCGTTCCTCTTGAGCTTCCGGCTCTTATGCGGGCGCAGAAGCTTCAGTCCAAGGCGCGCAAGGCCGGCTTCGACTGGGACAAGGCCGACGGCGCTTTTGACGCACTCAAAAGCGAAATCGGCGAGCTAGAGGAGGCGTACCGGTCAAAGGACGCTTTCGACATTGAGGATGAGTTTGGCGACGTTCTTTTTTCCGCGGTCAATGTTTCGCGCTTTCTCGGCGTTGACAGCGAGGAGGCTCTGACTAAGGCGAGCAACAAGTTTTTTAAAAGATATCTCATTGTTGAAAAGCTTGCAAACGAGCGCGGAATCAATATGAAAGAAACTCCCGTTGAGGAGCTGGACAAGCTTTGGAATGAAGCAAAGCAAATTATCAAATCCAATTAAGGCGTACTGCTCAGAGCATTGCGGACTTATGGAAAATATATTTTTGGAGGATTCACAATGAATAAAACCGAATTGGTTGCTGCCGTTGCAGCAAAGGCTGAAATTTCAAAGAAAGATGCCGAAAAGGCTGTTTCCGCTGTTCTCGGCGCTGTTGAAGACGCCCTCGTTAACGGAGAAAAGGTTCAGCTTATAGGCTTCGGAACCTTTGAAGTTAAGGAAAGAGCCGCAAGAGTTGGACACAACCCCAGAACAGGCGAAGCCGTTGAGATTGCCGCTTCAAAGATTCCGTCCTTCAAGGCCGGCGCAGCTCTCAAGAACGCTGTTAAATAATGAACTTTTCCAAAAATCGGGTTGCTTTTGCGGCAGCCCGATTTGTTTTGAAAAATACGAAAGGAAGCATCTATGAGACTTGACAAATACCTGAAGGTTTCGCGCCTTATCAAAAGGCGCACCGTTGCAAACGAGGTCTGCGACGCAAAGCATGTTTCGGTCAACGGCAAGGTTGCCCGCGCCTCTTACGACGTGAAGCAGGGCGACATTATTGAAATTCAGATGGGCGAAAACAAAATCCGCGCCGAGGTTCTTGCCGTGAACGAATACGCAACCAAGGAGAACGCCTCGGGAATGTATAAGCTTCTTTGATTGCATATCTGCCCTCCTTTTTTCATAGAAATTAAAGAACAAGACAGTCCTTTGTTTCTTTAAAAAGGGAGGCGTTTTTAATGCAAGACGAGATTGTTAAAACCGAGCCGCATAACCTGATACTTGAGGACAGGAAAAAGCTCAGAATGACCGGAGTTACGGACGTTGATTCCTTTGACGAATCGACCGTTCTTGCCTATACCTGCGCCGGGGAGCTGACCGTCACCGGCACAAAGCTACACATTAATAAGCTCAACACAGAAAACGGGGAGCTGACGATTGAGGGAAACATTGTTTCCCTGACATATATTGACCAGGCACCGAAAAGCACCGGCTTTTTCGGAAAAATGTTTCGATGAACTATCTTGAGCCGCTGCCGCAGCAGCTTTCCAATTTTTTGCTGTTTTTTGCTTTCGGCTTTCTTGACGGTTTCCTTTTCAGGCTGGTTGAATTTGCAAGAAGCCTTTTTTCAAAGGGAAAAATTGCGCTTTTGGTGCAGGATCTGTTCTTTTCGGTTGCCACAACCGTTTGCATGTTTGTCTTTTTTCTGGTCTATGCCGACGGAAACGTCAGGGTCAACCTGATTTTTGCGTCTGTTCTCGGTGCTGCGGTCTTTTTTTTAACGGCGGACAGGGTTGTTAAAAAGGTGTTCGGCACACTCTCCTCTGTTTTTTCAAAAGTTATTTCGATGATTTCGGTTCCGTTTGCGTTCCTTTCAAAAAAGGTTAAAAAAGGCGCCGGGCGGCTTTTTGAGCGCATAAAAGCGCAAACAAAGCAGAGAAAAGCTCCGGCGGAAAAGAAAAAGGAGAAAAAGCTTTCAAAAAAAGTTCAAAAACCTGAGAATAAGCGAAAAAAATACTTGAAAAAACATAAAAAATCATTATAATAAATGTGTGTAATAGGCGGAGATTTAATGCTTATTTGAAAATACGATGAGCTTTGCGCAAGAAGATTATTTTGATTTTAACAGGGAGATGAACAGCGTTGGCCGTTAAACAGTTTGTGCCTGCAAAAAAGGCAAAAAGAGTTCAGAAACACAGCGTTATTTTGTTCATTGTTGTTTTCTCCTTTGTGTGTCTTGCGGTAGCGGGCTGCGTTGTCAATTATTCCCGCGCTGCCGATAATAATGCGCAGGCGTCGCAGATGAGCGGAGAATGTGAGGAGATTAAAAACGAAAACGAGGAGCTTAAACGCTTCCTTGAGGATAAAAATCACGATGAATACTATGAAAAAATTGCGCGTGAGCAGTACGGCTACGCAAAGCCCGGCGAGCGTGTTTTCTACGATTCATCGTTTGGAAATTAAAACGCAGGAGGAAACAGCTTTTTATGCTTGAAATCGGTCAAATTGTTGAGGGAACAGTCACGGGACTCACTTCGTTCGGAGCTTTTGTCAGCCTGCCTGAGGGCAAGAGCGGAATGGTTCATATCTCCGAGGTTTCAAACGCATTTGTCAAGGAGATTAAGGATCATCTCACCGAGGGACAGGAAGTTAAAGTCAAGATTATCGGCATAAGCGATGAGGGAAAAATCAGCCTTTCCATAAAAAAGGCTTTGCCCGAAGAACAGCAGCGTGACTCAAAACCGCCACGCCCGAACCGTCCGCAGCGTTCCCGCTCGGCCAATGTCTGGCAGGGACAGCCGGAAAGGAAAGACCCCTCAAATATGTCCTTTGAGGACATGATGGCTCGATTCAAGCAGGTCAGCGACGAGAAGATAACCGACCTCAAGCGTTCGGGTGAAGCAAAGCACGGCGGCGGATATTCAAGGCGCGGTCGTGGAAACTGATATTTTATAAATTATGCCGCAGTTTTGCGGCTTTTTTTTGCGCAAAAATCAGGTGTAACCGTGTGAGTTTTAATTTATACGCGGTTATTTTGTGGGAAAATGGAAATAGAAATTTACACCCGTCCGCTCCGCTTGGGGTTACTTTTGTCGGTTGTGACAAAAGTAAC
>JAEDIH010000162.1 GCA_016292575.1 Clostridiaceae bacterium | reverse complement strand
AAATCACGAGAGCAACTGCTTTTTTGAATAGAATGTTAAGAGCTTTTGACATTTTGTTATCTCTCCTTACACAGTTAAGGAAGCTCTGATTAAATCTGATGTACAGATTACGCCGTCAGATTTTTCGTCAGATTGTGCAAAAGGCGCGCAGGAATCCTGTCGGATTTCAAGCGGCTTTTGTGCAATATGGCGGAAAAGATGCAAGTAAGATGTGCATCAAAGCGTATGCTGTGATTTATTCAGAGGTTCCTTAATATACACAACCGGAAGCTTTGTTTCCGATTGCAAAGTATATTATAATAGATGTTAACAAATTGTTAATTACACAGCGTAATAATGAACAAATTATTTTTTTGCACTGATTTGTCTTTCTCCTTTATAAAAGAATACTTTTTGGCTTTTTTGCTGTTATTTATGATTTTTTAGGGCTTAATCTTTGTCATTCTTCACGATTGAAGAATCGGGGCGGCGGTGGTATAATATAATCACGATTTAAACCGCTAAAGTAAAAACCGGCTGCTTTGGCTGCAAAGTTTCAGTCGGAGCAGTATTTCGGTATTATTTATTGCTGTGAGGGTGAACATAATGTTTTCAAATGAAATGTATGAGCTTGGTGCTCACTCATCGGTTATCAGAGAGATTTTTGAATATGCAAAAAAAAGGGCAGAGGATGTCGGCAGGGAGAACATTTTTGATTTCAGCATCGGAAACCCCAGTGTTCCGGCGCCGGAGATTGTTAACGAAACCATTAAAAGGCTTGTTGACTCAGTTCCCTCAACCGAGCTTCACGGCTATACCTCGGCAGTGGGCGACAATTCCGTCAGACAGGCACTTGCCGAATATCTCAACCGTACCTACTCGACCCACTTCAGGAAAGAGAATTTTTATATGACCGCAGGCGCGGCGGCTTCGCTGACCATCACGCTCAATGCGCTTTATGAGCAGGGCGATGAGCTGATTGTTCTTGCTCCGTACTTTCCTGAGTACCGCGTTTTTGCCGAAAAGGCAGGCATGAGGGTTAAGGTCGTTCCCTCGGACGAAAAAACGCTTTTGCCCGATTTTGCCGCGATTGAAAGCGCAATCAACGAGCATACAAAGGCAATCATCGTCAATTCCCCGAACAATCCGTCCGGCGTTGTGCTTGATGAAGACTGCGTTAAAACCCTTTGCGCCCTGCTTGAAAAAAAGCAAAGGGAATTTAACAAAGATATCTTCCTTATCTCGGACGAGCCGTACAGAGAGCTTGTTTACGGAGATGTTGAGGTTCCGTATCTCACGAAGTATTATAACAACACCATTGTCTGCTATTCGTTCAGCAAGTCTCTCTCGCTTCCGGGCGAGAGAATCGGCTATATTCTTGTTCCGGACGAGGTTGCCTCATCCGGGGAAATCTTCAAGGCTGTCTGCGGCGCGGGACGTGCGCTCGGCTTTGTTTGCGCACCGGCACTGTTCCAGTTTGTTGTCAAGGAATGTCTCGGAAAAACTGCGGAGCTTTCGGTCTATGAAACCAACCGCGATCTGCTTGTGAACACGGTGACAAGGCTCGGCTTTACCTGCGCAAAGCCCGACGGAGCGTTCTATCTTTTCATGAAGTCTCCGGAAAAGGACGCCGCGGCGTTCTGCGAAAGGGCAAAAAAGTATGAACTGCTCTTTGTTCCGAGCGATTCATTCGGCTTTCCCGGCTATGTCAGAATTGCATACTGCGTTTCAACCGAGATGATAAAGAGGGCGCTTCCCGCTTTTGAAAAGCTTGCAAAAGAATATTTTTAAGGAGTAAACGATGGACGAACTGCTTGAAATCAGAGAAAAAATCAACGAAGTCGATAAACAGATGGCCGCCCTTTTTGAAGAACGCATGAAGCTTGTCGGCTCGGTTGCGGAGTATAAAATGAAGCGCGGCATGCCCGTCTTTGACGAAAAAAGGGAAAACGACGTAATCAAGCGCAACGAACAGCTTGTTTCGGACGAGGAGCTTCGTTCCTATTACGTCAACTTCCTCAAGGACACAATGTCCGTTTCAAAAAGATATCAGCACAAAATCCTTGAGGGTATGCGCGTTTCATACAGCGGAGTTACCGGAGCCTTTGCACAGATTGCCGTTGACAAAATCTTTCCGGATGCCATTGCCGTTTCGTGCAAGGATTTTAAAGAGGCATATGAGATGACCGAAAAGGGCGAAACCGACTGCTGTGTTCTTCCGCTTGAAAACAGCAACGCAGGCGAGGTCGGCGCGGTTATTGACCTGATTTTTTCCGGCTCGCTTTATGTTAACGAGGTCTATTCGCTTTCAATACGCCAGTGCCTTGTTGCCCTGCCGGAGAGCGAGCTTTCCGATATCAAAACCGTTGTCAGCCATCCGCAGGCACTTTCGCAGTGCGAGGAGTACCTGAGAAAGCTCGGCGCCCAAAAAAAGGAATGCGTCAATACCGCCGTTGCGGCAAAAACTGTGCTCAAAAACGGCGATAAGACAGTTGCCGCCATTGCAAGCGCGGACACGGCAAAGCTTTACGGTCTTAAAATACTCAAGGAGAATATTAATGAGAGTGAGACGAACACAACGCGCTTTGCCGTTCTTTCAAGGGTTGCGAGCAGCTCAAAAAGCGATGGCTCAATAATTGTTTTCACCGTTCCCGATGAGGCAGGCTCGCTTGCACACGCAATCAATGTCATCGGAAACCACGGCTTCAGTATGCGCTGCATCAAAAGCCGTGCAATGAAAGGTCTTATGTGGACATATTACTTTTATGTTGAAATTGAAGGAGATCTCAAATCACGCAGAGGCTCATTCATGCTCTCTGAGCTTTCCGATTGCTGCGACAAGCTTCGGTTCGTCGGCTCATTCAACAATGCAAAGGCAGTGAAATAACATGATAATTCCGGTATCACTTGCAAATGACAGCTATGATATAATTATTGAAAAAGGCGCGCTCAAAAAAGCCGGGGAGCTTTTGAAAATCAAGGGCAAGGCTCTTGTTGTAACGGACAGCGGCGTTCCCGAAGAATACGCCGAAAGCCTCCTTTCTCAGCTTGACGAAGCCTGTTTGTATACCTTTCCTCAGGGTGAGGAAAACAAAAACACGGATACGCTGCTTGCAATCTGCAAAACGCTGCTTGAAAAGGACTTTACCCGTACCGACTGCGTTATTGCTCTCGGCGGCGGAGTAACGGGAGACATGGCAGGCTTTGCAAGCGCAATATATATGCGCGGCATTGATTTTTATAATATTCCGACAACGCTCCTTTCCCAGGTTGATTCCTCTGTCGGAGGGAAAACGGCGGTTGATTTTTGCTCTGCCAAGAATCTTCTCGGTGCGTTCCATCAGCCGAAAAAGGTCATAATTGACCCGTTGCTTCTTTCAACTCTTGAAAAGCGCCAGATTTCAAACGGTTTTGCCGAGGCGGTTAAGATTGCCGTAACGAGCGATGAAAAGCTGTTTGAAATTTTTGAAAGCGGAAAGGCAATGGAAAAAATTGAGGAAGTCATTTTCCGCGCGGTCAGCGCAAAGCGTGACGTTGTTGAAAAGGACGAAAAGGAAAGCTCTCTGCGCCGCGTTCTGAATTTCGGTCACACACTCGGTCACGCGATTGAAAGCAGCGCCGGTCTCGGTGAGCTACTCCACGGAGAATGTGTTGCGCTCGGAATGCTTCCGATGTGCGGCAGTGAAATCCGCCCGAGGGTTGAAAAAGCACTTCAAAGCGTCGGACTCAAAACAGAGTATTATTATAACAAAGACGCAGTAAAATCGTTTTTGAAGCACGACAAAAAGGCAAGCGGAAACACGGTTAACATTGTCCTTTCGGACAAAATCGGCTCGTTTTATTTCAAAAAGGTGAGCCTTTCGCAGCTGGAGGAAATGATATGAAAAACACATTCGGAAATTCGTTTTGCGTCACCCT
>JAEDIH010000161.1 GCA_016292575.1 Clostridiaceae bacterium | reverse complement strand
GCTTTGCGTTTTACACTGCAAAGTGCTCAACGTCAATGAACGTATACATTGTTCCGTCCTCATCATACTGCGAAATTTTTCCGACCATTGAAATTGAGGTAAAGTCCTCCATGTTGTCCGGAACCTTGTCGCCGTAAAACTCAATGGCCCACGCGGCGCAGCAGCCCGTGTCGTCATAGCCGAAAGCATAGTTATATGCCTTGTCTCCGGTGTTTGACTTCTGCTTCTGATAGGTTGCGGTCAGGCGAATGGTTTTTCCGAGGTACTTTTCGGGATCCTGCGAAATGGCCTGCATCTGGGCGGTCAACATATTTTTGTTCAGACCGTTTGTGTCAATGTCAACGTCGTACTTTTCAAGCTCCTTAAATTTTGCGCTTTTTGCCTCGGCGGCGGAAACGTCCTCGGTTACCGCCACGGTTGAAAGGGTGGTATCGCCTGCGGAAGCGGCATTCTGAGCGGCGGACGTGCCGCCTTGGGAGCTGTTGCCGGAGCAGGCGCAAAGGGTGAATAAAAGCAAGGCTGAAAGAATTAAGGAAATAAACTTCTTCATTTTTTTGTTCCTCCTTTAATCAGGTCAATAATTATGCAGATAACGAATACCGCAAGCTCGCACGCAACAATGGTTGAGCCTACCGGGGTTGAAAAGATTATTGAGACAAAAATTCCGAGCGCGGCGCAGAATACCGAAATAACGGCGGCCGCCGCCATAACGCCCCTGTAGCTTTTGAAAATCCGCATGGCGCAGAGCGCGGGGAAAACAATCAGCGCCGAAATGAGCAGAGCGCCCACAAGGTTCACGGAAAGAACAATAACAACGGCCGTTGTAACGGCAAGAATGAGGTTATAGACCGAGGTTTTTGTTCCCGTTGCGCGCGCAAAGGTTTCGTCAAAGGTTACGGCAAAAAGCTTGTTGTAAAACAGAGCGAACACCGTGACCACCGCGGCGGCAAGGACAACGCAGGTGATAACGTCCGAAAGCTTCAGCGTAAGGATTGAGGTGGAGCCGAAAAGAATGCTGCAAACATCGCCGCTGAGGTTAGTCGTTTTCTTTGAAAAAACGTTGAGCAAAAGATAGCCTATTGCAAGAGAGGAGACCGAAAGGACGGCAACGGCGCTGTCTCCGCGCAGCTTTGCCCTGTCTCCCCGAAGCAGAAGCACCGAGGCAAGGACGGTCACCGGGAGCGAGACATACATCGGAGCAACGGAGAAAATCATTGCAACGGTCATTGCGCCGAAAGCAACATGGGAAAGCCCGTCGCCAATCAGGGAGCAACGTCTGAGAACAAGGCTCACGCCGAGAAGCGCGGCGCACAGGGCAATCAGAACGCCTGCAATAAGCGCATAGCGCACAAAGTCATACTGAAGATATGAAACCAGCTTTTCAAGCATCGTCCCCAACCTCCTTTCCGAGGAAGGAGAGGCCCTCCGCGCTGTTTCTGTATTCTGAAACAGTGCCGAAAAAGGCGCCGCTTCGGCTTATCTGAAGAATGTGGGAGGCATATTTCATTGCGGCGGCAAGGTCGTGCGATACCATGATAACGGTGACGCCGCTTTCCTCATTGAGGCTTTTTATCAGCTCATACATATTCTTTGTCACAATCGGGTCAAGACCGGCGGCAGGCTCGTCCAGGAGAATGAGTCCGTTTGCGGCGCAGAGGGCGCGCGCAAGCAGCACCCTTTGCTGCTGACCGCCGGAAAGCGCACGGTAGCTTCTTTTTCTGTATTGCAGTATATCGAGCCTTTCGAGCCACATTTTTGCTTTTTCCTTTTGCGCTTTGGAATAGAACGGGCGCAGACCGCATTCGTTGAGACAGCCGGAAAGCGCAACCTCAAAGACCGTTGCCGGAAAGTCCTTTTGAACGTCCGTCTGCTGCGGAAGATAGCCAATCTGAGTTTTCAAAAAACCGTCGGCAAACCTGATTTCGCCGCTGACAGGCGCTTTGAGGGAAAGGAGCGTTTTCATCAGGGTTGATTTTCCGGCGCCGTTTTCGCCGATAATGCAAAGGTAATCGCCGCTGTTCAGGGAAAAGGAGATATTTTCCGCAACAGCTTTTCCGTCATAGCCGACGCTGACATTTTTGAGCGAAAGCAGTTCCATCAGTTAAGCACCTCTTTCAGCACCTCAAGATTTTCTTGCATGATGGAAAGATAGCTCTTGCCCTCATTGATTTCTTCCTCGGATACGGACTGGCAGGAATCGAGCGCCATAATTTTTGCACCGCTTTGCGAGGCTACGGTCTGAGCAACCGAGCCGTCCGAGCCGTCAATAACAAGGACGTACGGCAAGTTCTTATCCTTAACCTTTTCAGCAAGGAAAGCGACTGTTTCAAAGCTTGCCTGGGTTTCTGCCGAGCAGCCGGAAAACGCCGCAAAACATTCAAGCGAATAATCGTCCGCAAGATATCTGAACGGAAAACGGTCGGCAAAAACAAGGGTCTTCCTTTTTGCGGTACTGACCGTTTCGGCATACTGCTTTTCAAGCGCGGCAAGCTTTTCAATGTAGGAGTCGGCGTTCTTTTTATATTCCGCGCTGTTTTGCGCGTCAAGCGCGCAGAGCCTTTCCGAAATTGCGCGGACAATGATTTGGGCGTTTTTGAGCGACGTCCAGACGTGCTCGTCCTTTTCGCTCTCGTGCTCCTCGTCCTCTTCGTCCTCGTCGTGCTCGTGGTCTTCCTCCTCCATACCCTCAAGCGTTTCCTCCTCCTTGGCCTCAACAAGGTCAATCAGCGAGAGAACAGAGAGCCTGCTGTTATCCGCCGAGGCAACAATGTCTTTTGCCCATTCATCGGATTCTCCGCCTATGTCAATAAACAGGTCGCAGTTTTTGATTTTGAGGATATCTTCGGCTGAGGGCTTGTAATTGTGCATATCGACCTTGGATTTGAGCAGAAGCTCAATGTTTGCGTCCTTGCCCATTATCTCGCGGCAGAAGTCATACTGCGGAAAGATTGAGCAGACAACGGACAGCGATTTTTCGTCCGTTTGGGCTGTGCTTTCGGCTGAAAGGGACGAGCCGGCTTCCTCCTGCTTTTGAACCGAGCAGGCGCAAAGGAGAGTCAGAAGCACAACTGCGGACATCAGTATTGCTAATAATCTTTTCATATTACTACCTCTATTTTTCCAATTTGTGATATTAGAACATAAAAAGAGAACAGGATAAGACCTTTTACTCAAAAAAGGTACAATTATCCTGTTTGAAAAGATCAGGCGGATATTTTGGTTTTGAGCGATACGGGAGTTTCGGTCTGGGTTTTAACGGGCAGAATACGGCTGAGCGGAACGAAGCGGCACGCGCGGAAAAGAGCAATCAGCACGGAGAACACCGCAGAAAGGCTCAGCGCTTTGAACAGTGTTTGCGCAAAGTTAACAACAGCGCAGACTACGCAGCCCCTTTCCGGGCAGAGGTGGGAGTGTTGGGGATAGACCGAAAGGGAAAAGACGAGTGCAAGCGAACAAAGCATTGAAAGAACAATTATCAGTGAAAAAAGTTTTTTGAGCTTTTTCATTTCTGCCGCCTGCCTTTCGTAGTTTTTTACAGTATAGCACGAATTTGCGCGAATGTCAAACGGACAGAAGATAGATGTACGGATTTTGCTTTTATGTTGTTACTTTGTGGGTAAATGGTGCAAATGGTTTATATCCGTCCGCTCCGCTGGGGGTTACTTTTGTCAATCGTCACAAAAGTAACCAAAAGGACTTTTTCGGTACGGCGCAAGAGGAATCAAAATGACGGCTTTGCGGGGGAAAAGCCGCATTTCGCTTCCATTGCGCCTACAGTTAGGTTGTGCTGAACCCATTTTTCCTTCGGACGCAGCTTTCATCTGCAAACAGGAACGGCGAGTGGGAATTAATTTACGCTTTAAAAACATATAGTAACTACTTTTCAAGTCGCGGCTTTCTGCAAAAA
>JAEDIH010000160.1 GCA_016292575.1 Clostridiaceae bacterium | reverse complement strand
ATCGGCGGCGCAATGGTCAGCGAAAAGCACGCGGGCTTCATTGTGAACGCCGGCGCGGCAACTTGCAGTGACGTTAAGAGCCTTGTTGAATTTTGCCAAAAGACTGTTTTTGAAAAATTCGGCGTAAATCTTGAAACGGAAATTAAAATGATTTGACGGTGATTTTCGGTGGAATTTGTAATTATTACGGGAATGAGCGGCGCAGGCAAGTCCTGCGTTGTCAATTCGCTTGAGGATGTCGGCTTTTTCTGCGTTGATAATCTTCCGGCAAAGCTTATCCCCGTTTTTGCGGAGCTTCTCAAAAGCTCAAAGGAGCATGAGCGTGTTGCTGTTGTGACCGATGTCAGGGCAGGCGAGGCGTTTTCCACCCTTTTTGAGGCTATTGACGAGCTTAAAGAGCTGCAGATTGAATATAAGCTGATGTTCATTGACGCAAGCGATGAGGTGCTGCTCAACCGCTTTAAGGAAACAAAGCGCAGGCATCCGCTTGTTTTGGACAAGTACGACTCGGTTTCAAACGCCATTGCGCGCGAAAGAAAAATGCTTGAAAAAGCAAAAAGCATGGCGGACTATCTTCTTGAAACCTCAAACCTTTCTGCAATTCAGTGCCGTGTGAGGGTTGCTTCAATGTTCTCCGGCTCGGGCGGAAAGTCAATGCATATCCACTGTATGTCCTTCGGCTTCAAGCACGGAATCCCCAATGACGCCGACTTTGTTTTTGACGTCCGCTTTTTGCCGAATCCTTTCTATGTTCCGGAAATGAAGCAGCTTACCGGGCTTGACAGGGTCGTCAGCGATTATGTTATGAGCTTTGAGGAATCCAGAGATTACGAAAAAAAGCTCCTTTCGCTTGTTGATTGCGCCCTTCCCCTTTGCGTTAAGGAGGGGAGGAGCCAGCTCATTGTTGCGGTCGGCTGCACGGGCGGTCACCACCGCTCGGTAACCTTTGCCGAAATTCTTTATAACCACTTCAAAGAAAAAGGATATTCGTCCTCGGTCAGCCACAGGGATATTCTCAAGTGACCGCGGCAGAATCAGGGAGAAATTTTCATGTCGTTTTCGTTAAGCGTTAAAGAGGAGCTTGCAAAAATTGAATATATGCCCCCTTGCTGCCGCCACGCAATGACCTACGGTATGCTCCTTTTCGGTCGCGAATTCAGGAGCGACAAGATCTCGATAATGACCGAGCATGAGGTTGTTGCAAAAAAGTACGCCGAGCTGCTCAGAGCCGAAACGGGTGCCCGGGCGGAAATTTCGGTTTCAAAAGCCGGAAAGTATACCGTCAGCGTTAATGAACGGGACATTGAAACGGTGCTTTCTTGCTTTTCAACCAGCGGAAACGAGTCCTTCACCCGTATCAACCGCGGCAATCTCCTTAATGAAAGCGATAACGAAAGCGAGGTGCTCAACTGCTGCAACGCCGCGTTTTTCCGCGGAGCCTTCCTTTCCTGCGGAACAGTCAGCGACCCGAACAAGGGCTATCACCTTGAATTTGTTGTTCCTTTCCGCACGCTCAGCCTTGACCTTATGAAAATGCTGACGGAGTATAACCTCAAGGCAAAGCACATGGTCAGGCGTTATGTCAACATCATTTATATAAAGGACAGCGAAAGCATTGAGGATCTTTTAAACATCATGGGCGCGCAAGGCTGTGCGTTTAATATCATGAACATAAAGATTTATAAAGACTTTCGCAACGTTTCAAACCGCCGCGCAAATTTTGACAGCGCAAACGTTGCCCGCACTGCGATTGCCGCCTGTGCGCAGGTTGAGCAGATTCAGAAAATTATTGAAAGCGGAAAGCTCGGCGAGCTGCCGGAGGATTTGCGCAAAATTGCTCTGCTCAGGGTTGAAAATCCCGACTCAAGTCTGCGCGAATTCGGCGAAATGTTTTCTCCGCCGCTTTCGCGTTCGGCTGTCAATCACCGGATAAAGAAACTCATTGCCTTTGCCGAGCAGCTCGGCAAAGCTCCCCCGGAGGATAAAAAGATTGGATAACAAAAGGAAAAACTTCACCGTTCCAAAAGAGGAACTTGAAAAACAAAAGGAATATGCAAGGCTTGTTTCGGTTGTGCTTTCCTCGCGCTTTTTGCAGTCTGCGCCGAAAGCGTTTGTGCATACCTACGGCTGCCAAGGCAACGTGTCTGACGGCGAAAAAATTAAGGGTATCCTTTGCTCTCTCGGCTATGAGCTTACCGATTCGGTTGAGGAGGCCGACCTTGTTTTGTATAATACCTGCGCCATACGCGAGCACGCACAGGATCGCGTTTTCGGAAATGTCGGCGCGCTCAAAAAGTATAAGACCGAAAAGCCGGACATGATAATCGCCCTTTGCGGCTGCATGATGCAGCAGGACTATGTTGTCGAAAAAATCAAGAACAGCTTTCGCTATGTTGACCTTGTTTTCGGCACCCATGTCATTCATAAGCTGCCCGAATTCATTTACCGCTGTCTCTGCTCGGGAAAAAGGGTCTTTGACCTTTCCGGCGGCGACGGAAACATTGTTGAGGGTCTGCCGCTGCACCGCGACGGAGCGTTCAGGGCGTGGATTCCGATTATGTACGGCTGCAACAACTTCTGCTCCTACTGCGTTGTTCCCTATGTCAGAGGACGCGAAAGGAGCCGCAGCTTTGACCTGATTGTTGAAGAGGCAAAGCAGCTTGTTGCCGCGGGCTACAAGGAGCTTACCCTCCTCGGTCAGAATGTTAACTCATACAACAAAGACCTTGAGGAAAAGTATCGCTTTCCGGCGCTTCTCAGTGCAATCAACGATATTGAGGGCGATTTTATAATCCGATTCATGACCTCCCATCCGCGCGACTGCACAAAGGAGCTTCTTGAAACAATGGCAAGGTGCAAAAAGGTTGCAAAGCACCTGCACCTTCCCGTTCAGTCCGGCAACGACCGCGTGCTTAAAGAGATGAACCGCCACTACGACCGCGAAAAATATCTCGGTCTTATCAGATACGCTTATGAGCTTATGCCGGAGCTTTCAATAACGAGCGACATCATTGTCGGCTTCCCGGGCGAAACGTATGAGGAATTTTGCGATACGCTCTCGCTTTTGAGAGAGGTCAACTATACCTCGCTTTTCACTTTTATTTTTTCTCCGCGACCGGGAACAAAGGCGGCTTCAATGCCCGACGAAGTTGACAAAAAGGAAAAATCGAGGTGGTTTTCCGAGCTTACCTCCCTTCAGGAGGAGATAGCCTCAAAGCGTACCGCCGCAATGAAAGGAAAGCAGTACCGCGTTCTTGTTGAGGAACGAAATGAGAATTCCGGACTGCTCAGCGCAAGGACAGAGGGCAACGTCATCATTGAATTTGAGGGAGAGGACAAGCTTATCGGCTCGTTTGTAACGGTTGAGGTTACCGAGCCGAAAACGTGGGTTCTCAAAGGCAGGTTCATCAAATTAGGATAAAACGCAGATTTCTGCGCATATCAATATATTTTTTTCACAAGGAGTACTTTACATGGACGTAATCAAACTCACACGCGAGCTCGGCGCCGCAATCCAGCAGGACGAAAGGTATCTCGCCTTTGCAAAGGCAAGAGAGGATAACGAAAAGGATCCCGAGCTTCTTGACCTCATGGGTCAGATTCAGCTCGTTCAGATGAACTATCAGCGCGAAGCCTCACAGGAAAATCCCGACTCGGAAAAAATGGCGGAATATGAGCGCCAGTTCAACGCTGTTTATGACAAGTTCATGGGCAACGAAAAAATGAAAGCCTATGAAGAGGCAAGGAAAGAGATTGACGGCATGATGAACTATATTATGCAGATTCTCGGTCTTTGCGTCAACGGCGCAGACCCCGCAACCTGCGAGCCGGAGGAGCACAACTGCGGCTGCGACTGCGAAAGCTGCTCGTCCGACTGCCATCACTAAGGAACCTCTGAATAAATCACAGCATACGCTTTGATGCACATCTTACTTGCA
>JAEDIH010000159.1 GCA_016292575.1 Clostridiaceae bacterium | reverse complement strand
ACCGCAAGGAAAAGGAAATTTCCCTGCCGTTCAATGCAATGGGTATTTTGCACCACCCGCACATCAGAAAGCCGGCCTCGCACTTCGGTTGGGACTTCACCGCGCCGCTCTGCGCCCAGGGCATTTCCGGTCACGGAGAGATCAGGCTTTTTTCTCACCCGGTGATAACGGACTTTTGCGTGCGGCAGAAAAAGGACGGCGAAAAGTGGCTTATTTCATCATTTGTTAAAACAAGCGAAAAAGCAAGCGTAATTTTTTCCCTCACTCACCCGGACGGCAGAACCGAAAAGGTTCACGCAGATGAAAGCATGAAATGCGGCTTCATTGTTGAAGATCCGCAGCTCTGGTACTGCAACACAATGGGCGACCAGCCGCTTTATACCGTTTCGGCAAGTATAATTTCCGATGAGGGCATGACAACGGACAAAAAGGAAAAGCGCATAGGTCTGCGAACGCTTTTTCTTGACAGAAAAAAAGATAAATACGGAAGCTGCTTTTGCTTTTACATAAACGGCGAGCCGATCTTTGCCAAGGGTGCAAACCTTGTTCCGTTTCACATGATTTATACAAGCGTCACAAATGATGATATCAGAAATGTTCTTGAAAAATGCAGGGACGCAAATATGAATATGCTCAGAGTATGGGGCGGCGGCTTTTATGAAAGCGACGAGTTTTACGATTTGTGCGATGAATTCGGAATTCTCGTCTGGCAGGACTGTGCCTTTGCCTGCTGCGCCTATCCGTTCATGGACGAGGATTTTCTTTTCGAGGTCAGGGAAGAAATTGCTCAGAACGTTTCAAGAATACGCCACCACGCGTCCCTCTGCCTTTGGTGCGGCAATAACGAGATTGAGTCAATCTCCCTTGCGTGGATAAACAGGCGCAGCTTTATCAACACAACAGGCGATTTTTTCTATAAGCTTCTCCCCGAGCTTATCGACCGCTATGACGGCGAAACGCCCTATCACCAATGCAGCCCCGGCTCGGGAACATATATGAAGGATCCCTCCGGCGACTCAAGTGGCGACAGCCATATCTGGAACACATGGCACGGGTTCAGAACAAAGTCTTACTACCAAAAACGTTTTTCGCGCTTTTGCAGCGAGCTTGGAATGCAGTCGTACCCGAACTTTCCCGTTGCGATAAATCAGTACTGTGAGCTTGGCGACGAACGGCTTGACTTTTACCTTGCAAAGCACTTCACCCTCGGAAACAGCGAGAGCGAAAGGAGATATCTCACCCAGATTTTGCAGCTTGAATACATGAAAGAGGCGGCGGAGCATTTCCGCCGCAATCCGGAGCGCTGCGCCGGAATACTTTTCTGGCAGCTCAACGACTGTTGGCAAAGTGCTTCATGGGCTGCGCTCGATGTCAGACACGGCAAAAAGGCCGTAATGTTCGGTGCAAAACATTTTTATGAAAATCTTCATGTCAGCTGCGAAAAGGAAAAGAATTTCGTCAACATTTATATCACAAACGAAAACAGGGAATCCTTCATCGGAAAGCTTACCGTGTTCAGCGAAAGCACTGTGGGTGCTCACGGAATGAGAACGGAAAAAACAGTTTTTGTCCGTGCGTTTTCAAGCGTCAACGTGATGAAGCTTCCGTTTTCCTCCGCAGGCAGGAGAAATAAAATTTTTATTGCAAGGCTCGCCGACGCAAACAGGGAAACGGTCAGCGAAAACCGCCTTATCCTTTGCGAAAACAATGAGCTTGAGCTTTTTGATCCGCAGCTTAAATTTGAAACGGTTCTTCGCGCCGGTCGCGTATATGTAACGGTAAGCGCGGAAAAATATGCACGGTACGTTGAGCTTTCCTGCCGCGAAGAAACCGGAGATTTTTCCGAAAACTATTTTGATCTCTGCGCCGGCGAAAGCAAAACGGTTGAGCTGCTCAATCCCTGCGCGGGACTTGAGGAAATGCTTGCCGTGCGCTCGCTTTTCAGCGTGCTTGAACACAGAGACAAAAGCCGCGACAAAAGACGCCTGCTTTCCGTTGCCTCAAAGCCGGCGGTTATTGCAAACGTTGTCGGGCGTATCCTCGGCGACTGAAAAAGCTTTTCGGCAAAGCACCTTTGCTGAAACGGAACTTTTAGGGCGCGATTTTTAAGCTTGAATTATACTTTCGTATATAAAATAAAAACAGTAAAGCCGAAAATGTAATTTTTTAGGTCAATTTTGAAAGGTAGTGTATTTTTAATGAGTGATTGCGGCGGAAACTGCTCCTCCTGCTCGGAAAACTGCGGCGAGAGGGATATGCGCTTCAAACAGAACAAAGCAAGCAACATCAAAAAGATTTATGCCGTTGTCAGCGGCAAGGGCGGAGTCGGAAAATCCTCGGTAACCTGCCGCCTTGCCTCGGCAATGCAGAGCCTCGGCAAGCAGTGTGCTGTGCTTGACGCGGACGTGACGGGTCCCTCCGTTCCGAAAATGTTCGGTCTCAGGGGCAGAGCCGTTGCAGACGAGGACGGAATTTTGCCGATGGAGACTAGCACGGGTATCCGCGTTATGTCCGTCAATCTCCTGCTTGAAACCGAGGATTCGCCAGTTGTCTGGCGCGGTCCCGTCATAAGCGGCGTTATTCAGCAGTTTTTCACCGAGGTCGCCTGGGGTGAGGTGGACTATATGTTCATCGATATGCCCCCCGGAACCGGCGATGTTCCCCTCACGGTTTTCCAGTCCATTCCCGTTGACGGAATTATCGTTGTTACAACTCCGCAGGATCTTGTTTCCCTCATTGTTAAAAAGGCGGTCAACATGGCAAAAATGATGAACGTTCCCATTGTCGGAATCGTTGAAAATATGAGCGTTTACGTTTGTCCGGACTGCGGAAAGGCTCACCGCATTTTCGGCGGAGATGACGGAGAGGATATTGCAAAAGAGGTTGGATGTGAGCTTCTTGCCTCGCTTCCCGTTGACCCGAAAACGCCTGCTCTTGCCGATAAGGGCGCGATTGAACTTGCAGACATGACGGAGTTTTTGCCGGTTGCAAGGAAAATAATCGACTTCAAAAAGTAAAAGCCACAAACTACAAAAGAGGAGAAAGTATATGAAAAAAATTATCAGAGGAATATTTCTCGGTCTGCTTGCCGTTGTGGTCATCGCCGCTTCGGTCGGAGCTTATTACCTGTTCGGTCAGAAAGGCCCGGGAATTGACGGAAAATTAATTGTTACCGACGCAAAGGGGAATTCATACCTTGCGGTTGTTGACAATAAGAGCGGCGAAACAATGGTTGCAATTACCGATGAAAAGGGGAACGTTGTTGCCGCCGTCACAGACAAGGACGGCAATATCGGTTCAACCGCCGCAAACCTCAACGGCGTCATTGACAAAAACGACCTTCCGACCAATTACACAGGTCCGGAGATTGACGTCACAGTGAACGGTGCCGATTACACCGGAAACATTGACTCAACCGAGCAAAAGACTGAAAGCAGCACCAACGCCGGCACCACTGAAAAACCAAGTGCCGAAAGCTCAACAACAAAGAACAACGATCAGACAACGACAACAAAAAAGGAAAGTGGAGAGCTTTCTGCCTACAGAATTGAAAAATATCAGAAGGTCTTTGCCGGCGGAACATATCTCATGGAGTTCACCACCAACGATCCCGATCTCGGCGAAACTCCGATAACGGCGGCGGTCAAGAACAACAATATCTATATCAAGACCAAGCTTCAGTCAATGGACTGCAAAATGCTTTATATTTCCGGCACCGGCGGAAAGGCAGGCACCACCTATCTTATCATTGACGATTTTAAAAAGTACTGCAAAATGCCGGAAGACTTTATGGACGGCGAAGACATGAACATGGGCAATCTCATGGGCAACGTGGATAAGGATATCAGCAAAAAAATTACCGTTTCAAAGGTTGCAACAAGCGGCAAGACGCTAATCTGCGAAAGCTACAAGGCCGACGACGGAACAACGGTCAAGTATTATTT
>JAEDIH010000019.1 GCA_016292575.1 Clostridiaceae bacterium | reverse complement strand
GGAGGTGTAACGATGGCTGATAACGCCAGATGGTTTGTTGTGCACACCTATTCGGGCTACGAAAACAAGGTAGCCTCAAACATTGAAACGGTTGTTGAAAACCGCAAGATGCAAGATCAGATCTTCGAGGTAAGGATTCCGACGGAGATTGTTACCGAGATTAAGGACGACAGCAAAAAGGAGGTTGAGCGCAAGCTCTTCCCCGGCTATGTTATGGTTAAGGTTGCCTGTTCTTACAGAAAGCGCAGCGAGTTTGAAGACGAGGAGCTCACTATGACCGACGAGGCGTGGTACGTTATCCGCAATACGCGCGGCGTTACGGGCTTTGTCGGACCGGGCAGCAAGCCTGTTCCCCTCACCGACGAGGAGGTTCTGAGGCTCGGAATTGAACAGAGATCAACCGAAGTCAACTACAAGGTCGGCGATCTTGTCAATATCCTGAGCGGTCCGTTTGACGGCTACAGCGGTATTGTTGACAGCATTGATCTGACAAAGCAGGTCGTTGTCGTAATGATCTCAATGCTCGGCAGGGAAACCCCCGTTGAGCTTGAACTCGACCAGATTGAGGTCGCAGTTGATTAATGTGATAATTTTCGGCTTTTGCCGTTTATTATGACGAGGGAGCGCTTTTGCTCCCTGTGGGAGATTTGCAAAACTCAGTGCAAGTCGCCATCAACCACATATATTTGGAGGTGCAAAAAATGGCTCAAAAGGTTGTAGGCTTAATTAAGCTCCAGATTCCGGCAGGAAAGGCTACTCCGGCGCCGCCCGTTGGACCGGCTCTCGGTCAGCACGGCGTTAACATCATGGCTTTTACAAAGGAATTCAACGAGCGTACAAAGAATGACATCGGTCTCATCATTCCCGTTGTCATCACAGTTTATGCCGACCACACATTCTCATTCGTAACCAAAACTCCGCCGGCGGCAGTCCTTATCAAAAAGGCTTGCGGAATCGAAAGCGGTTCAGGCGTTCCGAACAGAACTAAGGTCGCAACAATTACCGGTGAGCAGGTTAGAAAGATCGCAGAGCAGAAGATGCCCGATCTCAACGCTGCAAGCATTGAAAGCGCTATGAGTATGATAGCCGGAACTGCTCGCAGCATGGGCATTGTAGTCGCTGACTGAATGCTTCCGGGTGGGAGGAAAAATCCGATTAACCACTCTATAGGAGGATGAAATTATGAAACATGGAAAAAAGTATGTTGAAAGCGCAAAGCTTTTTGACAGAGCAACACTTTATGATCCTGCGGACGCTCTCGAACTCACAGTAAAGACCGCAACCGCAAAATTTGACGAAACCATCGAAGCCCATATCCGCCTCGGTGTTGACTCCCGTCACGCCGACCAGCAGGTTCGCGGTGCTGTTGTCCTTCCCAACGGAACGGGCAAGCAGGTTCGCGTTGCCGTTTTTGCAAAGGGCGACGACGCAAAGGCAGCTGAAGCCGCAGGCGCAGAGGTTGTCGGCGCTGAAGACCTTGTTGCAAGGATTCAGGGCGAGGGCTGGATGGAATTTGACGTTGCTATCGCCGCTCCCAACATGATGGGTCTTGTCGGTCGTCTCGGTAAAATTCTCGGACCGCGCGGACTCATGCCCTCTCCCAAGGCAGGCACCGTTACTCCGAACGTTGCTCAGGCTGTTACCGACGCAAAGGCCGGTAAGATTGAGTACCGTCTCGATAAGACCAACATCATTCACTGCCCCATAGGCAAGGCTTCGTTCGGCAAGGATAAGCTTAACGAAAACTTTACCACTCTGCTTGACGCTATCATCAAGGCTAAGCCCGCGTCGGCAAAGGGTCAGTATATCCGCTCATGCGTTGTTTCCGCAACAATGGGTCCCGGAGTCCGCATCAATCCCGCCAAGGTCGGCTCAACTGCCGCTCAGGGCTGATTGACGGAAAATTATCCAAAAAAATACTTGACATGACCTCGGTCGTGCGGTATAATAATCAAGCTGTCCCCCTAAGACAGCAGGTGATTTTTTAAAGGCAAGTTCCTTGCCGCCTGCCGAGGTAATTTCAGCATAATTTCAATTTTATTGATTTTTATGTTGCGCCTTTTCTCGGCTTTTCGATGAAAGGGCGCTTTTATATTATCACCTTAAAGGGTACGGCTGAAAACCAAATTTTTTCAGGAGGTGAATTCATCTTGCCAAGCGCAAAAGTTTTGGAACAGAAAAAGCAGATCGTTGAAGCTCTTGTTGCCCGCCTTAACGCAGCGTGCGCCGGCGTAATCGTTGATTACAAGGGTATTACCGTTACCGACGACACGGCTCTGCGTAAGGAGCTTCGTGAGGCAGGCGTTGAATACACGGTTGTTAAAAACACCCTTCTTCGCCTTGCAATCGCTGAGACTGAACTCAACGGTCTTGAGGCTGTTCTTGACGGAACAACCGCTATCGCTACCAGTGCAGATGATTACGTTGCTGCTGCTCGCATTCTTTGCAAGTTTGCAGACACACACAACGGCTTTGAAGTTAAAAACGGCTTCATTGACAAAGAAGTTATTGACGTTGCAAAGATTACCGGACTTGCAAAGCTTCCCTCGCGTGAAGTTCTTCTTGCCCAGGTACTCGGCGCCTTCCAGGCTCCGATTTCCGCGTTCGCCCGTGCTGTTCAGGCTATTGTTGACAAGGACGGCGAAGCTGCTCCCGCCGAGGAAGCTGCAGAAGCTCCCGCAGAAGCGTGAGACGATTTTTCTTAATATTAACAAATTGGAGGTATAATTACCATGTCAGAAAAAATTACTGCTATTATTGATACTTTGAAAACTTTGACAGTCCTTGAGCTTTCAGAGCTGGTTCACGCTGTTGAAGACGAGTTCGGCGTTTCCGCTGCTGCTGCCGTTGTTGCCGCAGGTCCGGTTGAGGCTGCTGCCGCTGCTGAAGAAAAGACTGAGTTTGACCTTGAGCTTACCGAAGTCGGTGCAAACAAGATTGCTGTTATCAAGGCTGTTCGTGAGCTTACCGGTCTTGGTCTTAAGGAAGCCAAGGAAGCTGTTGACGGCGCACCGAAGGTTATTAAGGAAGCTATGGGCAAGGACGACGCTGAAGCTGCAAAGGCTAAGCTTGAAGAAGCAGGCGCAAAGGCTACCCTTAAATAATCACTTTTTGACAATACTTAAAGCCGCTGACTTTTTAGTCGGCGGTTTTTAATAATTAGAGTTTTTCAAAAAATTTCAAAAACCCCTTGACAAACCAAAAAACCGGTGGTAGAATACAGGACATAGAGCGACAAGGAAGCCGCGGACAAGGATATTTGTCTGCGGCTTTTGCTTTTGAGCTTAATACATAAAAACAGCGACAAGGACGTCGCGCAGGAACTGCGTGTGTCCCTGTCGCTCTTTTATTATCGGAAAGGAAGTTTTTAGCAATGAAAAGCGTAACGGAACTCTTCGGATCAATGGTGTTTGATGACGCGGCAATGGAAGCAAGATTGCCCAAGGAAACCTACAAGATTCTTCAGAAAACAATTAAGGAAGGAAAGCACCTTGAAATAAGCGTTGCAAACGTTGTTGCAAACGCAATGAAGGATTGGGCCATTGAAAAGGGCGCAACTCATTTTACTCATTGGTTCCAGCCCATGACCGGCGTTACCGCCGAAAAACACGACAGCTTTATTTCGCCGAAAAACGGCAAGGTTATAATGGAATTTTCCGGAAAAGAGCTTATCAAGGGCGAACCGGACGCTTCCTCGTTCCCCTCGGGCGGACTGCGCGCAACCTTTGAGGCAAGGGGCTACACCGCATGGGACGCAACAAGCTACGCTTTCATCAAGGATGGCGTGCTCTGCATTCCGACCGTTTTCTGCTCCTACGGCGGCGAGGCTCTTGACCAGAAAACCGCGCTTCTGCGCTCAATGGAGGCAATCAACCGCCAGGCACTGCGTGTTCTGAAGCTGTTCGGAAACGAGGACGTCAAGTCCGTAAAGACCACCGTCGGTCCCGAGCAGGAATACTTCCTTGTTGACGAAAAGGTGTATAACAAGCGTAAAGACCTCATTTACACAGGCAGAACTCTTTTCGGCGCACGCGCGCCCAAGGGTCAGGAGCTTGACGACCATTACTTCGGTGCAATCAAGCCCCGCGTTGCCGAATACATGAAAGACCTCAACGAGGAGCTTTGGAAGGTCGGAGTCCTTGCAAAAACGGAGCATAACGAGGTTGCTCCCGCTCAGCATGAGATGGCTCCGGTTTTCACCACAACGAACATTGCCGCCGACCACAACCAGCTTACCATGGAGATTATGCAGAAGGTTGCCAAAAAGCACGGCATGGTTTGCCTGCTTCATGAAAAGCCGTTTGCAGGCGTTAACGGTAGCGGTAAGCACAACAACTGGTCAATCTCGACCGATACCGGCGTAAACCTCCTTGAGCCGGGCGAAACACCGTATGAAAACGCACAGTTTTTGCTTTTCCTTTGCGCGGTTATCAAGGCTGTTGACGAATATCAGGAGCTTTTGAGAATTTCCGTTGCCTCCGCCGGCAACGACCACAGACTCGGCGCAAACGAAGCACCGCCGGCGATTGTTTCAATGTTCCTCGGCTCGGATCTTTCGGAAATTCTTGACGCCATTGAAAAGGACGAACACTTTGACCCGAAGCAGAAAGAGCTTATGAAAATCGGCGTTCATACTCTGCCGAAGTTCCCGAAGGACACCACCGACAGAAACAGAACCAGCCCCTTTGCTTTTACCGGCAACAAGTTTGAGTTCCGTATGCTCGGCTCAGCCTCGTCCGTTTCCTGCGCAAACACCGTTCTCAACACCTCGGTTGCCGAGGAGCTCAAGCAGTTTGCCGACGAGCTTGAGGGCGTTAAGGACTTTGAGGGCGCTTTGCATGAGCTTATCAAGAGAACCATTAAAGAGCACAAGCGCATCATCTTCAACGGTGACGGCTATGATGATTCATGGATCGCCGAAGCAGAGAGAAGAGGACTCAAAAACCTCAAAACAACTCCGGACGCTCTTGCTCATATGCTCGACGTTAAGAACGTTAAGCTCTTCACGGATCACAAGGTTCTCACTGTTCCCGAAATTACCGCACGGCGCGAAGTACGCCTTGAAAACTACTGCAAGGTCATCAACATTGAGGCACTCACCATGCTCGATATGGCGAGAAAGGACATTTTGCCGGCAATGAGCGGCTTCTGCTGCGAGCTTGCCGATGGTGCTGCAAAGAAGGCGGCGTTCATGCCCGAGGCCGACTGCACCTATGAAAAAGAGACGGTCAAGAGCGTTTCGGCTCTTATGGGCGCGGCATACAGAGCGGTCAGAAAGCTTGAGGACGATCTGCTTTCGTCAAAATCCATTGAAAGCTTTGCAGAGCTTGCCGATTTCTATAAGACCACAATTCTTGACGACATGAGAACTCTGAGAATTTCTGTTGACGAAATTGAAACGATCGCTCCCAAGGAGAAGTGGCCGTATCCCTCATATGGCGAGCTGCTTTTCTCCGTAAGATGAAAGGTGGGTAATTCCCGATGTGTTCAATAATGGGGTATTGCGGTGAAAAACTGCCACTTGAAGAATTTGAAAAGGGCTTTGAAAAAACAAAATCCAGAGGTCCCGATATGTCCCGTGTGATAAACACGGGAAAGGGCTTCCTCGGTTTTCACCGCCTTGCAATCATGGGCGTTGAGGAAAGCGGAATGCAGCCCTTTGAAAGGAACGGAAGCTTTGTTGTTTGCAACGGTGAGCTTTACGGTTTCAGGAAGCTTAAAAAGGAGCTTCAGAAAAAGGGCTATTCCTTTGTCAGCGATTCCGACTGCGAGCTTCTTCTGCCGCTCTATGAAGAATACGGCACCGATATGTTTGCAAAGCTTGACGCGGAATTTGCGTTGATAATCTATGACGGAAAAACCCATGAGTATATTGCCGCGCGCGATCCCATAGGAATCAGACCGCTGTTCTACGGTCTTGACAAAAGCGGCAAAGTCTTTTTTGCAAGCGAGGCAAAGAACCTTGTCGGTCTTTGCGAGGAGGTTATGCCTTTCCCTCCGGGACATTACTATAAGGACGGAAAGTTTGTCTGCTATTGCGACATAAGCGTTCCGCAAAAGGTTATTTATGACGATGTTGAAGCCGCGTGCAAAAATATCCGCGAAAAGCTTATTGCCGGGATTGAAAAACGCCTTGATTCCGATGTCCCCGTCGGCTTCCTGCTTTCCGGCGGTCTTGACTCCTCGCTTGTTTGCAGCGTTGCCGCAAAGCTTTCAAAGGAAAAAATCCGCACCTTTGCCATAGGCATGAGCACCGACGCTATTGACCTGAAGTATGCAAAGGAGGTTGCCGAGTACATCGGTGCCGACCATACGGAGGTAATTATCACCGAGCAGGACGTTATCAAGGCTCTGCCCGAGGTTGTTGCGCTGCTCGGCACCTATGACATTACAACCATACGCGCTTCTATAGGCATGTATCTCGTCTGCAAATATATCCACGAAAACACCGATTTGAGAGTTATTCTCACGGGTGAGGTTTCCGATGAGCTGTTCGGCTATAAATACACGGACTTTGCTCCCTCGGCCGAGGAATTCCAAAAGGAGGCGCAAAAGCGCGTTCATGAGCTTTATATGTATGACGTTCTGCGTGCAGACCGCTGCATTTCAGTAAACTCGCTTGAGGCAAGGGTTCCGTTCGGCGATCTTGATTTTGTCCGGTACGTTATGGCTCTTGACCCACAGGTCAAGATGAACAGGTATAACAAGGGTAAGTTCCTTTTGCGCCACGCCTTTGAGGGCGATTGGCTCCCGTATGACATTCTCATGCGAGAAAAAGCGGCCTTTTCGGACGCTGTCGGTCACTCAATGGTGGACGACCTTAAAAAATACGCCGAAGAAGCTTACACCGATGAAGAGTTCAAAGAAAAGATTAAAAAATATACCTTTGCAGCTCCGTTCACAAAGGAGTCGCTGCTTTACCGCGAGCTTTTTGAGCAGTATTATCCCGGTCAGGCAAGAATGGTTTCCGATTTCTGGATGCCTAACAAAAACTGGGAGGGCTGCAACGTTAACGATCCGTCCGCACGCGTTCTTTCAAACTACGGTGACAGCGGCAAGTAAATGCCTGCTTTTGTCCGTATTATCTGCTTACGACCGGCTTTGCCGGCTGTATATAAACACCGACCGGGTTTTACACAGCGCCCGGTCGGTGTTTGCTTGATATCGACGTTTTTTCCGCGTAAAAAGGCATATGCTTCTTCTTGCGGCACTTCAGCGGCAATTTTGAAAAACTTTCTTCTTGTTACCTCTTGAAATTCGGGTGTTTTTAGTATAAAATATACAATATAGCTGCATTAAAACAGGCAGTTTTCTTATTCATTTTGGAGGTTTTGTATGAAATACTCTCTCACAAAGGCTCAAGCAAAGGAGCTTATTTCGGGAAAGCTTTCCCATTATTTCGGCGTCGGCGTTCATGAAGCTACTGATGAGCAGTATTATAAAGCGGTTGCTCTCATTGTCCGCGAGCTTATGCATGATGGCGTGCGCGAATTCCGCAAAAAGGCGGAGCAGTCCGATTCCAAAAAGATTTACTACCTGAGCATGGAATTTCTCATGGGTCGCTCGCTCAAGAATAATCTCTTCAATCTCGGTCTTACAAACACCTTTGCTTCGGCACTCAAGGATTTTGATATAAGTCTTGAAAAGCTTTATGACTGCGAACCGGATGCAGGTCTCGGAAACGGCGGTCTCGGCCGCCTTGCGGCGTGCTATCTTGACGGTCTTGCAACTCAGGGCTATAACGGCATGGGCTACTGTATTCTTTACGAATGCGGAATTTTCAAGCAAAGGCTTGTTGACGGCTGGCAGACCGAGCTGCCCGATTTCTGGCTCCCCGGCGGCGAGGTTTGGCTCGTTCCTCGCGAGCAGGAGTCCGTTGAGGTCAGCTTCGGCGGTCAGGTTGTTGACCGCTGGGATAATCAGTACCACTCGGTTGAAATTACGGGCGATACCAAAATAACGGGCGTTCCGTATGATATGTTCGTTTCCGGTAACGGCGGAAAGGGATACAGCATTCTGCGCCTTTGGAAGAGCAAGGCACCCTCGCTCGATATGCGCCTTTTCGATCAGGGTCAGTACATGAAGGCTATGGAGCAGGCGGCAATGGCAGAGGTCATCAGTAAAATCCTCTACCCCTCGGATAACCACCCGGAGGGAAAGAGTCTGCGCCTCAAGCAGCAGTATTTTCTGGTTTCCGCTTCGGTTCAGGATATCGTAAAAAGGCATCTTCGCCATTATTCAACAATGGAAAACTTTGCGGAAAAGAATGCCGTTCATATCAACGATACCCATCCCACGCTCTCCATTCCGGAGCTTATGCGTATTCTTCTTGATGAATGCGGTTACGGCTGGGACGACGCATGGAAAATTGTTACCGCCTCCTGTGCATATACAAACCATACCGTTATGAAGGAAGCTCTTGAATGCTGGCCGGAGGGACTTATTCAGTCGCTTCTTCCGCGCATTTATCAGATAATCAAGGAAATTGACAACAGATACCGCGCCCACATCTGGGAAGTGACTCACGACGCAGGCAAGGTTGAGGAGCTTGCAATCATCTCCGGCGGCGTTGTAAGAATGGCGAACCTTTGCGTTGCCTCCTGCCACAGCGTCAACGGCGTTTCCGCGCTCCACAGTCAGATTCTTAAAGATACAATTTTCAACGGCTACTATAATCTCACTCCGGAAAAGTTCACCAATGTTACAAACGGAATTGCGCACCGCCGCTGGCTGTGTCAGGCCAATCCCGAGCTTTCAAAGCTGCTTGAGGGACTTATCGGAAAGGGCTTTGTTACGAATGCCGCCGAGCTTTCAAAGCTCAATGATTACCGGGACGACAAGGCCGTTCTTGAAGCGCTCGGAAAGGTTAAGCTTCACAACAAGGAGAACTTTGCCGCGCTCATCAGGAAAAAGACGGGCATTGAGCTTGATCCCGAATCAATTTTCGACGTTCAGGTGAAGCGTCTGCACGAATATAAGCGCCAGCACCTCAACGCTTTCCAGATTGTTGCAAAGTATCTTGAAATTAAGGCGAATCCCAACGGAAACTATGTTCCGCACACCTATATTTTCGGCGCAAAGGCCGCTTCGGGCTACTTTATGGCAAAGAAGATCATCAGCTTCATAGTTGCCCTTGCCGACCTTGTTAATAACGATCCCGACGTCAGAGGCAGACTCAAGATTGTCTATGTTGAGGATTACAACGTCACTGCGGCGGAAAGGCTCATGCCTGCCGCCGATATCAGCGAGCAGATTTCCCTTGCAGGTACCGAAGCCAGCGGCACCGGTAACATGAAGCTTATGCTCAACGGCGCAATAACCCTCGGCACCCTTGACGGCGCAAATGTTGAAATTCACGAGGCTGTCGGCGATGAGAACATGCTCCTCTTCGGAATGACTACTCCGGAGGTCAACGACCTCAAGCGCGCCGGCTATGTTCCGATGAACTATTTCAACAACAATCCCGAGCTTCGTGCGGTTATCGAGTTCATTCAGCAGGGCTTTAATTCAAAGCAGTTCCCGGAGATTGGAAACACTATCCTTCACCACGACCCGTATATGGTTCTTGCCGACTTTGCCGATTACAGAAACGCTCAAAGGAAGATTGACGCCCTCTGGGCTGACAAGGAGCGCTGGAACAGAATGTCGCTTGCCAATATTGCAGGCGCAGGCCGCTTTGCCGCAGACCGTGCGGTCAATGACTATGCAAGGGACATCTGGCACACAAAGCCGGTTAAATAAGGTGAGTTCACAATGAAAAGAGCTGTTATTTTCGACCTTGACGGAACGCTGCTCAATACCTTGGGCGATCTTGCCTCAAGCGTAAACTTTGCCCTGCTTAGCTGCGGATATCCCGAGCGCAGCATTGACGAGGTGCGCACATTTATCGGCAACGGAGTCATAATGCTCATGCACCGCAGCGTGCCGAAAGGTACAAACGCAGAGGACGAAAAAAAGTGCTTTGAAAAATTCCGCGCCCATTACCTTGAGCATATGGAGGACACCACCGCGCCGTATGAGGGCGTGAACGGACTTATCCGCGCGCTCGGCGAAAAGGGGATAGGCACGGCCGTTGTTTCAAACAAGCTTGACGCGGCTGTTAAAGGTCTTTGCAAAAAGCATTTTCCGCTTTTGACCTGCGCGTTCGGCGTGACGCAGGAGAGCGAAAGGAAGCCGTCTGCGGCGAATGTTTATAAAGCACTCAGTCTGCTCGGAGTAAGGAGTGAGGAGGCACTTTATGTCGGAGACAGCGAGGTTGACGTTCAGACCGCGCAGAATGCCGGACTTGAAATGGTCGGCGTGACCTGGGGCTACAGAAGCCGCGAGGTTCTCCTTTCCTCCGGTGCAAAGGTCCTTGTTGACAGACCTGAGGAAATTCTCGACCTTATATAATAACTTATATAAAATTTAACCCCCGACAGATTTTTAACCTGCCGGGGGTATCTCTGTTAATAGTCACCGTTTTCATCAAACAGCAGGAAGCTTGCGTAGCCGCTTTTTTCAAGCACGCGGATATACTTTCTGCTGTATTCGTCCATGCTTATCAAAGGCACAAAAACCGAGCCGTCTTTCTGCTTTTGCCTGAACAGCGTAAAGAGCGAGAGCATGGAGGCGTAATTGCTTTTTTTGTCAGCAATATAATTTTCCGGGCGCACGGCTGTGTTGAGGCAAATTCCGTCCGCCTCGCTTGCAAGCAGAGAATCGGCGTATGAAAGGGCAGCGTTTTCGCTCGTGGTGCTGTCGGCATTCATTGAAAGCAGGAGGAAACAGCCCTCCGGAAGCGTTTGCTTTGCTTTTTGAACAAAGTCAAGAAGCGTTTGCGCGCGCGTGCTTTCGTTCTTTTCGCCGGGAAAGCCCGCCGTTGAAAGGTCGCCGCCGGGGTAGGAGACCGACTCAAGAATGAAGCCGCTCACACCCATTGAGGAAATCTCTTTTATCAGGTCAAGCAGATAGTTGACGGCACCCGTGGAATAGGGATTGAGCCACGTTTTTCCCGTACCCTCGGAAATGTTTTCGTGCCAGAGAACCTGCGTGTCCTTGTATTTCACCGCGTATGACGGCTCTGCAACGCTTGCCGTCTCGTCCTCAAAGCAGAAGAATCTTGCAACAATGTTAATGCTTTTCGCCTTGAAAAGGCTCAGTGCGCTTTTGACCGTCTCATTATCAAAAACGGCGCATTTTCCCTGCTTTGCAAGGTCGGTCTGCGAGGAATAGACAAGCTTTCCGTTCTCGGTCTTGAAGTCGATAACAACGCTGTTGCAGTCCCTGCGGTCAATTTTTTTGATGAACGAGGAAAGCTCCTTTCGGCTTGAAAGCAGGTTATAAGGCATATAAAGCGCCTTCATTGAGTCCGAGCTGAAAAGGCTTTCGCCGACCTTTGCGCTTTCGCCTGCAAAGTCTGAATCGGCTGGCAGCAGGGGCTTGTTTGAAAATTTCAGCCCGAGACTCACAGCAAAGAACGAGACGCAGACGACAGCAACAAAGCACAACGCCGCAAGCGCGGCACGCAGGAAGGAAAAAACGCGCTCCCTTTTGCTTTTAACGTGCTTTGTTTTAATAACCTTTGCGGCCGGATATTCCTTTGAAAATGTGTAATAGCTGTTTTTGACCCTTACCGGAGCATTCGCCGGAAACGGGTCTTTTTTTCGTTCAATTTTGTGTTTGAAGTTCATAAGTATCATAGCCTTTCCGGCGGAATTTGCGTTTTCAAACAAACAGCGCTTCTCCCGAAAGGCACGAAAGCGTGAGCGACAAAAGCGAAACATAGATGAAAAGCGCGGGCGTGCCTTTGAAAACCTTGGGAATATCTCTGCTTTGCAAAAAGCGCATTGCGCCGTTAATCAGAAGTACCGAAAGGACGAATGCTCCTGCGGCGCCTACGGCCGTTCCGACAGCCTCAAAAAAGGTGTGGTTAGCCTTGAAGTTGATGATGGGAACGGAGAGGACAAGCGCATTGAACGCGCAGATGCCGAGCGAGTTCATGTATTTTTTGTCAGCCTTGAGAACAAGAATGCAAAAAAGTGAGCTGACAAGATATATCACGCAGAGAATGAAAGTGTAAATTGCAATGTGAACGGGCAGACTGACGTTGTCCGTAAGACCCGCCCTGTCCGCGGCAATGCAGCCGCAGGAGGTTGAAAAGCAATAGAACAAAACCGAAAGCGCATACATCAGAATATGCTTCGGCGTCCTTGCAATCCTGATAGTTTCGCTCACGCCGTATGCCGAGGAAAGCACAAGGTTCTGCACAAGCATTGCGTAAAGCGCGGTGACAAGCATTGAAACAAAAGCATTCATCTCATCTGCCCTCCGTTTCGCCCTCGGAAAAATGTCGCGGACGTATTTTTTTCTGCGCTGCGGACTGCGGCTTTTCGGCGTTCTGCTTTTTCCCTTTTCGGGCGCCGAGACCGGGATCGTGAAGCACTGCCCTTTGAAAGACCTTTGAAAAGTTGAACGTTTCATAAGGCTCGTTTTCAAAGCGGTTCATGACAACAGCCTTTTGTGCCGCGGCAAGGAAGCCGAGAACAACAAGTCCGCCGAACGGAAGCGCAACCGCCGAAAAAACGGGCAGCGCGGAAATTTTCAGCGAAAGGACAGAGCCGGACGCGATAAGCTCCCTGAGAAAGCCCGTGATGAGCGCCACGGCGGAAAAGCCTATTGAGCAGGCGAGAGAATCAAAAAGCGAGTTGCGTACGCTTGTTCTGACCGCAAATTTTTCGCAGCGGACAACAATTATTGCATTGACCGAAATCAGCGGAAGAAAGGCGCCCAATGAAGAAAGCGTTTTTCCGTCGATAAGACTCATGGAAAGGAGAGTCGGAACGCTTGCAATGAGGCAGTAAAGGCAAACGCGGATGTTGCGCGCGACCTTTTTGAGCGCAAGGGAGGAAAGAAGCTCGCAAAGAACGACCGCCGCCGAAAACACAGCCGAAAGCACAGCGGCGTTTTTGAGCGTTGTTGCGGCCGCAACAATCGGACAAACGCCGAGCACCTGAGTGAGCACCGGGTTATGGACAAAGCTGCCCTTGAAAACGGCAAGGGAAAGGCTGAGCTTTGGGAAATTGTTTTTGTTCTTCATGCCCTGACCCTCCGCTTTTCCTTTTTACGCTTTGTTTCCTTTTCCCTGTTCAAAAAGACGGGAGAAGCGGCGTTGACAATCATTACCGCAAGACAGGGCGCGTCAATGTTTTTGAAAAAGGAGCGCAGAAGCATACAGATTATTCCTGCCGCCGCGCCGTATATCAGCATTTTGGGCGTACTTTCAGGCGCGGTTGACGGGTCGTTTGCAACAAGCAGTGCCACAAAAAGCAGCGACCCTGCGCAAAGCTCCATGACCACACAAGTGAGCCTGCCCGAAAGCTCACGCGGAAAAAGGAAGGCAAAAACGGCGCACGCAAGAAGAAAGCCGGCGGAAACGGCAAGCGTTTTTGTTCTCCTTAAAGCGAGGTACACCGCCGCGGCGATGAGAACGAGGACGCAGGTTGTTCCCGTTGCGCCGGGGTATGAGCCGGACAAAAGCGCCGTAACGGAAAAGGTGTTGAGTCTGAGGAGGGTGCCGCGGTTCAGCATATCAAGCAGACTTGTGCCTTTAACAAAGCTTTCCGAGTCCGAAAAAATGACCGAGGAAAGCTGTTCTGCCTGCGCCGGATATGCAAACACATACTGCGGAAAGCACAGCGAAGCAAAGCAGACGGCGGCCGCACAGGGAACAAAAGGCGTGTTTTTTTCCGAGCCGAACGGAAGCTTGCAGACCAGCGAGGCAAAGCAGGCGGCCGACGCGCCGACATAAAGCGGAGCGCTTGCCGGCAAAAGCAGAGCAATCAGAAGCCCCGTTTTTACCGCGCTGAGGTCTGAAAGCGGTTTTTGAACGCCGAGTATGAATCTGAAAGAAAAATATTCGCAAAGGCAGCCGACCGAAACGCAGACCACAGCCTGCAAAAGCACCGTGACTCCGTTTTGGAAGAATGCGGCGGCAAGCAGAAAAGCCGAGATAAGGCAAAGGTCAAAATTATGTTTAAAAGAAGGACTGCCGAACGCAAGGAACGGCTCTTTTTTTGTTGTCTGCAAATTGTCGCCTCCCTTAAAGCAGAGCGCTGCCATATTTTGTTCATTGATTATTTACAAAAAGAGTAGTATCATTTAAACGTAAACAATACATAAGGAGAAACGAAGATGAAAATTGACGCCATTGACGAAAAAAGCGTTTTGGTCGAGCTTTCAAAGGAAGATCTTTCCAAAAGCGAGATTACCTATGAAGAACTCGATTACGCAAACGAAAGAACACGGACTTTTGTCCGAAAAATTCTTGAAACAATACGCCTTGAAACCGGGCGAACAGTTTTTGAAAGCGGCTCGCTTGAGGTTGAGGTCATGCCGGACTCGTTCGGCGGCTGCCTGATGATTTTTAAGGAAAAAAAGGAAAGCAATTTTGCCGAAGAAGATAAAACCTCAGTGTTTTTTTCGGAAAACATCAACGACCTTATCGACTGCGCAAGGGTGCTCAAGGGTCTTGAAGCGCAGGTGGAAAACGCAGCCCTTTACTGCGCGGACGGAACGTTTTTTCTTTTGCTTTCCGTGTGCTCAAGCAAAAAAAGGAGCGTCCTTTCGGAGTATCTTGAGGAAGCGGCGTTCACCGAAGAAAGGCTCGGCTTCCTCAAAGAATACGGAAAGTGCCTGATTGAAAGGGACGCGCTTGCTGTCCTTTCGGCGTGATCAGTGGTTTTTGAGGCTTGCAATGGTTGCCTTTGCGTCCTTTGAGCCGAAAACGGCACTGCCGGCAACAAGAACGTTTGCACCGTTCAGGACGGCAAGACCGGCGTTTTGCTCGTTGATTCCGCCGTCAACCTGAATGTCCGTGTCAAGCCCTCTTTTTTCACATTCTGCGCGCAGGACTTTAACCTTATCAAGCATATCCGCCATAAAGCTTTGACCGCCGAAGCCGGGCTCAACCGTCATGACAAGCACCATTGAAAGCTTTTCAAGGTAAGGGAAAACAACCTCAACGGGAGTTTTCGGCTTAACGGAGAGAGCGGCCTTGCAGCCGAGCGAGCGGATGAGGTCAATAGTCTCCTCGGTGGGAGAGTCCGACTCAATGTGAAAGGTTATAATATCAGCCCCGGCTTTAACAAAGTCGGGGATATATTTTTTCGGGTCGCTAATCATGAGGTGAACGTCAAAAACAAGGCTGCTGCATTTTCTCATGCACTTGACTATGGGCGCACCGAGCGTAATGTTCGGAACAAAGTGACCGTCCATAACGTCAATGTGGAGCCAGTCCGCGCCGCACTCCTCCATTCTTTTGAATTCCTCACCCATTTTTGAATAGTCGCAGGAGAGAATAGACGGAGAAATTTTTATCATAAAGAACACCTCTGATTTGAAATTTAAAAGCATATAAAACACACTGTTTCATAATTTTTCCGTTAGCTGAAACATTATATCATTGAATACCCGAAAAATCAAGGAAAACGAAATTGCTTTAATCTGCGGATACTTTGTATTGAAATGAGCGCAGGTTTATGTTAAAATACTTATATTGCTCTGGATTGAAAGGCGTGGTTCGGTTAATGGAAAAAGACGAAATAGCTGTCATTGCGCATATCCGCTCGCCGTTTTCGGAAAAATTCGGAATTCCGCGCCAGAGCGGTCTTGCAAAAAGCACGCTTTCAAGGATTGTTTTTGAAAAGGAGTTTTCCGTTCCCGAAGCGTTCAGGGGGCTTGAGGGCTTTTCGCATCTTTGGCTTATCTGGAAATTCTCCGGCGTTAAGGACAGGTCGTTTTCCCCAACCGTCCGTCCGCCTAAGCTCGGCGGAAACCGCCGCATGGGCGTTTTTGCAACGCGCTCGCCGTTTCGACCGAACAACCTTGCGCTCTCCTGCGTTCGGCTTGAAAAAATTGAAAAGGAAAAGGACGGACTCATGGTTCTCACCGTCAGCGGCGCCGATCTGATGGACGGCACGCCCGTCTACGATGTGAAGCCCTATCTGCCGTATACCGACTCCCACCCCGGGGCGGCAGGCGGCTTTGCCGAGGAGGTTCTTGAAAACAGGCTGACCGTCAATTTTGACTGTGAACTGCCCGCCTCGTTTCCGCAGGAGCTTTTGCCCGGTCTTTCCGAGGCACTCTCCTGCGATCCGCGCCCGGGATATCAGAACAAAAAGGAAAGAATATACTACATGATGTTTTCCGATTACGAAATTGCTTTTACCGTAGAGAATGAAACTCTGACTGTCTGCAAGGTAACCGAAAAACGGACAAAAAGCTAAGGAAGATAATTTTGTTTGACGTTTTTGTTTTTTCGTTCAATGCCGTTGCGCCGATTCTTTTGCTGGTGCTTCTCGGTCTTATACTTAAAAAAGCGCATTTTGCCGGCGATGACTTTTTTAAAAAAGCGAACAGCCTTGTTTTCAAGGTCTTTTTGCCGATAATGCTTTTTTGCAATGTGTATGAAATTGAGTCGCTCGGCTCGGTCAACTGGCGCGCCGCCGTTTACAGCGTTTTTGCCGTTCTGCTTTTTTGTGCGCTCGGCTTTCTGTGCTGCCGGCTTTTTGTTAAAAAACAAGAGCAAAAGGGCGTCATTATTCAGTGCTCCTTTCGCTCAAACCACGCAATAATCGGCATACCGCTTGCGCAGTCGCTCGGCGGTGCCGAGGCTCTTTCGTTTGCCTGTCTGCTTTCGGCGGTGGCAATTCCGCTTTTCAATGTGCTTGCGGTGCTTTGCCTTTCGCACTATTCGACGGGAGACGAAAGACCGCACTTTTCTGACACGGTCAAAAAGACAGTTAAAAATCCGCTCATCATTGCAGTTGCGTGCGGCGCGGTCGTTTTGCTTGTCCGTTCCTTTTTGCCGAAAGGTGCTGACTCGGCGGCAGTGTTCACAATCAAAAACAATCTTCCGTTTTTATGGAACGCCCTTTCAAGTGCGGGTAAAATTGCGTCTCCGCTTGCGCTCGTTGTTCTCGGCGCAAGGTTTGACTTTGCTGCGGTCAGGGAGCTTCGCAGGCAGATTTCGCTCGGTGTTATGCTGAGAAACATTGTTTCTCCTGCGCTCGGAATTGGTTTTGCGCTGCTTCTTTCAAATAAATTTTCCCTTTTTCCTGTTACCGGAAATGAGCTTCCGGCTTTCATTTCCGTTTTCGGTTCGCCTGCCGCCGTTTCAAGCGCGGTTATGGTCGGCGAAATCGGCGGAGATGATCAGCTTGCCACTCAGCTTGTTGTCTGGACAAGCATTGTTTCGCTTTTTTCCGTTTTTCTGACAGTCTTTGTTCTGAAAAGCGCTGCATTATTATAAAATAAATATATTTCATAGGAGGTACGTATGAAACTCGATCTCAAAAAAACCGTTGCAGCCGTCGGCACAGGCGCCGCTGCGGCAACGGCTGCCGCAGCCGCAGTCGGCATCAAGACAAAAAAATTCTGCCCGCTTTGCGAGGCAAAAAGACTTTTGCATAAGGTCTGCATCAACGAAAAAGCGGCTTGCAGCTATGACAATGGCGTTGCGCTCACACCGCCGATGGGCTGGTCAAGCTGGAACCTCTTTGCCTCAAAAATCAACGAGGAGCTTATAAAGGAGATTGCCGATGCGATGAAAAACAGCGGACTTCTTGAGGCCGGCTATGAATATGTCAATATTGACGACTGCTGGCAAAGCTCCGAAAGGGACGAAAACGGCAAGCTTCAGTGCGACAAGGCAACCTTTCCCCACGGAATGAAAGCCCTCAGCGAATATGTCAACAGCCGGGGACTGAAGCTCGGTCTTTATTCCTCAAACGGAACTCATACCTGTGAGGATTACCCGGCAAGTCTTCGCCATGAGGCGGCAGACGCGGACAGCCTTGCCGAATGGGGAATCGAGTATTTCAAGTATGACTTCTGCCATAATGTTCCGATTCCGGAAAAGGCTCCGGCAATCGCCTTTGTTGAGCTTTCAAAGCCGGGCGAGGGCGCGTTTGTCCGCTTCTCTGCGCGCGACTGCAAACTCGGCGGCGGCGCAAGAATTGTCCGTGAAGATGACTGCGATAAGGATAATTTTGAATACATAAAAGGTCTTTGCTCGAGGAACGGCTCGTTCTCCGTCACCGTCAACAGCGAAGAAGAATGCGCTGCCGTTTTGTCGCTGACCTATCGCAAGACCGCCGACTCTGAGCGCTTCCTTATGGCGACCGTTAACGGAAAAGATGTTTACCACCTTTATTTCAACAAGTCTCTTTCCGCAAACCGCGTCAAGCGCCTGCAATGCGATATTAAGCTTTATGAGGGCGAAAACGTGATTGAGTTTTACAATCCCGTCGGCTCAAAGATGGACAGCGCCGCAATCCAGTATACCCTCATGGGAAAGGAGCTTAAAAGAGCCGCAAAAGAATACGCCGAAAAGAACGGCACCGAGGAAAAGCCCATTGTTTTTTCAATCTGCGAATGGGGCTTAAATCAGCCGTGGAAATGGGGACGCAGGGCAGGCAACCTTTGGCGCACCACGCCGGACATCAAGCCGTTATGGGTCTCCGTCCTTTCAATTTATGAAGCCAATGTCCGGCTGTGGAAGTATTCCGATATCGGAAGCTGGAACGACCCGGATATGCTCGAGGTCGGCAACGGAAACCTCACTAACGATGAAAACATGGCGCACTTTTCGCTCTGGTGCATGATGTGCGCTCCGCTCATTCTCGGAAACGATGTCAGAAAATTCATTAAGTCTGACGGCACCGTTGATACCGAAAGCCGGGTTTACCGTATTCTCACAAACAAAACAATGATTTCCGTCAATCAGGATAAGCTCGGTATTCAGTGCAGACGAATTAAAGCGGGTCTGGTCGATATTCTTGTTAAGCCGCTTGAAAACTCCAAGGTTGCCGTCTGCGTTTTCAACAAGCTCGGCGGCGAAAAGAGCGTTTGCGTTGACCTTAACAAAATTGCAAACCTCGGCTTTGTCAATCTGCCAAAGAAGAACGAATATAATGTTCTTGACGTCTGGGCGGAGGAAAGCTTTGTTTCCTGCGGTTCTGTCAAGGCTGCCGTTGCTCCTCATGGTGTAAAGGTCTATATTGTGGGTTGAGCCATGAGAAGAAGTGAAAGGGAGATAACGGATAAAAACGAGATTTTTGAAATTCTTTCGCAGTGTCAGGTTATAAGGCTTGCGCTTTTTGATAAGGAATATCCGTACATTGTTCCGCTTTCGTTCGGACTTGAACAAAAAGGGGAGAGCGTCAGCATTTTTTTCCATTGCGCAAACGAGGGCAAAAAGGCTGATTTGCTCAAAGAAAATGACGGCGTCTGCATTGAAGCGGACCTTTTCGGCGGATACTTCGGCGAAGGAATGAACCTCACAACGGCATATAAAAGTGTAATCGGCTTTGGAAACTGCAAAAAATGCGAGGGCGAGGAAAAGCTCAGAGGTCTTGAGCTTCTGCTTTGCCATTGCGGCCGCGAGCCGGACAGAGCCATGCTTTCAAAATGCGCCGCGCTTGAAAAAACCGCCGTTTACAAAATTACTCTCGATGAGCTGACCGGCAAAAAGAACATACTGTAGACCAAAAAAGCTGCCGCACCTTGACGGGTACGACAGCTTTTGCTGTTCATAAAAGGCCGGGTCTTTCCTGACCTTAATGGAACCGAATCGTTTCAAATGTGTATTCGGCACGGCGCAAAAAAATTTTTTAATCAGATGAAATTTGCTTCAATTTG
>JAEDIH010000158.1 GCA_016292575.1 Clostridiaceae bacterium | reverse complement strand
CGGCTTTTTCGTCATAGTTGTTTTTCAGAATACCTGTGAGTGAATCAGTCAGAAAGGACACACTTTTTTCCTTTGAAATGAGACGGGCAACTTCAGCTCCGTTTTTAAGAATTATTATCTCGTTGCCGAGCTGAACGACCTGAAGATGCTTTCCGAAATTGGTCTGAATCTCTGTTGCCGTAACAGTAAGCATATTGATTAACCTCAGTTTCACAACATATTAGCTAAAATAATTATATGTTTTTTAGCGATATTGTCAATAGTATTTATTTCTCTGTGCTGTTACATATTCTTCAGCAAGAAGAAGTAAGTCTTAGTATAAATTAAGAAACACCGCCGATCCCAACATGGCGGTGTTTCTATAGTAAAACATTTCCATTTCAGGGTTGAACCGCTTACTGCGACACCCTTTATTCATATTATACCGAGCCGTTTGATGTTTGTCAAGCGGTTTGTTTTATTCATACGCCATACCATACAAAAAATCCTTTCTATTTTGTATTCTTTTGCTGTTGCCTTTTTTTGCTGTTTGTTGTAAAATGAAATGAATAAACTGAGTAGGTTTGCCCTGCTTTTACGGGAGTTAGTCAATGGCGTCTGAGGAATTCTTTGAACTGAGGAAAAAAATTATCGAAAAGGACTTTTCGTCCATGAATGAGATGCAGAAAAAGGCCATTTTTCATACCGAGGGGCCGCTTCTCATTCTTGCCGGCGCAGGCAGCGGAAAAACGACCGTCATAGTCAACCGCATTGCAAACATTGTAAAATACGGCAAGGCATGGGCAAGCAGACAGGTGAACTTTGAGCCGTCTGCGCGCGATATCGAATATATGAAGCGCTATCTTGAGGGCGAAACCGACCTTTTGTTTGATATTGAGGATCTGCTTTCGGTCGATAACGCAAGACCGTGGCAGATTCTTGCAATAACCTTTACGAATAAAGCCGCAAACGAGCTGAAGGAGCGCCTTGAAAGGCTGCTCGGCGCAGATGCAAACGATATCTGGGCAAGCACCTTTCATGCCTGCTGCGCACGTATTCTGCGCCGCGACGGCGGCGTTCTGGGCTATACGTCAAACTTCACCATCTATGACACGGACGATTCAAAAAGGCTGATGAAGGAGTGCCAGCGCCAGCTTGATATCAAGGAGGGCGTGCTGTCGTATAAAACAATTCTTTCGGAAATCAGCAAGGCTAAGGACAACCTTGTTTCGCCGCAGGAATACATCAGGCAGGCAGGAAAGGATGTCCGCTTTCAAAAAATCGGCATAGCCTATAAAATGTATCAGGACGAGCTTAAAAAGGCCGACGCAATGGATTTTGACGATATAATCGGCAACACGGTCCGCCTGCTTGAAAACTACAGCGAGGTGCGCGAGTACTATCAGCGCAAGTTCAGATACATAATGGTCGATGAATACCAGGACACGAACCATGCGCAGTTCAGGCTGACCGAGCTGCTTGCCGGCTCACGCAGGAACATCTGCGTTGTGGGTGACGACGACCAGAGCATCTACCGCTTCCGCGGAGCCACGATTGAAAACATCATGAGCTTTGAAACGCACTACGAAAACGCGGTCACCATCCGCCTTGAGCAGAATTACCGCTCAACGCAGACCATTCTTGACGTTGCAAACGAGGTCATTTCTAACAATACACAGCGCAAGGGAAAGAACCTTTGGACAAAAAACGGGGTCGGCGATAAGGTGGTTGTTGAGACCGCCTATGACGAGCAGGACGAAACAAGCTTTATCACGGACACGATTGAGGAAAACGTAAGCTCCGGAAAGTATACCTTTTCCGATCACGCGGTGCTTTACAGAATGAACGCGCAGTCAAACTCAATCGAGCGCGGAATGGTCAGGGCAGGTATCCCGTACCGTATTATCGGCGGCTTCAGGTTCTATGAGCGCGCTGAAATCAGGGACGCCATTGCGTATCTGACCGTTATCAACAATCCGAACGACAACATTAGGCTGCGCCGCATAATCAACGTTCCCAAACGGGGAATAGGCGAAACAACGATTAACAAAGCCTTTGAAATCGCAACCGGTCTCGGCGTCAGTCTTTTTGAGGTTATCTCCCACGCCGACGAATATGAGCAGCTCAAACGAAGCGCAAAAAAGCTGCTTGAGTTTTCCGCGCTTATCAGGGAGTTTTACTCAAAAGCGGACAATATGCATCTTGACGAGCTTTTCAAGGAGCTTATCGAACGCACCGGGTATCTGAGTTTTTTGAAGCTCGACCAGGAAAAGGGCGCGGAGCGGCTTGAAAACATCTCCGAGCTTATCACGAACCTTGTAACTTATGAAACGGAGAACGAGGAGCCGAGCCTTTCCGGTTTCCTTGAGGAAGTTTCTCTCATGACCGATATCGACAACTATAACGCCCAGACCGACGCTGTGGTCATGATGACGCTCCATTCGGCAAAGGGGCTTGAGTTTCCGGTCGTTTTCATTCCCGGAATGGAGGAGGGGATTTTTCCCGGCGTTCAGAGCATGTACTATCCGCAGGAGGTTGAGGAGGAGCGCAGGCTTGCCTATGTCGGTATCACAAGAGCCAAGGAGAAGCTTTATCTTTCCCACGCGAACATGAGAATGCTTTTCGGCTCAACCTCGCGCAATCTTCCGTCGCGTTTTCTTGTTGAAATACCTGAGAACCTGACCCGGCGCGTGGGGCGGCAGGGTTCGCCCTTCGGCGAGCCGTCCGGCTCTTTCGGCAGGGATTTTTCCGGCGGATACCGCAAAGAGAAGGGGCTTGCTCAGAGCGAACAGTCCTACGGCGGCAACGGCTTCCTTTCCAAAAACCGCGCGGCAGTTCAAAAGAAAAAAACGCCCGTTTCCACCGTTTCCTATTCTGCCGGAGACACTGTTGTCAGCAAGGTTTTCGGCGTAGGTGTTGTGCTTTCCGTTAAAAAAATGGGCGGCGACAGTATGCTTGAAATTGCCTTTGAAAAGGCAGGAACAAAAAAGCTTATGGCAAATTATGCAAAGCTTGAAAAGAAATAAATTGTTTTAAGGGAGAAACAGAAATGAAAACATTGAAAAAAATACTTGCTGTCATACTTTGCGCAGTGCTGGTCTTTTCGCTTTCCTCGGTGTCCTTTGCACAGGAAAACGCCGCTCCGGTCATCGTTGTCAGCGGAATGGCTTCTTTTCCGCTTTATGACGGGGAAAGCGGCGAGCAGGTTTTTGCTCCGTCGGCAAAAGCCATTATGAGCGTTGTGGGCAAATCAATTCTTCCGCTTTCAAAGTCGCTTTTTTCCGGCGACTGGAACTATTTTGCGGACAAGTGCTTTAAAAAGATATACGAAAGTCTTTTTGAAATTGTTTCCTGCGATGAAAAGGGTAATTCGCGCCACAACATCAGCGCACCGTTCTTTCCGCTTTCGGTGAACAATTACAGCGAAATTCTTGAAAACGAAAACGATGAGGACGAGCAGGGCATTGCAAAGGCTCTCGCTTCAAAGCTCGGCGGTGAAAACGTCTATTACTTCAACTACGACTGGCGGCTTGATCCGCTTGAGACAGCCGACGCGCTTAACGCTTTTGTCAAAAGCGTTAAGGAAGCAAAGAACTGCGAAAAGGTCACCCTTGTTTCGTGCAGCATGGGCGGCATTATCACAAACTCATATCTTTATAAATACGGAAACGGCGACGTTTCAAAAATCGTATACTGCCTTGTTGCCTCAAAGGGCATAGACATGGTGGGCGCGCTCTTTTCAAATCAGCTCAGCATAAACACGGATATGCTCCTTGAGCGCCTTTTCAGCTTTGAACGCGGTGATATTTTTACCCAGACCCTCATTTCCCTTTTGCAGACGGGCGTTGAGCTTACTCCTGAGCTGACAAAAAGGGTCGATGAGTTTGTCGCCTCGTTTTTGAGCGCCACCACCGACAGAGCATACGAAGAGATTCTTGCCGTTTCCTTAGCTTCAATGCCGGGAATGTGGTCGTTCTGTCCGGACGAATACTATGAAAAAGCAAAGAAAGAGATGTTCCCGAACGGAGCAGATGAGGATTTTATCAAGAGAATTGACGAATATCACTATAACGTTCAGAAAAGCGCAGAGACGCTCATGAAAAGCGCAAAGGAAAGCGGAACAACCGTATACGTCACCGCTTCCTACGGCTATGT
>JAEDIH010000157.1 GCA_016292575.1 Clostridiaceae bacterium | reverse complement strand
CCAAGGAGAGCATATGTCCGGTTTTACAAAAATTCTTCAAAAAAGCGGGGAATACCTCGCAGTTAAAAAAAGCGTTGAGGAAAGGAGACTGCCAATGGGCGTCATCGGTCTTTCCTCTGCGTGCAAGGCGCACTATATCTCCTCCCTTTGCGAGCAGACGGAAAAAAAGGCACTTGTCCTCTGCCCCGACGAGTCCTCGGCACTCAAAGCCGTGCAGAACCTCTCCGCGTTTTCCTCCGGCACTCTGTTTTATCCGGCAAGAGACTTCCGCTTCCGCTCATCGGACAGCAGCTCAAAGGAATATGAGCAGCAGCGCATCGGCGTACTTTCAAAAATGCTTTCAGGCAATTACAGCTTCATTGTATGCAGTGTTGAGGCCGCAATGCAGCTCACTGTTCCAAGAGGCGAGCTCTCGCGCCGCAGCATACTCGTCAGAGCCGGAGACGACCTTGAGGAAAGCGAGCTTGTCAACGCCCTTTCCGTTGCAGGCTATGTCCGCGCAGAGCAGGTGGACGGCGAGGGTCAATTTTCCCTGCGCGGCGGAATAATCGACTTTTTTCCGCCCGGAAGGGACGAACCCGTCCGCATTGAGTTCTGGGGCGACAGCGTTGACTCGATATCCTCGTTTGAGCTTGAAAGCCAGCGACGCACGGATACGCTTGACGAGGTGCTTGTCACTCCTTCGGCAGAGGTTCTTTTTGACAGCGAGGAGGTTCTGCTTGAAAAAATAAAGACCTTTATCTCGCACATCAGGGGCAAGGGCGCGCAAAAAATTAAAGCAACGCTTTCTGATGACGTTGCAAAAATTGAAAGCGGAATTCGCCTGTCCTGCCTCGACCGCTATCTTCCCCTTGCCTATGAAAAGCAGGAAACAATTTTTGACTATGCAGAGGACTGCCTGCTTTTTGTCAGCGAAAGCGCAGCGGTAAAGCTCAAAGCCGAATCCTCAACAAAGCTTTTGCTTGAAGATATCAAGGCCATGGTTGAGGACGGCTGTCTCACCAAAGGGCTTGATAAATTCATGCTCACAGTGCCTGAGCTTTTCTCGCTTTATGAAAGGCGCGGCGCAATCTTTGCGGACGACCTTGCGCGCGGCAGCTTTGATGTTCCCGTAAAGGAGCTTGTGAGCGTGAGCGCATCAACAAATTCCGGCTGGGACGGAACAATGTCCTATCTGCTTGAGGATCTTGAACCGTTTTTAAAGCGGAAATTCACCATTGTTGTCATGGCAGGCACGGAAAAGAGCGCAAAGGAGCTTGCCTATGACCTTGAAACCGAGGGAATAAAAGCGCACTACTACCCCGTTGTTCCGGCAGAGTTTCCGGAAAGCTCGGTTAGCGTTGTTTCCGGCTTTGTCAGCGCAGGCTTCGGCTATCAGTCGCTCGCGTTCGAGCTGTTTTCAATTTCAAGGAAAAGCAGCGTCTCGTCTCGCAAAATTAAAAAACGCTTTTCCGGCGGAAAGGGCATTGCAAGCCTTGAGGAGCTGTCCCGTGGGGATTATGTTGTTCACTCTGTTCACGGAATCGGAATTTTTGACGGAATCAAAACAATGAAGGTTGAGGGCAGGATAAAGGACTTTATCAAAATCAACTTCCGCGGAAACGACGTGCTTTACGTTCCGGTTACTCAGCTTGACCTTATTGCAAAATATATTTCTCCGAAAGATACCGACCGCGCCGTTAAGCTCAACAGGCTTGGTTCGGACGAATGGAAAAAAACAAAATCACGCGTGCGTTCGGCTGTCAAGGACATGGCGGCAGAGCTTACAAAAATATACGCACAGCGGCTGGGTGCAAAGGGATTTGCGTTTTCAGAAGATTTTGATATGCAGAACGACTTTGAGCGCAGATTTGAATTTGAAGAAACTGACGATCAGCTTATCGCCGTTGACGAGATTAAAAACGATATGCAAAAGCCGTATCCTATGGACAGACTCCTTTGCGGCGACGTCGGCTTCGGAAAGACCGAGGTCGCTCTCCGTGCGGCGTTCAAGTGTGTTGCGGACGGGAAGCAGTGCGCCGTTCTTGTTCCGACAACTATCCTTGCCTTTCAGCATTATCAGACTATTAAAAAGCGCTTTGACGGCTTTCCGGTTGAGATTGAAATGCTCTCGCGCTTTCGCAGTGTTTCCGAGCGTAATAAAATTAAAAAAGCTCTCAAGTCGGGCAGTATCGACCTCATAGTCGGCACACATTCAATAATTTCTCGCGGCGTTGAATTTAAGGATCTCGGTCTGCTTATTGTTGACGAGGAGCAGCGCTTCGGCGTGGCACAAAAGGAAAAGCTTAAGGAAAAGTTTCCGCTTGTTGATGTGCTCACCCTTTCCGCAACGCCCATTCCGCGCACCCTCAACATGGCAATGACGGGAATACGCGATATGTCAGTGCTTGAAATGCCCCCGTCGGATCGTCATCCGGTTCAGACCTACGTCATACCGCACGATACCGAGCTTATCTGCGAGGCTATTGAACGCGAGCTGCGCCGCGGCGGACAGGTGTATTACCTGCACAACAGAACGGAAACGATTGACCGTACCGCAGCAAAGCTCAAGGAGCGGCTGCCGGACGCAAGAATCGGAATAGGTCACGGAAAAATGAGCGAGGAGGAGCTGAGCGAGGTCTGGCGGCAGCTGCTTGAGGGCGAAATTAATATCCTTGTTTGCACAACGATAATCGAAACGGGCGTTGACGTTCCGAACGCAAACACTCTGATTATTGAAAACGCGGACCGTCTCGGTCTTGCCCAGCTCCACCAGATAAGAGGCCGGGTGGGTCGCAGTGCGCGCCGCGCCTTTGCCTACCTGACATACAATCCGCAAAAGCAGCTTTCACCCGAGGCAGAGCGCAGACTTTCCGCAATACGCGAATATACGGAGTTCGGCTCCGGCTTCCGCATTGCAATGCGTGACCTTGAAATAAGGGGAGCGGGAAACGTACTCGGCGCCCAGCAGCACGGGCATATGGAGGCTGTCGGTTACGACATGTACCTGAAGCTCCTTTCCGAAGCGGTTGAAAACCAAAAGAGCGAGGAAAGGCGCCCGGATATGGACGAGGAAAACGAATGCCTTATCGACATTGCCGTTGACGCGCACATCCCGGAGGACTATATCGAATCGGTCAAAAACAGGCTGTTCATGTATAAGCGCATTGCCTGCGTCAAAAACAAGGACGACGCGCAGGACGTTATTGACGAGTTCATTGACCGCTTCGGCGAACCGCCGCAGAGCGTGCTCGGTCTTATAGAAATTGCCTTGATACGCAATCGTTGCAGCAATCTCGGCATCTATGAAATTTCGCAGCGCAACGATATTCTGCTTGTCTTTATGCAGAAAGTCGATCCGCTTTCAATAGCCATGCTTTCAAAGCTGATGCGCGGCAGAGTGATGGTCAGCGCAGGAAAAACAAAGCCCTATCTTTCCGTCAAGCTTTCAAAATTTACTGCGCTCGAAACTCTTGGTGAAGTTCTCAAAATTCTTGAGACAGCAAAGTCACAGACCGAAGAAACGGCTGAACAGTAACTTTTTTGGGGGCGAAAAGCTTATGAAAACAAACATCATTCCCGAACCCCAGCACATTGAAATTGAAAGCGAAAGCCCCGTTTTCAAACTCACTCGTCTTGCGGAAATCTCAGCAGACAAAAAAAGCGAAAAGGCTCTTGCATCGTTTTATAGATTCTGCAAAAAAGCCTTTGAAACAAGCTTTGTCGGCACAGGCAAAGAGAGTGTCACACTCTGCGTTTCGGACGGCGTTAAAGAAAAAGAGGGCTACCGCCTGACTGTCAGGGAAAACAGCGTGCTGATTGAGGGTGCAGACGAAGCCGGCGTATTCTGGGGTGTCCAGACCCTTTGCACCCTCCTTTTTCAAAACGACTGCGTGCTTTGCGCACTTTCGGTTTATGACTATCCTCAAACCGAAAGGAGGTCATTTATGCTTGATTGCTCAAGCTGGTTTTTCACCCCGGAGGCAGTAAAGCTTTTTCTTGACGCAATGGCGTTCAACAAGCTGAATGTTTTCCACTGGAAGCTGACCGGCGACTGCGGCTGGCGGCTTGAGCTTTTTGAAAATTATCTGCTGACCCAAATCGGCGGCTACAGAGCGTTCACCGGTCTTGGCAAAATTCCACACGGGGGCTATTAC
>JAEDIH010000156.1 GCA_016292575.1 Clostridiaceae bacterium | reverse complement strand
TCCGATATTCTTCACCTTGTCAAACATTCTGCTTGCAACATAGGTCTTGCAGTTCTTTGCGGTAACCATTTCCGAAGCCTCGGCTTCGTCGGGATTAACACCGCAGCAGATTGCGCCGTTATCCTTGATAAGAGCGGCGGTTCTGTGCTTGCCGAGCGCTTTAACAACCTTTTTGGAGGTGCGCAGCGTGTCGTTCGGGTTAAACTCAACCGTTTTGACTGTTGCGCCTGCAATCTGTGCAAAATCGTCAAGCAGCGGACGCAAAACCTTTGTAACCTTTGAGGCGACAACAACCTCCTCCTTGTCGGAATGGATAATGCAATTGATGTCGTCGCGCTTTTTATAAACAGCCATGTGCATATCCGCTTCCGAGGGGAACTTATCGCCGAGAATGAGCGATTCCTGCTTTAGCGCAAGAGTATATTTTTCGTTGCCGTCCTTGTCTTTCATAACAACAACGTTTCCGGTACGGGTGCTGTCATAGGGAACAACATACGGTGACGGTGCATCGGCACGCTTTTTAAGCTCGGCAACATAATCGCAGATATCCCTGAAGCTTTCCGCGGCTTTGCCCGTAACGGTGCTGTATCTGTCATAAAGGTATCTCAGGCAGACGGTTTCAAGCTCGGAGGCGATTTTAAACGCTTCGTCATAGTCCCTGCCGAGGCAGACCGCGCCGTGGTGCTTCATGATAACTGCCTTTGAATCGGAGCGCAGAAGAGCGTTCACAACGCCCTTGCGCAGTTTGCCGGTTCCGGGCAGACCGTAGGACGCAACGGGAATGTTGTCTCCGATGACTGCCGCGCTTTCTGCCGGAACATTGTTGATGTCGCAGCCAAGCGCGCTGACTATTGAAGCGTTGACCTGATGGGTATGGATAACAAAATTACATTCGGGACGAAGAAGATAGCACTGCGCATGAATACCCTTTTCGCTCGAAGGCTTAATGTCGCCCTCATACGAAAGGTCGGCGGTTTTAACAAGGACGATATCGTCCGGAGTGAGAGTTTCATAAGCCCTGCCGCTGGGAGTGATGACAAAGCTTTCATCGTCAACACGGCAGCTTACATTGCCCCATGTTCTTGCGATAAGACCGGTTGAAACAAGCTTTTTTCCGGCTTCAACAACAATCTCTTTTGCCTTTAAAAGTTCCATAATTACCTCTCATTCAGTCTCATTCAGAAAGGGACAGAACCGAAATAATTCTGATTCTGCCCTTTTCTTTCAAATTATCAAATCAGTCCTGCTTCATTGCAACGTGAGAGAAAACTCTGTCGAAGCGGGAAAGAGCGTCATCAATCATTTCCTCGGTGTATGCTGCTGAGGTGTAGAGCCTTGATCCTGCAAGGGTAACAAGACCCTCAGCCATGTATGCGGCGCCCATGTGAGTCATTTCCTTCTTGCGAATATCGGTTTCCTTGAGAATTTTGGGGATAGACCACGGCTTGCACCAGTCAATGGCAAAGTGCATTGTTCCGACAGTCTCCATATGGCAGATTGAGCCCTGATTGAACGCAACGAACGGAAGATTATACTTATCAATAATATGGTTAAGACCCTTGGTGATCCTGTCACCCATTACGCCGGCCTTATAGCAGGCATTCTGCCTGTCGATCTCCTCAAGAGCGAAGTAGCCTGCGCAGCAGGAAATGGGAGTTGCAGCCATTGTTCCGCCGCAGAAAGCCTTCTTAATCTTCTGCGCTCCGTCAAGACCTGCGCCCATATACTTCATGTACTCCCTCTTGCCGCCGATTCCGCCTGCGCCCGGATAGCCGCCTGCGATAGCCTTGCCGAAGATGGTGAGATCGGGTTCAACGCCGAAGTAGCCCTGAGCGCCCGCCATACCGATTCTGAAGCCGGTAACAACCTCGTCAAAGATAAGCAGTGCGCCGTACTTGCGGCAGAGACGCTCAACGCCCTTATTGAATTCCTTGGAAAGGGGTCTTGTTCCGCTCTCGGGACCGACCGGCTCAATGAAAACGGCAGCGGTGCCGCCGCAAAGCTGGTTTTTGCGGAGCTTTCTTTCAAGATCGTTCAGATCGTTCGGGAAGAATTCCTGAGTATCTCTCATGAGACGAATGGGAACGCCGTGCGCCTGAGTGAACTTTGTTCCGGGGATACGGATACCGTAGCCGAGCTGATCCGACCAGCCGTGGTATGCGCCGCCCATTTTAAGGATATACTTTTTCTTGGTGGCAAGCCTTGCAACGCGGCAGGCAACCATGCAGGCCTCGGTTCCCGAACCGAGCATACGGAACATATCAACGGTTGGAACGGAGTCGGAAATCTTCTTTGCAAGCTTATATTCAAACTCATGGAAAAGTCCGGTTGAAGGTCCGCAGGTGTTGAGCAGGTCGATAACCTGATCTCTGACCTCCTTCGGGTTTGAGCCGAGAACGGTCGGGCCGCCTGCCTGAAGAAAATCGTAGTACTCGTTTCCGTCAATATCATAGAGCTTTGCGCCTTCAGCCTTTGTGAAAACAAGGGGGAACGGATAGTTGAAAGCAAGGTTATGCTGAACGCCGCCGGGAATGATCTGCTTTGCTTCCTCAATCATGGCCTTTGACTTTGTGCACTTCTTTTCAAAATAGTTCTCCTCATAGGCCTTGAGAGCATCGGGCTTGATGGTGTAAATCGGCTGACGGATAAGGTTATCGAGCTTTTCGGTAACGGCTTTTGCGTCAACATAATCGGTGATTGCGAATCTTGTGTCCATAATGTTGAGCCTCCTGATATTTGAATTTTGTTAATACCATAAATATTTTACGGTGAGCAACGGCTCACTCAGTTGTAAATATTATACATTATTTATTGTCATCTGTCAATTAAAATTATTTTTAAATTCTCTGTTAGTTTTGCACAAAAAGCAGAGGTTTGGCTTGTACAATTTCAACTTGCGTTATTTTGCAATCCGTGATAAAATTAGTGGTTGTATGCAAATAATTAAAGATAAATTATGTTAAAACAAAGGTGAGATTATGGACGTCAGACAGGATATTCGAAATGTTGCAATTATCGCTCACGTTGACCACGGCAAAACCACCCTCGTTGACGAGCTTTTGAAGCAGAGCGGCATCTTCCGCCAAAACGAGCAGGTTGCCGAAAGAGTTATGGACTCGAACGACCTTGAGCGTGAAAGAGGAATCACCATTCTTTCAAAAAACACCGCAGTCCACTATAACGGCGTTAAAATCAATATTGTTGACACTCCGGGTCACGCCGACTTCGGCGGAGAGGTTGAGCGCATTCTTATGATGGTTGACGGCGTTCTTCTGCTTGTTGACGCATTTGAGGGCTGTATGCCGCAAACAAGGTTCGTGCTCAAAAAAGCGCTCGGACTCAAAAAGAAGGTTATCGTTGTTGTTAACAAGATTGACCGCCCCGGCGCAAGACCGGCAGAGGTTATTGACGAAGTGCTTGACCTTTTCATCGAGCTTGGAGCGCAGGAGAATCAGCTCGACTTTCCTGTGGTTTACGCTTCGGCAAAGGACGGCTATTCCTCGCTTGATCCCACTGTCCGCGAGGGCGATATGCGTCCGCTTTTTGACTCAATTCTTGAAAACATCGATCCGCCTAAGGGCGATATGAACGGTCCGCTTCAAATTCTTTTCTCAAGCCTTGATTACGATGATTACATCGGCAGAATAGGCGTAGGAAGAGTTGAAAGGGGTCGCATCAAGCGCAACGAGCAGGTTGTCCTCTGCAAGACTGACGGCGAACGGGAAAACGTTAAGGTATCAAAGCTTTATCAGTTTGAAGGTCTCAAAAGGGTTGAGGTTGAGGAGGCCTCGCTCGGCGACCTTGTCTGCGTATCCGGCATTGCCGACCTCAACATCGGCGAAACCGCCTGCGACCCTCTTCACCTTGAGCCGCTCCCCTTCGTCAAAATTGATGAGCCTACAATTTCAATGAACTTTATCGTTAACAACAGCCCCTTTGCAGGTCAGGAGGGCAAGTTTGTAACCTCGCGCAATTTGCGCGACCGCCTTTTCAAGGAGGTTGAAACCAACGTAAGCATGCGCGTTGAGGAAACCGACACCACCGACACCTTCAAGGTCAGCGGCAGAGGCGAGCTTCACCTTTCCATTCTTATTGAAACAATGCGCCGCCAGGGCTATGAATTTCAGGTATCCAGACCCAAGGTTATCATGAAAAAGGAAAACGGCGTTCT
>JAEDIH010000155.1 GCA_016292575.1 Clostridiaceae bacterium | reverse complement strand
TTCTCATCGGCTTTTTTCTCTTGTGGGTTTTGGTTGAATGAATCGGCGTGCTTATGAGCATATTGGAAAGAATCGTCCAGATTATGATGAGAAGATAGATTCCGAAAACGCTGTGGAAGCCTGCGGAAAGCGAGGCACTCTTGACCGTCAGGATTGCTGTGGCAAGGGTAACGAGGGTGTTGTCCGAAAAGAGCGAAACAAGGTCGGTGAGGTTGACGTCGCCCTCGGTGATTTTTGCAAAAGCACCGTTTGAAACAAAGATGCAGGCGATTGAAACCGCAAGACCGAAGCCGCAAAGGAAGAACGAGACGTTGCGCTTTTTCTTCGTGTTTGCGCAGGCGGCAACAACCGTAATTGCAATAAGTATAACAAGCATTACCGCAAACAGGGCGGCAAAGGCATAGATGTTCGGCATGATTGCGCTTGCAACCTCGGTAAAGCTTTTTGCGTCCTCGCCGGTCGTCTGGGGCGTCGTTGAGGTTGACGCCATTTTTATAAGCTCAAAAAGAGAGTATGAATAGTTGGTTGAAAACTTTCCGCTTGAAAGCTGTGAAACGGCGGAGATGAGGTTGTTGATGGTGTCGTCGGAATTTCCCACAACAAAGGAGAACAGCTTGAGGAAAATTCCGAGTGCAATTCCTCCGAGTGCAAGAATCGGAGTAACAATTCTGTATGCTGTTTTCATATCAATGCTTCCTTTCATTTTTATGATTCCGCCGGTGCCGAACGGTACCGGCGAAAACTTGTTATTTCCAAGAGGAGTTGAGAGCAACGGTGCGGTTAAAAACAAGGTGAGCCTCGCTTGAAGACGTGTCAACGCAGAAATAGCCTTGTCTCATGAACTGGAAGGTGTCGCCGGGCTTAAGGTCTTTTATCGAGCCTTCAAGGCGGCAGCCGTTCAGAACAACGAGCGATTCGGGATTAAGGTTGTTTTTAAAGCTGCCCTTTGATTCGTCCGAGGGGTTCGGAACGTTGAACAGGCGGTCATAGAGCCTTGCTTCAAACTCGGTGCTGTGGTCGCTGACCCAGTGGAGGGTACCCTTGACCTTCCTTCCGTCGGGCGAATTTCCGCCCTTGCTTTCGGGGTCGTAGGTGCAGTGGACTGCGGTGACCTCGCCGTTTTCGTCGGCATCGAAGCCGACGCATTTTACAAAGTATGCGCCCCTGAGCCTGACCTCGTTTCCGGGGAAGAGGCGGAAATACTTCTTCGGCGGCTCAATCATGAAGTCCTCCTTTTCAACAAAGATTTCCCTTGTGAAAACGGTTTTCCTTGTTCCCATTTCGGGTCTGTCCTGGTTGACGGGAAGCTCAATTTCCTCCTGAACGCCCTCGGGATAGTTGTCAATAATGACCTTGAGCGGACGGAGAACCGCCATTGCCCTCGGTGCATTTTTGTTGAGGTCGTCCCTGACGCAGGCTTCAAGCAGACCGAAGTCAACAACGGAGTATGCCTTTGAAACGCCGACGCGGTCAATGAAATCGCGGATTGCCGCCGGGGTATAGCCGCGCCTTCTCATTCCGCAAATGGTTGCCATTCTCGGGTCGTTCCAGCCGTCAACAATGCCCTCCTTAACAAGCTGCAGACATTTGCGCTTGCTTGTCAGGCAGTAGTTGAGGTTGAGCCGGGCAAACTCAATCTGCCTTGAGGGGTGGGGGAGGTCAAGCTCGCGCAAAAACCAGTCGTAAAGCGGACGGTGGTTTTCAAATTCAAGCGAGCAAAGCGAGTGAGTAACGCCCTCCCTTGTGTCCGAAAGCGGATGGGCAAAGTCATAGAGCGGATAGACGCACCACTTGTCGCCGGTCTGGTGGTGGGTAACGTGGGCAATGCGGTAGATGACGGGGTCGCGCATATTCATGTTGGGCGAGGCCATGTCAATTTTTGCGCGCAGAACCCTTGCTCCGTCCGGAAATTCGCCGGCAGTCATGCGGCTGAAAAGGTCAAGGTTTTCCTCAATACTGCGGTTTCTGTAGGGGCTTTCCGTACCCGGCTCGGTGAGGGTGCCTCGGGACTTGCTGATTTCCTCGGCGGAAAGGTCGCAGACATAGGCTTTTCCTCTTTTGATAAGCTCAACGGCACATTCGTGAATGAAGTCAAAGTAGCTTGAAGCATAGAGAACCTCATCCCACTGATAGCCGAGCCACTTAATATCCTCCATTATGGCGTCAACATACTCGGTATCCTCTTTTGAGGGGTTGGTGTCGTCAAGACGGAGGTTGCATTTTCCGCCGTACTTTTTGGCAATGCTGAAGTTTATCTGAATTGCCTTTGCGTGACCGATATGAAGATATCCGTTCGGCTCGGGTGGAAAACGGGTCTGAACGTGGTCATAAACGCCGTTTTTGAGGTCTTCGTCAATAAAATCATGAATAAAATTTGACGGTGCAGTGTAGTCTTCCATTGTTCATTATCCTTTCGTGCGCGGTCAGGAAAGCTTTTTGATCGCGGCATTGAGTCTGTTTAGTACCCTTTCCTTTCCGAGGACGGTCATGATTGAAAAAAGGTCGGGCGTATTTTTTCTTCCGGTAACGGCAACGCGGACAACAGACGAAACATCGCCCACATGACCGAGGTACAGCTCGGGGTTCTTTTTATATTCCTTGACGTTCGGAGTAAAGCCGAGTGGCTCGCAAAGCTCTTTCATATGAGCGAACCATTCGTTATTATCCTTTGCCTGCTCATAGGACGCAGCATAAGCTTCAAGGATTTTTATTACCGTTTCCTTTGAAAGATTTTGCGGAAGCTCTGAAAGGTCGGTGTCAAACTCCTCGTCAAAGAAATAGGAAACATAAGCACCTATCTCGCTGAACTTTGCAATATCCTTTCTCGGCTTTGCGGTGCCTCTGTCAATGGAGAAAACAGCCTTTGAGTAAGCCTTGTCCTTTGAAAGCAGGGAAAAGAGCTTTTCATCGTAATTTTTTGCCCAGTCAAGGGCATAGGTAAGAACCTTTTCGGCGCTCATTTTTGAAATGACGTTCTTGCTCACATCGGTAAGCTTTGTCAGGTCAAACAGTGCGCCGGAAACGCTCATCTTTTTAAGATTGAACGGGAACTCGGAGCAGTCGGCGTCCGGGTTTGCCCTGCGCCAGTCCTCAAAGTTAGAGTTTGCAAGTGTAAGGAGATATTCGAGCACGCTCTCCTTCGGAAAGCCCTCCTCGGCGTAATAGGTTACTGCCGCTTCAGGATCCTTGCGCTTTGAAAGCTTGCGCTTTGAGCCGTTTTCCTCTTTCATTATCGGGGAGATATGCGCATATTTCGGCGCCTTGAAGCCGCAGACGGAGAAAAGCTGGATATGAGTGGGAACGGAGGAGATCCATTCATCGCCGCGGGTGACGTGGGTTGTTCTCATGAAGTGGTCGTCAACCGCGTGGGCAAAGTGATAGGTGGGAATGGAATCGGTCTTTAAAAGGACGATATCCTGAATGTTTTCGGGCATTTCTATTTTGCCTTTGATGAGGTCAACAAAGGTGATGCGCTTGTCCTCGGTTCCGGGGGAGCGGAGTCTGAGCGTATAGGGCTTGCCCTGCTCAATGAGCTTTTTCTGCTGTTCAAAGGTGAGCTTACTGCATTTTGCCCATTTTCCGAAATAGCCCTTGATGAGCGCACCCTCCTTTTCCTGCTGTTCCCTGAGGGCGGAAAGCTCGTCCTCCGTGCAGAAGCAGGGGTAAGCAAAGCCCTTTTCAACGAGCGACTTTGCAATAACGTGATAGATGCCGGCGCGTTTGCTTTGGGTATAGGGACCGTAATTACCCTGTTCCTTATTGAAGCCCATGACGCCCTCGTCGGGAGTTACGCCAAAGGCTTCAAGACCTCTGATAATTTCGGAAACGCCGTCCTCAATCTCGCGCTTTTTGTCGGTATCCTCAATTCTCAGCATGAAAATGCCGTTTGTCATCTGTGCGTTGAGCTTTGAGATAAGAGCGGCGAAAAGACCGCCGATATGAAGAAAGCCCGTAGGACTCGGAGCGAACCTTGTTACGCGCGCGCCCTCGGGAAGGTTGCGCGGCGGAAAAAGCTTTTCAAGGTCGTCGGGCGTTTGAGTAACGTTTGGAAAAAGAAGTTCTGCAAGAGCCTTTTTCTCGTCCAAAAGAAAATCCCCCTTTTAATTCTGTAATTATTCAATATATTATCGCAAATTTCAATGAAAATAGCAAGAGGTTAGGCTTAATTTCCTTTTATTTTTTGTCTTTT
>JAEDIH010000154.1 GCA_016292575.1 Clostridiaceae bacterium | reverse complement strand
CTTTGATGTGGTTTGCAGACTTTATTGCCGAATATGCCGAAAACAAAGCGGCTTGCTTTACGCCTGCGCCCGCGGATATGTTGAACGATTCGTTTCTTGGATTGTCTGTTGTGGCACTCGGACTTATAATCTGGCTGGTTATTCTGCTGATAAAAGATCCAAAGGGTGTTATTAAAGAAGTGTTGTTCAGAAAAAAATGAGCTTTTTACCGGTTATGTAAGAGGAACGGTAACCCCCAAACAACCCCTCGTCACTACAAATAGAATTACCTCCGAAGAATTTTCTCTCATAAAAGAGCGACATTCTTCGGAGGTTGGTTTTTCTGTTATGATGTCGGTTTGTTTGGTGGTTACGCGTAGGGGACCATTCTCCTTTTGTAACCTCCAAATACCTTCCCTGCGACAAAAGAAGCTCAAACAAAACATCTTATAAAAATGAGCAAATTGCCGGCTCTTTTCTTGACTTTTCCGCCCTAACGTGATAATATGATAAAGTATTAAAGAAAAGGGGTACTTGCTATGCCAAATTATCATAACGATTCAGTTCAGCGTCTCTACAGTGTAATAGCCGATATCAACACTCCGGAGGAGTGCCGCGCTTTTTTTGAAGATCTTTGCACAATTAAGGAAATTCAGGATATGGCTCAGCGCCTTGACACGGCTTTGCTTCTTGATAAGGGCTACAGCTATCAGAAAATATCGGAGGCGGTTAAGGTCAGCACAGCAACCATCAGCCGTGTGAACCGCGCGCTGAACTACGGCTCAAACGGTTACAGAGCCGCCATTGACAAGATGAAAGAGACGGAGACTGAAAATGATAATAAATGATAAAGTTATGCAGCAAAGCGAAAAAATAATTTTTTCTCTGCGGGAGCTGTATCTGTCTAAAAAATTCTCGCCGTACAGAATGAGCAAATTTGAGGAATATGACCTTTATGCCGACAACAAGGACTTCCTTGTCTCAGACAATGTCATTACCTTCAACGATATCGGCGGAAAGCTCATGGCGCTCAAACCCGACGTCACTCTCTCAATAATAAAAAACAGCGTTGATAAGCCGCTTGAGACGCAAAAGCTTTTCTATAACGAAAACGTCTATCGTGTTTCCAAAAGCACAGGCTCTTTCAAAGAAATTATGCAGACGGGCGTTGAGTGCTTCGGAAAGGTCGGCGAAGCCGAAATATGTGAGGTCGTGATGCTTGCGTGTGAAAGCCTGAGCGTGCTTTCAAAAGATGCCGTGCTCGTCATTTCAGACCTCGATGTTTTAAAGCAGGTTATTGACAAGCTGTCTCTGAGCGCAGAAAATCAGACCGGTCTTTTCAAAGCCGTGAGCGAAAAAAATCTTCATGAGGCAAAAAAGCTTCTTGAGGACTGCGAAAACAGGAGCGCCGCTTCGCTGCTTCTTTCGCTTATGTCTCTTCACGGCGGCGCAGAGGACGTTATGAAAAAGTTCAAGGAGCTTATGGCTTTCTCGGGTATTGACTGCTCCTCGTTCTGTTCTGTTACAGAAAAGCTTGTTTCTCAAAAACTGCCGTGTGCTCTTAATATCGACTTTTCTCTTACGGGCGATGTTAATTATTATAACGGAATTTTTTTCAAGGGCTTTTTGCCCGATGTGCCTACAGATGTTCTCTCGGGCGGTCAATATGACAGACTGATGAAAAAGCTCAGGAGAAAATCCTGCGCAATCGGTTTTGCGGTCTACACAGACGCTCTTGACAGAATTGACCTCGGCGCCGATAAAAACGAGGCTGACGGCTTCATCAATATCGCTCTGCCGAAAGGCAGGCTCGGCGAATGGGTATACACAATGTTCGCTCAGGCGGGCTTTGAGTGTCCGAGTATTCTTGAGCCTAACAGAAAGCTGATTTTTGAAAATCCCGAAAAGGGCGTGCGCTATTTTTGGGTCAAGCCCTCAGACGTTGCAATATATGTTGAAAGGGGAGCGGCCGACATCGGCGTAGTGGGCAAGGATATTCTTCTTGAATACGAGCCTGATGTTTATGAGCTTCTCGACCTGAAAAAAGGCAAGTGCAAAATGGCAATCGCCGCGCCTAAGGGCTTTAAGGACGACGGACTGGGTACGCTTCGCGTTGCAACAAAGTTTTCCGCCATAGCAAAAAAACACTATCGCGCAAAGGGCAGAGATATTGACGTTATCCACCTCAACGGTTCAATAGAAATAGCGCCCGTTTTAGGTCTTTCCGATGTAATCGCTGATATAGTTGAAACAGGTACAACGCTTCGCGAAAACAATCTTGAGGTTATTGAAGACATCTGCCCGATAAGCGCAAGGCTTATCGCCAACAAGGCGTCATTCAAGTTTAAAGGCAAGCAGATTGAAAAGGTGCAGACAGGGCTGTCGAAAGCAGTGGAGGAAATGAAATGATCAAAATTCTTAAATACGGCGAAGTTAAGAATGAAGATATCTTCGCAAGGTCGATGCCGAAAATGAACGTCGAAGGCATCGTCGCGGAAATTATAGATAATGTTAAAAAGAACAAAGACAAGGCGCTTTTTGATTATTGCAAAAAATTTGACAAGGCAAATCTCTCCTCTCTCGTTGTCAGTGAGGAGGAGATAAACGAGGCTGTTTCCTCGGTTGAACCGGAATTTCTTGAAATTCTTCAAGCTGCTGCGAATAACATTAAGAAATTCCACGAAAAGCAGAAGAGAAACAGCTTCATTATTAATGATGAAAAAGGCATCATAATAGGTCAGAAGATTATTCCCGTTGACAGGGCAGGTCTTTATGTTCCCGGCGGAACAGCGGCTTACCCGTCAACGGTTCTCATGGATTCAATTCCCGCAAAGCTTGCCGGCGTCAGGGAGGTTGTTATCGTCACTCCGCCTAATGCAGAGGGAAAAATCAACCCGGTTATTCTCGCTGCCGCCTCTGTTGCCGGTGTTGACAGGATTTTTAAGGTCGGAGGTGCTCAGGCTATTGCCGCTCTTGCCTACGGAACCGAAACCATACCTAAGGTTGATAAAATTGTCGGCCCCGGCAACGCGTTTGTTGCCGAAGCCAAAAAGCAGGTGTTCGGCAAGGTTTCAATCGACATGATAGCCGGACCGAGCGAAATTCTGATTGTTGCCGACTCAAAAACCGACCCTGCGTATGCGGCGGCGGATCTTCTTTCCCAGGCGGAGCACGACAAGCTGGCTTCTGCGGTTCTCGTCACGGACAGCGAAGACCTCGCCGCGGCGGTATCAGCCGAGCTTGAGCGACAGATTCCGCTCCTTGAAAGAGCCGAAATTGCAAGAGCTTCAATTGACGATAACGGAAAGATTATTGTTGCCGACACTCTTGAAAGGGCAATAGAAATTGCTAATGAAATAGCCCCCGAGCATCTTGAGCTTTGCGTTGATGAGCCTTTCGATTACCTTGACAGTATTCGCCACGCAGGTTCAATCTTCATGGGCAGAAACTGCCCGGAGGCACTGGGAGACTACTTCGCCGGCCCCAATCACACCCTTCCCACAAGCGGAACGGCAAAATTCTCAAGCCCTCTTTCGGTTGATGATTTTGTTAAGAAAACACAATACACCTATTACACAAAAGAGGCTCTCTCAAAAGTTGCCGCCGATGTTGCTTACTTTGCAAACAAAGAGGGACTCACCGCTCACGCAAAGAGTGCTGTCATAAGAACGGAGAAAAAGCAATGAGCAGATTTTTAAGCAATAAATATTCCTCGCTCACACCCTATACTCCGGGCGAACAGCCGCAGGAGAGGAAATATCTGAAGCTTAATACAAACGAGTCTCCTTTTCCTCCCTCGCCGCTTGCGCAAAGGCTTGCAAGGGAGGCGACAGGCGACTGTCAGCTATATTCAGACCCCGAGTGCCAAGCTTTGGTCAGGACAGCCGCAGAAAGCTTCGGCGTTGAAAAGGATAACCTGCTTTTCACAAACGGTTCGGACGAAATACTCAATTTTGCATTCATGGCTTTCTGCGACTGCGAGCACCCGGCCGTGTTTCCGAATATTACATACGGCTTTTACCCGGTTTTTGCAGAATTGAACAATATTCCTTATGAAGAAATACCGCTGAAAGATGATTTTTCGATTGATATAAATGACTATATCGGCATAAACAAGACCATCTTTATCGCAAATCCGAATGCGCCGACCGGTATTGCGCTTTCAAAAGCCGATATCGAAAGGATAGTCGCTTCAAACCCCGATAATGTTGTTGTTGTTGATGAGGCCTATGTTGACTT
>JAEDIH010000018.1 GCA_016292575.1 Clostridiaceae bacterium | reverse complement strand
GAGTTTTCTCCTGAGTCTCGGCGGCAACGGCGGTGAAGTGCTCAAAGCCCTTGAAAACCATATCGCCGAGCCAAACTCCGATATCTGAAAAAGCCATTAATTTAAACCTCCTTGCATTGCTTTCCGGCGCGGATGTTCCCGCAGCGCTTTTGTTTTTATAACCTACTAAAGCAGTAGACTATGTACTTCTATACTATACCATATCTATTATCTGTTTTCAAGGTATTAGGGCAAAAAATTTTAACTTTTTGTTAACGATTTTTTACATGCTGTTGGGTTAACAACGAAAAATCTTGCCAAATCGTTTTTATTGTGATAAAATATATTGATTATTTATTTGAGGTGATACATTTGGCAGCGCCTAAAGAAAACATCAGGAATTTTTCTATCATCGCTCATATTGACCACGGCAAATCAACTCTTGCCGACAGGCTGTTGGAGCTTACCGATTCCGTTGCAAAAAGAGACATGACCGAGCAGCTGCTCGACGACATGGATCTTGAGCGCGAAAGAGGAATTACCATTAAATCCCACGCCGTAAAGCTTGATTACAAGGCGAAAAACGGAAAAACATATGAACTCAATCTCATTGACACTCCGGGTCACGTTGACTTCAATTATGAGGTTTCGCGTTCGCTTGCCGCGTGCGAGGGTGCGCTGCTGGTCATTGACGCTTCGCAGGGTATTGAGGCGCAGACCCTTGCCAACACCTATCTTGCTCTTGACCATAATCTTGAGCTTGTTCCCGTAATAAATAAAATTGACCTGCCCGCCGCAGACCCCGAGCACGTTGCCGCCGAGGTTGAGGACGTAATAGGTCTTGACTGCTCAAACGCTCCGCGCGTCTCCGCAAAAACGGGCGAAAACGTTGAGGAGGTTCTTGAACGCATTGTTGAGGATATACCGGCACCCGAAGCGAACGACAATGCACCGCTTCGCGCCCTCATTTTCGACTCTGTCTATGATAACTACAAGGGCGTTATCGTCTATGTCAGGGTCATGGAGGGAACACTCAAAGCCGGCGAAACAATGAAGATGATGGCAACTCAGGCTCAGTTCAACGTTGTTGAGGTCGGCTATATGAGAGCAACCGGCATGGAGCCGTGCGAAATGCTTTGCGCCGGAGAGGTCGGCTACATTACCGCTTCAATCAAAACCGTCCGTGACGCCAAAGTGGGCGATACGGTGACAAAGCTTGAATTTCCGGCAACCGAAGCCCTCCCCGGCTACCGCAAGGTGAACCCGATGGTTTTCTGCGGCGTGTATCCTGCGGACGGCGCAGATTATGAAGCGCTGCGCGACGCTCTTGAAAAGCTGCAGCTCAACGACGCCTCCCTCTCCTATGAGCCGGAGACCTCGGGCGCGCTCGGCTTCGGCTTCCGCTGCGGCTTCCTCGGCCTTTTGCACCTTGAGATTATTCAGGAAAGACTTGAAAGGGAATATAACCTTGACCTTGTTACAACCGTTCCGAGCGTTGTTTATAAAATTCACCTGCGCGACGGCTCGGTTGTTGAGGTGGACAACCCGACTCATTACCCCGATCCGGGCGATATCGACTTTTCCGAGGAACCGATTACCAACGCGCATATCTATTCTCCGCCGGATTATGTGGGTGCAATCATGGATCTCTGCCAGGACAGGCGCGGCGTTTTCAAGGACATGACCTATCTTGCAAAGGACAGAGTCGATATCCACTATGAGCTTCCGCTCAACGAGATTATCTATGACTTCTTTGACGTTCTCAAGTCCAGAACGCGCGGCTACGCCTCGTTCGATTACGAAATTTCACGCTATGAGCGCTCAAATCTTCAAAAGGTTGACGTTCTGCTCAACGGCGACACCATTGACGCCCTCAGCTTTATTATCCATTCCGACAAAGCAATGGCGCGCGCAAGAAGAATTGCCGAAAGACTCAAGGAAACCATTCCGAGACAAATGTTTGAAATTCCCATTCAGGTTGCCATCGGAAGCAAGGTCATCGCCCGCGAAACGGTCAAGGCCATGCGCAAGGACGTTCTTGCAAAGTGCTACGGCGGCGATATTACCCGAAAGAAAAAGCTGCTTGAAAAGCAGAAAGAGGGTAAAAAGCGTATGCGCCAATTCGGAACGGTTGAGGTTCCGCAGGAGGCATTCATGGCAGTGCTCAAGCTTGAGGAAAAATAAAAGTGAAAGGTCTTTATATTCACATTCCGTTCTGCCTTTCAAAGTGCAAATACTGCTCGTTTTACTCATTCTTTGCAGAGGAAAGGACAAAGGACGAATATCTTCTTTCCATGCTTTCACACATAAAAGCATGGAGCGAAAAGGAAAAGCTCTGCTTTGACTCGGTCTATTTAGGCGGCGGAACACCGTCCGTCTTTGGCGGAGAAAGGCTTTTTAAATTGCTCTGCGAGGTACGCAAAAGCTTTTTCCTCTCACCTGACTGTGAAATCACGGTTGAGATAAATCCGTCCTCTGCAAGCAAAGAACTGTTCTCTTTTTTGAAAAAAGTCGGCGTTAACCGCATTTCAATGGGCGTTCAGTCCGCGGTAACAAAGGAGCGGCAGGCAGTCGGCCGGGGCTCTGACTGCAAGCAGGTAAGATATGCGCTTGAGCTTTGCAAAAAAAACGGCCTTGAAAACGTTTCGCTTGACCTTATACTGGGTCTTCCCTTTCAAACCGCAGAAAGCCTTGAGGAAAGTCTTGATTTTATTGTTTCCTCCGGCTGCAAGCACGTCAGTGCCTATATGCTGAAAATTGAAGACGGTACGCCGCTTTACGCCGAAAAGGACTTTCTCCCCCTGCCCGATGAGGACGCAGTGTGCGATATGTATCTTCAAACGTGCGAACGGCTCAGGGAAAGCGGCTTTGAGCATTACGAAATTTCAAACTTTGCCCGTCCGAGTTTTCAAAGCAGGAACAACAACAAATACTGGCTTTGCGGAGAATATCTCGGTCTCGGTCCCTCGGCGCACTCGTTTCTGGGCGGAAAGCGTTTCTTTTATAAAAGCGACCTTGCCTCATTCTTGAAAAGTGAGCCGCCTGTTTTTGACTGCGAGGGCGGAACAAAAGAGGAGTTCATAATGCTTGCTCTGCGGCTTTCAAGGGGGCTTGTTTTCGATGAATATGAAAACCGTTTCGGCGAAAAGTTTTCCGAGGAAAAACTCAGACAGGCAGGAAAGCTTCAAGAATACGGGCTGCTCAAAATCGACGAAAAAAAAATAAGCCTTACTGAAAAGGGCTTTCTGCTTTCAAATTCCATTATTGCAAAGCTGTGCTGATTTTCAGCCGCCGTTTTTGTTTTTAGGAATTATACATATCTGATTAAAAGGAGTGCTTTCAATGAAGCCGTTTGGTCTTGTTCTTGCCGGCGGAGGCGGAAAGGGCGCTTATCAAATAGGCGCCTGGCAGGCCATGCGTGAAATCGGAGTCCGCTTTGAGGCAATCGCCGGCGTTTCAATCGGCGCCGTTAACGGCGCTCTCATTGCCGCAGATGATTTTAAGGCGGCGAGCGAATTGTGGAACAATATTTCACTTGACAAGGGCGTAAATTTTTCCGAGCCGCTGCCCGACCCCGAAAACCTTTTCAGCACCAAAAACTGGGGCGTACTTTTCAAGGAGGTTGTCCGCAACGGCGGCTTCGACGCCTCCCCTGTCAAGGACTTTATCTCAAAATATATTGACGAGAAAAAGGTCAGGGCAATAAAAATCCCGTTCGGTCTTGTCACCGTTCAAATGACTCAGGGCGTGACCGCGCGCGAAATTTTTCTTGACGAAATTCCCGAGGGACAGCTTATCGACTATCTTCTTGCCTCGTCAAACATTCCCCTTGCAAACAACATCGGTCCCGAGGGAGAAAAGTTCCTTGACGGCGGCGTTTATGACAACACGCCCGTCGCAATGCTCAAAAAGCACGGCTTCAACCGCCTTGTTGTCGTTGACATTTCAACAATCAAAGGCGTGAATCACAGCCTTGATTTCCTCAATTCCAACATTGTCTATATCAGACCGTATAACATTGACGATCTGGGTGCGTCGTTCGACTTTGATTCCGAAATTGTTAAAATGCGTATGCAGATGGGCTACTACGACGCCAAAAAGGCTTTTTCCTATCTATGCGGAAAGATATACTATTTTTCCCCGAAAACATTCAGAAACATGGTCTTTGAATACGGCGCCGACACGGTCTGCCAGCTTGAGGAGCTTGCGTATGAGCTTAAGGTTGACCGGCTTTGCGTTTACACCCAGAAGCAGTTCCTTGCGGCGGTCAAAAAAGCCTTTGACAAAAAGAACTCCGAGGAGGAGGAAAGGGTCAAAGAGCACGAAAAGGAAAAGAGCAAAGACAGGGAAAAACCAAAAGAAAAGTCTAAGGATTCGGATAAAGACAAAGAAAAAAAGGAGGGTGCCCACGGCTCGCTTCTCCGTTTCCTCTTCCAAAAAAGGGAGGAAAAGGAGTTTGACGAAGCAATCGCCCTGCTCCAGAAGCTTCAGTAGCAAAACAACCGCACATTTGCCGAAAAAAGCAGATGTGCGGTTTAACTTTGTGTTTAACAAGGGCGAAAATTCTCGGCTCAGATAATTCCCTGGAACATCATTGCGTTTGCAACCTTTTCAAAGCCTGCAATGTTTGCGCCGGCAACAAGGTCATAGCCGAGACCGTTTTCCTCGGCGGCTCTTGCGCTTTCGTCGTGAATGTTCTTCATGATGTCATAAAGCTTCTTGTCAACTTCCTCAGCAGTCCAGGTGTAGCGCATGGAGTTCTGGCTCATTTCAAGTGCGGAAACAGCAACGCCGCCTGCGTTTGCAGCCTTTGAAGGAGCAACGCCCTTGAGGTTTTTCTTGAGATATTCCAAAGCTTCGTTGGTTGTCGGCATATTGGAAACCTCAACATAATACTGCGTTCCGTTTGCGACAATCTGCTTTGCCTCTTCAAGGCCGACCTCGTTCTGGGTTGCGCAGGGCATAACAATGTCTGCCTTAACGCCCCAGGGCTTTTCACCGGGGAAGAACTTTGCGCCGAATTTTTCGGCATAGTCTTTAAGCTTGATATCCGAGCTGGCACGGATTTTAAGGAGATAGTCAATCTTTTCGTCGGTGTTGATTCCGGCTTCGTCAAGGATATAACCGTCAGAACCGGAGATGGTGACAACCTTTGCGCCAAGTTCGGTGAGTTTTTTGATTGCGCCCCAGGAAACATTGCCGTAGCCTGAAACAACAACTGTCTTTCCTGCAACGGTATCGTTGAAATGCTTGAGCATTTCAATGGTGTAGTAAACAGCGCCGTAACCTGTTGCTTCCGGACGGATGTAAGAACCGCCGTATGACATGCTCTTTCCGGTGAGGACGCCGTTTTCAAAAACGCCCTTAACGCGGCGGTACCAGCCGTAAAGGTAGCCTATCTCTTTTTCGCCAACGCCGATGTCGCCTGCGGGAACGTCGATATCCGGACCGATGTGCTTGTAAAGCTCGGTCATGAAGCTCTGGCAAAAGCGCATGATTTCAGCGTCGCTTTTTCCGTGGGGGTCAAAGTCGCTGCCGCCCTTTGCTCCGCCGATGGGAAGACCGGTAAGGCTGTTTTTAAAGGTCTGCTCAAAGCCGAGGAACTTAACAAGTCCCTGGTATACCGACGGATGGAAACGAAGTCCGCCCTTATAAGGTCCGATAGCGCCGTTGAACTGAACTCTGTAGCCGCGGTTCACACGAACCTTGCCGCTGTCGTCAACCCATGACACACGGAAAGAAACAATCCTTTCCGGCTCAACAAGTCTTTCAAGCAGAGAGGCCTTTTCAAACTCGGGGTGCTTTTCAACATACGGTGCAAGCGAAGTGAGAACCTCCGTAACGGTCTGAATGAATTCAGGCTCGCCGGAATTTTTCTTTTTAACGTCATCAATGACGCGGTTTATGTAGTCCATTTTATACAACTCCTCAAACGGATAATACCGAATACACAAGTATTACCGCTTTAAATGATTACAGCAATAATTGTATCGCAATTAATGCATTCAAGTCAACGATAAAAACAAACAAAAAAAAGTCCACTTAAAAGCAGACTTTTAACCGTTTTACCAATGAGCCGCGGCTCACCGCGGTGAGCTGGGATTCACCGGGGTGATAAGGGCGCAATGCGCACCGAAAGCTTTTTTCGGCGCATATATACGCGATAAATTTTTCCGTTATCTCTTGAAGTTATTGTTTTTATTTGGTATAATGTGGGTACCACACAAAAATTTAATGTCCCCGTTTAAGAAGTTGGTGTTTTTACTATAGGTAAAAATGCAAGCTTCCTTTTTCGCAACTTCTAATTGTGGGATTTGAGATTAAGTTTTTTGTGTGGTAGCAAAACGAAGTTTGTGTTTTTCGTGTGTGCATTCTTCGGTTTGCACACACTTTTTTATTTTTAAGGAGGGTTGAAAGGCGGAAAGGATAATCCACGCGAAAAATAAAATCGAAAGGATAAAACGGAATGAAAAGAACTAAAAAATTCACATCCTTACTGCTTGCAATATTGCTGATTTTCAGTACTGTTTCGTTTACCGGTACGATTGCATTTGGGGCAGGCTCAAACAATTTAATAGAAATCAAAACAGTTAATGATCTTATTTCAATCAACAATAACTTATCAGCCAATTACATATTGATGAATGATATAGATTTATCCGGCATTAGTAATTGGACTCCTATAGGAGATTCGCAAAGATATGCAGAAGCAACCAAAGAAGGATCATACTTTTATGAGAACGACAATGATGAGTATTTTTCCGGTACATTTGATGGTAATGGCTTTTCGATTAAATCACTTTCATTCGACAAAGATACAAATGCCATAAACAATAGCAAACCTTCCGTTGAGTCATTTGGACTTTTCGCACATATTTCAAATGCAAATATTAAGAATTTGAGTTTTGAAAACGTCAAGGTGAATATTAATGTTTCTAATGAAGGTGAATACAAATACAGTAATAAGGTAGTTTATGGAACTATTGCTGCAACTGCCACAAATAGCACCATAGAAAATTGTATAATAAAAAATGGATATAGTTCAGGGTTAATGCAAAAAGCCATCTTTGGCGGCATTGTTGGTGTTGCATCATATAATTGCACTTTTAATAATATTTTTGTTAATCTAAATACAAATACTTTAGCTGGTGTTGCGGGTGGCATTGTTGGAGAAGCTCCTTCTAAGTCTGGCAGTGACTCTAACCCATCAAAATACAATATAATTAGGAATTGCATCAATTATGGTGATATAGCAGGTGCTGGAATTGCTTTCCATATGGATGGATATATCCAGAATTGTTATAATTATGGAAAAGTTGAATCTTCGGGTATTGTATATTATAGTAATCGTTTCTTAGATATTACCGACTGTACAAATTATGGCGAGATTAATGCAACTGCTTCCACTACTCATAAAGTTGGTGGTATACTATCACATTACCCTGGAAATATTTCAGGCAGTATTTCCAACTGCTACAATTATGGAAATATCAATGTAAAATCGATTGCTAAAGAGACAAAATACTTAGGGTGTTTGGTCGGCGGTATTTTAGGCGATAATTATGCTAAGATTAAAATAAATTCTTGTGCTAATTATGGAAATATCACTGTTGATCTTTCACAGTCCTGTTCAACATCGGAAATTGCTGGCGTAGCCGTTTACGCAACTACTGAAGGAACTATAGAAAACTATGGCGATATCAAAATTATTAATCCACACTATCGTGTAAGTGTCGCAGGAACTATTTTGATGGCAGAAAACATAGGCGAATACTCTTGCCTTAAAAACTATGGAGACATATCGGTTGTCAATGCAGATATGCCAAAAACAACCTCTGGATATTGTTCAATTGGCGGCGTTTTGGGCAGTCCGTTAGACATAAAAGATACATGTGAATTAAGTCTTTGCAATGAGGGAAACATCGAAGTCAGCGGCGACTTAACATATTATAGCGTGGGTGGATTAATACAACTATGTGATAGCGATTTGGATGATAAAATATGTATGCTAAATAATTTATATAATACTGGAAATATTAGCATTAGGGATGCTACAGCTACATCGGAGGATACCGCCAATATTGGCGGATTGATTGGTATTTGTATGTCTGAGAAGCCATCTCTTAATAATGCATATAATAGAGGAAGTATTGAAATAACGCGAGAAAATATTGGCTCTTCAGAGAACATCAACACAGGAGTTTTTTGGGGTTGTGCGCCTAAAATATCTTCGGCTGATATAACAAATTGTTATTATGGCTCAAATTCTGTTGGATACAGACGTGGAAAAGGCGATGATGGCATTTTAGACAAGCTAAAAAAAATCAGTGACTTTTCAAATACAGCCTCGTTTAGTGGATTTGATTTTGATGATTATTGGAGTTTAAAAAATGGGGCATACCCAGAATTAATTCAAAAAGTTGAAGATGTAACCAAGCCTTTGATTTTAGGTATGGGATCCAATAACACTGATGATAAACAAGAAATCAATTATTATATTGCTGATAATACCAAAAAGTTAACATATTATTTTGGTTCAAAACAAAGCCCAACTAACTCAGATTATGTTGAACTGAAGCCAAATGAAAAAGGTTTGTTTACATTGAAAAAAGCAGCAAAATTACCGGGCACATATTATATGATAGTGCATGATAATGACAATAGGAATATATTCAATGTGGTCACCGTCAAAACTACATTAGATGCAGGTGTCGGCACGGTGACTCCCACATCGGTTTTAACCATAAAAGGAAGGTCTTTTCTTTTACCGATACCTACAAGAAAAGGATATGAATATTCCGGATGGTCAAGTTCAAGCTCAGCAACAAACGGAGTTACAACATTGAAGCCCACAACTAATGCAACGTATTACGCCGTATGGAAAGGCAATCAGCCGGAATTTACTCAGAGCAACAGATTCAAATTTTCAAATTCACAATCAAATTTTGTAACATCGTGGTCAGGCGGTAATTATTATATGACTCCGTCTGATTATAATAAACTTGTCTCATATATCAAAAAATATGACAGCTCTTCATCTTCAACGATAAGTAGTGTTCAAGAATTGATGTACAGCAGTTGGGGTGGATCATGCTACGGAATGGCAGCAGCGGCGGTTCTTGATTATCAGAATAAAATTGGATTTAATGAAAACTTCGGTAATGGAGCAAAGACAATGTGGGATGTTAAATCTCCGTCAACCGATAAAAATATTATGAGTGCTATCAATTATTATATGGTTTCTCAGAAAATCGGTTATATAAGAAATTCCTCGTCTTCCTACAACAGAGATCATTATCCTTCATCATGGACGCCTGGTCTTAAAAAACTCGTTTCAACTGCTCAGAAAGGTGAGCCTTTCCTTTTCTGTTATTATACATATAGCTTTGGACATGCAATAGTAGCACTAAATTGTAAAACAAATTCAGATGGTAGTTTCAGTATTACCGCTTATGATAATCGTTATCCCTATAGAGATGTAATTATTAAAGTTAATTCAAGTTATACATCTTGCATTGTAAATGGCAATGAAAATGCAGTAGGCTTTGAAATTTATAACGATATGTCAGCTTTTGACAAGATTGATATTGACGGTCCTAATAATGATATGAAAATCAGTTATAACTCATACAGTTATAATCAAACAAATGATGAGGTATCTATAGTTGCAAACGGTAACATAACCGTAACAAATGCTAACGGCGAAACAATATCAATCATCGATGGAAAATTTCAAAGCGATATGGATATCCTTTCTGTTCATAGAATTGTAAGAGATACAGCGGACGGAACCCCTGCAGCTGCTGAATTCGTATTTGAAGTTGATCACAGCAAATCATATTATTTTGAATCAGATAATGATAATATGGATGTATCTGTCAAAACAAATAAAATCTATGGCTCAGCATCCTCTAAAAACGCTGATTGCATTGCAATAGGTGATGATGGCGTTTATGTTATCGGCAATAATATGGAATATTCTACAGCTCTTAGCTCAAAGGATAATGGGTATAATACCGTTATTTTAGAAGGCACAGCAAAATGTGATGTTTCTCTGTCTTATTCAGGTAACAGCATTATCATCAACGGTATTAATGGAAAAGATGAATCGATAAAAATCTTTGAACATGACGAAATGAATCCAAAAGTCTATGAAATCAAAGAAGGCTTTAGAGAAGTAAAGGTTGTAGCAGAGGACAGCAAAATTGATATTAAGGGCTCGTCAAAGAATAACGAAAATTTTGATGTTAGTGTTCTTAAGTCTAATGGCGTAGAATCTGTTTCAATCGGCGATATTGAATTGAACTACAAGAAATCAACGACGCTTAAGCCTCAAATTAATGCAGATGAGGGCGTGAAATATACTGTCAAATACTCTTCATCAAATACCAAGGTTGCAACCGTTGATGATAACGGCAAGGTAACAGCGACCAAACGCGGCTCAGGTAGCTCTACAATCACCTGTACCGTTACGGATGAGTTTGGCAACACCGTTACAGATACTTGTAAGGTTAATGTTAAACTTTCATTAGCTCAATTGCTTATTGTAATTATTCTCTTTGGCTGGATTTGGTACTAATTAATCCGCTAAAAAAGCAAAGGCGAACCGCTCACACCCGCCGTTCGCCTTTGCATACAACTCAAAAGCCTGCCGCGTTTTCAGCGACAGGCTTTAACTTTGCTTTGCTACTTATTCTTCCTCAAATGCGTCCTTGCCGAGTCCGCACCAGGGGCAGACCCAGTCTGCCGGAACGTCCTCCCAAGCAGTGCCGGGAGCCACGCCGTTATCGGGATCGCCGAGTTCGGGGTCATAAACATAGCCGCAGGGGCAAACGTGTTTCATATTGCGTTCCTCCGTGATTTTAAGTGATTATTTGAAATATCTGTTGAGAAGGCCATCAAAAGCCTTGCCGTGTCTTGCTTCGTCGCGAGCCATTTCATGAACGGTGTCATGGATAGCGTCAAGGCCGAGTTCCTTTGCTTTCTTTGCAAGCTCGGTCTTGCCGAGAGTTGCGCCGTTCTCTGCGGCAACCCTCATTTCAAGGTTCTTCTTGGTGCTGTCAGTGATAACTTCTCCGAGAAGCTCGGCAAACTTTGCTGCGTGCTCGGCCTCTTCATAAGCCGCCTTTTCCCAGTAAAGTCCAATCTCCGGATAGCCCTCTCTGTGGGCAACTCTTGCCATTGCAAGATACATTCCGACCTCGGTGCATTCGCCGTTAAAGTTTGCGCGCAGACCCTCAAGAATTTCTTCCGGAGCGTCCTTGGCAACGCCTACGATGTGCTCGGAAGCCCACGAGACTGTGTTCTCCTCGCGTACCTTCATCTTTGCTTTGCAGATGGGGCAGATTTCGGTAGGATCATCGGTCTCATAACCGCAAACAGGGCAATAATACTTTTTCATTCTGAAAACCTCCATAGTTTATAAAATATGCTGTATTGAATCACTCACTGCTTTTTTGCACTCGGAGCAAACTCCGAAAAGCTGTAAATTACAGGAGCGGATTTCACCTTCAAAATCCTTGAAGAGCGTGCACAGTCCTTCGCCCGTCTCGGATCTGAGGTCGATTATCTTTTTGCAGCACTGACAGATGAAGTGATAATGCTCACTGGTGTCCGCGTCAAAGCGGTCACCGCAGTCAGTGTGAAATTTGATGAGCTCGCCCTCACCCTCAAGCACTTTCAGGTTACGGTAAACCGTTGCAAGGCTCAGTGCAGGATACTCGCTCTTGAGATCGAAGAAAAGCTGTTCGGCCGTCGGGTGATCTTTTCTTGATCGGAGAGAGGTCAAAATTGCGTCACGCTGACGACTGCTTCTTAGCATAACTCCGTTTCCCTTTCAATAATGATAATCGTTATCATTATTATATTCAATATTCCGATTTTGTCAAGGGCTTTTGAAAAGTTTTTTACTTTTTTGTTGTTACAAAAAGCGGATCCGGTCTGCCTGCGATAAAAGACAGCAAAATCCGTTTAAGCAGAGGTCAGCAAAATTCATACCCGTTTTTCCTGATAAGCTTTTGCAAGTTTCAGAAGAGTAGGATTTGTTCCGTACTTTTTGCAAAGTTCAAAAAGGTCGGAAAGCTCAGGTTCCTTTTCCTTTTTCAGTTTGCAGCGCAGCATGAGATTTTTCGGCGAATGTTCAAAATCAACAAACTCTATAACGTCCGTTTCATAACCGAAGCGCTCCAGTATCTCCGCGCGCAGCGAATCCGTAAAAAGGGCGCAAAAGCGTTCCTTGAAAAGTCCATGGGAAAGAAACAGATCAAAATCGCCGCCCTTTTTAATCTGTGAATTGACCTCATGCTGGCAGCACGGAACGGAAAAAATGTACTTCACGCGATTTTCAACAGCATAAAAAAGCGCGTAATCGGTTGCAATGTCGCAGGCATGGAGGGTTATCACCATGTCTGCCCTGCCGGTGAAAACACGGTCGCTCGTAACGTCATTGACAAAGAATTCAAGGTTATCATAGCCGTATTTTTTTGCAATTTTGTTGCAGTTTTCAACAACGTCCCTTTTAAGGTCAAAGCCGACAACCTTTGCTTTCACCTTTTTTATCTGTGTAAAATAATAGTATACAATAAAAGTCAGATAGCTTTTTCCGCAGCCGAAGTCGAGTATGGTTATATCGGAAAGCCTGCTTTTTGAAAAGCAGTCGTCAATAAGCTCAACAAAGCGGTTTATTTGCTTATACTTGTCATATTTACTTTTTATTATTCTGAAATCCTTTGAAAAAACACCGAGATCCACAAGCGCCGGTATATTTTCACCCTCTTTAAGGATATATGTTTTTTCGCGGTCATGCTCCTTTGCTTCTGCGGCAAAGCTGTTTTTGCTTTCCCTGCGCTTGATTTTATCGGGAAAAACCGTGTAATGGATATTCACGCCGCCGGCGGTCAGCGCCGCCTGACGGAAATTCTTTTCTCCCGTTTCCTCATGCCACAGAAAAAGCTGCTCAAGGCTCAGATTTTTATGAAACACCTGCGCGCCCCTGAACTGCTCAAGCTGCCACAGTCTTTTTCCTTTTGAAAGAAACGGACGAACCGAGATTTTTGAATATTCAAAATCCTTTTGTTTCCTCTCGCTGAATACAATTTTTATTATCCTGTCCTCAAGCGCAAGAATATCCTTTTCAATTACCGAACTCAATATTATTACTCGCTTTCTGCTGAATACAGCGCAAAAAGACGCAAAGCGGCTTTGCCGAAAAATCTTCAAAGTCAAGCTGACAAATGGTAAGATCTTCCGCCAAAACCGCTTTGACCGTTAAAGTAACCGCAGATTAACCGGGAATTGTAAGACCGGATTAATCAGAGGTTCCTTAAGAATAACCCTCCGACGGATTATTCCTGCTCTTCCTTCATCTTTGCAAAGCATTCGCTGCAGTAAACATCTCTGCCTTCGGTGGGCTTAAAGGGAACCTTGGCCTCGCCGCCGCAGCTTGCGCAGGTTGCGGTAAACATTTCGCGTTCCGGTTTGGCAGCATTCTTGCGGGCATAGCGGCACTCTCTGCAGCGCTGAGGCTCGTTCTGGAAGCCTTTTTCAGCATAGAATTCCTGCTCACCTGCGGTGAAAACGAATTCCTTGCCGCACTCTTTACATACGATTGTCTTGTCTTGGTACATGATGAATTACCTCGCTTAAAAATATTGCCCTTGCCGGAATTGCACCGCCCCTTTGAAATCAACGCTCTTCTTTAAGCTATCGGGCATATATGTAACAGCAGTTACCTTTTTCAGTGATCCTCCAGTGCGCCGCGAAGCTTTTTGCGTGCGCGCTGCAACGTTCCGTCAACCGCCTTGGGTGAAAGACCGCAAAGCTTCCCTATTTCGCTGTAGCTGTTTTTGCAAAGATAAAGGGAAAAGACCTTTTTTTCCTGCGGTGAAAGCTTTGAGGAGATAAGAGCGGAAAGGCGCGCGGCCTCATTTTTTGCAACAACCGCGTCCTCGGGCGAGAGGGCGCTGTCCGCCGTACCGCTTTCCTCCTCAATGGGAACAAAAAGCGAACGCGGAATCTGCTTTTGCGCATTGCGCGTTTTGAGCGCGGAGAGCATACGGTTGCGGATGCAGACGGAAGCATAGGTTGCAAAAGTTACTGAATTTTTTTCATTGAACGACCAAACGGCGGCAATAAAGCCCAAAATACCCTCCTGCACCAGATCCTCGCTTTCAAGCACCGAGCCGGAAAAAGAGGAGGCAACAGCCTTTGCCACGCGCAGATACCGAAGCGAAAGCTCGTTCCAGGCTTTTTCGTCCTCGCAATCCCTGCAAAGGGTCGCAAGCTGCTCGTCCGAAAGGGAGAGGTAGTCGCTCATGAAAAAATCCTTTCTGCCTATTATCGGCACTATGATACGCTATTTTAGATAATTTGTCAACCGAACTTTTAACCAAAAGGAATGTTGTTTTTTTGTCAAAAAACAACAAGATAGCCCTTTTGTTTCCTGCGCTTTTAGTCATTTCTGTCATTTCTGTATAAGATTTGTTTGTTACAGTGACAGTATAATCAAAGCTCAATATAATGCAGAATTATGTCCTCATAAACTCCGTCAATGTTCAAAAATCCGCCCGGAACAGTTCCGAGCGTTTTAAAACCAAGCTTCTTATAAAGCGAAAGGGCTGCGGTATTCGAGGCAACAACGGCATTGAACTGCAAGATTTTAAAGCCGAGCTTTTTTCCTTTTAAAAGGCAGTCTCTGACAAGCGCCTCGCCGACATGGTGTCCGCGGGCGTTTTTTTCAACGGCAAAGCTTGCGTTTGCAATGTGACCGCAGCGACCGACGTTGTTCGGGTGGAGTATATAAAGCCCTACAGTTTCGCCTGTCTCTTCAATTTTTGCAATACCCGTATATGTCTGCGAGCAGAAAAAGTCCGCGCCCTCCTCCCTTGAAAGCGGCTGAGTCTGCGGAAAAGCACGCCCGTCCTCAACAACCCGATTCCAGATTTCAACCGCCTTTTCAAGCTCGTTTTCAGTATATTGTTTAACTTTTACTAACATTTTATCACCCTGTTTATGATACGAAAATTACTCGATTGTTCCTCCGCCGACAACAATGTCGCCGTCATAAAGCACAACTGCCTGTCCCCTTGCAAAGGCGCGCTGCGGAAAATCAAATTCAACGTGCAGGCGGTTATCGTCGGTCTGCTCTGCCGTTGCCCATTGCTCGCCCTGCTTGTATCTGACCTTTGCTTTCACCCGCAGAGGTCTTTCAAGCTTTTCGGCGGCAATAAGATTGATATCCGAAGCATAAAGGCTTTTTGAAAAAAGGTACTCCTCCGGAGCAAGAACCACTCTGTTATTTTCAGGATTCTTTTCAAGCACATAAAGCGGCGCCTTGAGCGAAAGTCCGAGTCCCCTGCGCTGACCTATTGTGTAGCGTATTATTCCCTTGTGCATTCCGAGAACGTTTCCGTCGCGGTCAACAAAATCTCCGCAGGGAAAGGTTTTATTGAGGCTCTTTTCAATGAACGAGGCATAGTCGCCGTCCGGCACAAAGCAGATGTCCTGACTGTCATGCTTTTTTGCGTTGACAAAGCCCAGCTCCCCGGCAATGGCTCGGACTTCGGTTTTCCTCAGCTTTCCGAGCGGGAAAAGCGTGTGCGCAAGCTGAAACTGCGTGAGCGTATAAAGCACATAGCTTTGATCCTTTGTTTCGTCAACACCCTTTTTAAGAAGAAAGCGACCGCTGCTTTCGTCAAATTCATTAATTGCGTAATGCCCGGTTGCAACATAGTCATGCTCAAGCTCCAGCGCCCTTTTGAGCAGCTTATCAAACTTGAGATAGCGGTTGCAGTCAATGCAGGGGTTCGGCGTTGCGCCTTTTTGATAAACGTCAATGAATTTTCCGATAACCTTTTCTCTGAAATCATCGGTAAAATTGAAAACATAAAACGGTATGCCGAGCTTATAGGCAACACTGCGCGCATCCTTGGAATCCTCAAGCGAGCAGCAGGTTTTTTCCCTAATGAATGCGTCGCCGTTATCAAAAAAGCGGCAGTTGACTCCGGTCGGCTCCCAGCCGTTTTTCAAAAGCAGATATGCGCTTACGGCGCTGTCAACGCCGCCGCTCATTCCCACCATAACTTTTTTGTTCACAAAAAAACACCCCCGAGGGCAGAATTAAAAGATAGAATTTCTTTTGATTATACCACACGCGGGGGAGCAAGGTCAATTATTTCCAGATAATATATCCGTTGTAATTATCACCGGAAAAAGCTGCGGCTTTCGGCTTTTTTTCGCTGTGCCAAACTTTGTATGTCTTGTTTTCACACCTGAATTTCAGCGGTTCGCTCTTTGTTTTGCTTTGAAGAAGCTCGACGTATTCCTCAAGACAAAGATTGTTTTGCGTCATGTAATATGCATGGAGCACTCCGACAAACCGGAAGTGCCACGGCTCATGCGATATGCCCGTAATCTTTTCTTTGCCCTTGGGATATCTTAAAACAAAGCCGTATTTCCATGCGTTTTTCAAAAACCAGTCATACTCCCCTTTTCCGTCAAAGTCCTCTGAGCTTCCGTCCTCTGCGTTAAAAATTGAAACGTCAACGCAAAGACCTGTGTGGTGCTCGCTGAAGCCCGGCGCTTGAACATGGCTTTTTGCATACAGTCTGCCGTAAAACTTAGCTTTCTGTTTAAAAATCTCCTGCTGAGTTTCAATGCTTCGATAGCCGCTTATCACGTTTATCTTTTTTAGTCCCGTTTCGTTTCTGAAAGCGTCAAGCATATCGCAAAGGGGTTTGACTGCCACCGGCTGAAGCTGAATTTCGGTTGTGCTTACATAGAAAGAGTCTGTCTTGTTTTCATAAAGACTGACAAGCTCCCCACCCGTATTGCGGTAGCGATGCTTTTCGTTGACAACGACAAGCTGACCTGAGTACTTACCGTCGGCTGTAACTTTATTCAAAACGGCGATATCTGAAAGCTCGCTCACGGCAGACGGAAGGCGGTCAACAACGGCAAAGATCATTAATGCGGCAAGAACAACCGCGGCAATTCTTATAATGTGTTTCATAATAAAAAACCTCTCTTTTAAAAGTACGGACACATTATAGACTTTCAAAAGAGAGATTGTTTTAAGACACGCTTACGTCTTTCTTACAAAAAACTTAACGTTTGAAAAGGTTCCCGTTTTTGCCAAGCTTTTTTCTCAGCACAAAATAAAGCGCAATGCCTGCGGTAAACATCACCGCAAATTCACCCAATGCAACGCAAAAGCCCTGAGCGAAAAAGCTGCCGAAGTGGAAACTGCCCTCAACGAAGAAAATTTCAATTTCCGCGCCGATGATAAGTCCGTTGAAAACAACAGGCATCAAAAACGAAAGAATCGGAAAGCCCTTAACACATACTTTGCGAAGAGCCCGCATACACAGCGCCGCCAAAAGAGTTGCAACGGAACCGAAAATCATATCAACCGGCAAAGCCGACATAAAAAGAAAATTCGCCAAAAAGCAGCCGAGCGTAAGACCGGGAACCGCCGCCTCGGAAAACAGGCAGAGGATCATCAGTGCCTCACTGACCCGATATTGCACCGCCATCGACGCGGTACCGGGCAGAATAAGCTGTTGGGCGAGTGTGAGCGCGGCATACATAGCCGCAATGAGCGCCGCCTGCGCAATGTACAGGGACGCCTTTTTTCTTGACGTTTTCATTTTAGATTGCTCCTTTAGTTTTGATTTAGAACCTTGACGGTTCAAGTCAGGAAGGTCTCGAACTGACTGAGTGGTATTTTACTGCATACAAAAGGAAAAGTCAAGACTTAAAAAGCAGACGAACAAACACACACCTGCCCTCATTTGCAGTATTATCATACGGCGCCTTACTTTTATCAAAGAAATTTTTTTGGAAGTTTTACACATTATCGCTCATGTAAATCTCTTCCGCCTTTTCCTGCGCCGACCTTAAGATCATTTTCGCTTTTTCGCTGTTCTTCAGTTCAATTTCTTTTAGCGAGTCGGTAATTGCGTTAAACAGTATAAGATACATTCTTTTATAATCTGACATTCTTTCACCTCCTTAGGAATATTTTAATCTGAAACAGATTAAAAGTCAATACTCTGTTTCAGATTATGACATACTGTTTTTGAGGTGATCAGTATGTATCAACGCTTGAAAGACACACGCGAGGACGCAGACATGAATCAGACCGAAGTTGCGGCATATCTCGGAATGTCGCAAAGCGGCTATTCAAAATATGAAACCGGTGAAAACGATGTTCCGACCTCGGTTCTCATCAAGCTTTCAAAGCTATGGAGAGTCAGCATCGACTACCTTCTGGGTGTATCCGATAAACGTGAAATTACAAAATAAAAAGCTTGACCTTCCGTTTGTTTTGTGATACAATCGCTTTAATCTTAAATATTCTGACATTAAGCAGAAGGAGTAGCTTTTTTTCGGATCTTCAGAGAGGAAACGGTCGGTGCAAGTTTTCGTGATGAGGAAGCGAAGGTCGTCTGCAGGTCTCCGGGAAGAACGGCACCTTTTTGCCCATTAGACCCCGGCGTCTGTTCTGCGTTAAAGAACGAGAGTGCGCCGCTTTTGCGGCGAATTCAGGTGGTACCGCGGTTTTTTCCGTCCTGTTTTTCAGGACGGATTTTTCTTTTTTATTAATAATATAATTTTTCGGCAGTCTGCACTCAAAGACTGCCCTGCACGGAGGTATAAAAATGGCAAAAGAACTTGCAAAGCAGTACGATCCGAAAGAGGTTGAAGATCGCATCTATGACTCATGGCTAAAAGGGAACTATTTCCACGCCGAATGTGATTCAAAGAAAAAGCCCTATACAATAGTCATTCCCCCGCCGAACATCACCGGTCAGCTCCACATGGGTCACGCCCTTGACAACACGCTTCAGGATATCCTTATCCGCTATCACAGAATGGCAGGCTACGACACCCTCTGGCTTCCCGGTACCGACCACGCCTCCATCGCAACCGAGGCGAAAATCGTTGCCGCAATGAAAGAGGAGGGTCTTTCCAAGGAGGATATCGGTCGCGAGGGCTTCCTTGAAAGAGCATGGGATTGGCGCAAAAAGTACGGCGGAAGAATTATTGAACAGCTTAAGAAAATGGGCTCGTCCTGCGACTGGGAGCGTGAACGCTTTACCCTTGACGAGGGCTGCTCAAAGGCTGTCCGCGAGGTTTTCTGCAATCTTTATGAAAAAGGTCTTATATATCGCGGCGAAAGAATCATCAACTGGTGTACCCACTGCAAGACCTCGATTTCGGACGCAGAGGTTGAATATGAAGAGCATGACGGCAACTTCTGGCACTTTAAATACCCGTTTGCGGACGGCAGCGGCTCAATCGAAATTGCAACAACAAGACCGGAAACCATTCCCGGCGATACCGGAATTGCCGTCCACCCGGACGATGAAAGATATAAGGACATGGTCGGAAAGACCGTAATTATCCCTGTCATCGGCAGAGAGATACCAATCGTTGCCGATTCCTACGCAAAAATGGACAAGGGTACCGGCGCGGTTAAAATTACACCCTGCCACGACCCGAACGACTTTGAGGTCGGTCTGCGCTGCAAGCTTCCGATGATCAACGTCATGACCGACGACGGCTTTATGAACGAAAACGCCGGAAAATACGCCGGCATGAGCCTCATGGAATGCCGCAAGGCTATTGTTGGCGACCTTAAAGAAGCCGGCGCACTTGTTAAGATTGAGCCGACAAAGCACGATGTCGGAACCTGCTACCGCTGCCACACCGCCGTTGAGCCGCGCGTTTCAAAGCAGTGGTTCGTTAAAATGAAGCCCCTTGCAGAGCCGGCAATCAAAGCTGTCCGCGAGGGCAAAACAAAGTTTGTTCCCGAACGCTTTGACAAAATCTACTTCAACTGGATGGAAAACATTCGCGACTGGTGCATTTCCCGTCAGCTTTGGTGGGGTCACAGAATCCCTGCCTGGTACTGCTCCGACTGCGGCGAAATCAGCGTTTCAAGGGAGGATCTTTGCTCCTGCCCGAAGTGCGGCAGCAAAAACATCACTCAGGATCCAGATACTCTTGACACCTGGTTTTCCTCGGCTCTCTGGCCGTTTTCAACTCTCGGCTGGCCTGATAAGACTCCCGAGCTTGCTCATTACTACCCGACAAGCGTTCTTGTAACGGGCTATGACATCATCTTCTTCTGGGTTG
>JAEDIH010000153.1 GCA_016292575.1 Clostridiaceae bacterium | reverse complement strand
ATTTTTCACCTGCCCCCTCCTCCCCACCGCACTCCCCTCTCCTTTCAAATAGATGGAACCCGGCGCACCGTTTGGCAGCGTCGGGTTTCATTTGTTATTTGCAGGAATAGCTTTATGTTGATTTTAGGTCGGCTTATTATTATAGATATCAACATAAGGATAAAAAATGTTTGAAAAAAGGCGGATTGGTTCTTGCCTTGCAGACAAATAACAGTTATAATAACTGTATGTAACTTCAGGAGGGATGAACATATGAGGCTTCTTCTTGCGGAGGACGAAAAGGACCTTTCAAAGGCTCTTTGCGCAATTTTAAAGCATAACAATTATTCGGTAGATCCCGTTTATAACGGCGAGGACGCTTATGACTACGGAATGAGTGAAAATTACGACGGAATCATTCTTGACCTCATGATGCCTAAAATGAACGGTATCGACGTGCTCAAAAAGCTGCGAAAAAACGGAATTTCAACTCCTGTCCTCATTCTCACCGCAAAGGCGCAGACCGAAGATAAAATTATCGGACTCGACAGCGGTGCGGACGACTATCTCACAAAGCCGTTTTCAACCGGTGAGCTGCTTGCGCGCATTCGGGCAATGACGCGCAGAAAAAGCGAGTTTTCGCCCAATCTTCTCACGCTCGGCAATCTTTCGCTCAACCGGGAAACCTATGAGCTTTCAACCGAAACCGGCTCAATAAGGCTCGGCAACAAGGAGTTTCAGATGATTGAAATGCTCATGAACAACGCAGGCAGACTCATTTCCACCGAACAGTTCATGGAGCGCATCTGGGGCTATGAGACCGAGGCGGAAATCAACGTTGTCTGGGTATATATTTCATACCTGCGCAAAAAGCTTTCCTCGCTCAAGGCGAATATAGAAATCAAGGCCACCCGAGGCGTCGGCTATACGCTGGAGGAAATCAAATGCTGAAAAAGCTTCAAAGGAAATTTGTTTCGATTGCCTTTGTTGCTTTGGTAACAATCGTTTTTATGCAGCTTTTTGCAGTCAATATCATCAATATCTATCAGCGCGACTACGATCTGAGGAGTACACTGCTGCTGCTTGCCGAAAACGACGGTCACTTTCCAAGCACAACGGTCAATATCTCCGACTATGTAAGCAATTTCTGGAATCCGTTCGGAAACGGAGACCTTAATGTTGAAACGCCGTATTCCACGCGGTACTTTGTTGTGAAGCTTCACGGCAATGTTGTCACCTATATTTCAACCGAAAACATTGCTGCCGTCACCGACCGCGACGCTTTTGAGTTTGCTTCTCAGATATATCCTAAGGAGCCGGGCTTCGGCGTTATTGATTCATACCGCTATTACTATGTCAAAGATTCGGATACCCAAAAATCAATGATAATCTTCATTGATTTTCAGCGCGAGCTTGAGTCGTCGATAGCGCTTGTTTCCGTTTCGTTCTTTGTCGGTCTGGGCTTTGTTCTGCTGCTTATTCTGCCGGTCTACCGTTTTTCCAAAAAAGCTTTGGAACCCGTTAAAACAAGCATGGAAAAGCAGAAGCAGTTCATTACCGACGCCGGACACGAGCTTAAAACGCCGCTTGCAATCATTTCCGCAGACGCTGACGTGCTTGAGATCTGCGAGGGCGAAAACGAATGGCTGACGAGTATTAAGGAACAGACGCAGCGCCTTTCGGTGCTTGTCAAGAACCTTGTTGAGCTTTCAAAGCTTGACGAAACGACGCAGGAGGTTCAGCATGAGCTTTTCAATCTGAGTGAGGCCGTTTTGGATACTGCCGCAAACTTTGAAACGATTGCAAAGGCGAGGGGACTTGATTTTTCCGTAAATGCTCCCGAAAATATCATGTATAAGGGCAACGAGGCCGAGCTGCGCCAGCTTGTTTCCCTGCTTTGCGACAATGCCGTGAAGTATGCTTCAGAGAACGGAAAGGTTATTGTAACGCTGTATAAAACATCAAAGAATGTTTGCCTTGACGTTTATAATGACTGCGACGGTGTTGACAAGGAGCAGCTGCCGCGCCTTTTCGACCGTTTTTACCGTGCGGATACCTCGCGCTCGAGGGAAACGGGCGGCTACGGCATCGGTCTTTCAATCGCAAAGGCGATTGTGCAAAGGCACAAGGGCAGGATAACTGCGGAAAGCACCGACTCAAAATCGCTCGTTTTCAAAGTGGTAATATAAAAAATACGCCGAAAAAGGGAGTGAGCTTTTGCCGCTGTATCAATCAGTTTTTGAACGCTACGAAAAAAAGTACGTCATAACCGGCACACAGAAGGAAAAGCTTCTTGCCGCCATAAACGGAAAGCTTGTTCCCGATGAGTTCGGCGAAAGCACAGTTTGCAACCTCTACTTCGATACCCCCGATTACCGTCTTATCCGCGCCTCGATGGAAAAACCTGTTTATAAGGAAAAGCTGCGCCTTCGTTCATACGGGATACCGCAGGAAAACAGCAATGTTTTTGTTGAGCTGAAAAAAAAGTACAAGGGCGTTGTTTATAAGCGGCGGATAAATATGACCTACGGTGAAGCGGTGGACTTCCTTTGCCGCAGGAATTTTCCGCGCGCGGATACTCAGGTTTACGGAGAGATTGCGTATTTTATGGGCTTTTACCGTTCGCTGCGCCCGACTGTTTCAATTTTCTGCGATCGCACGGCGTATTTCTCCTCGGAGGATCGGAACGTCCGCGTCACCTTTGACCGCAATATCCGTTTCCGCAATCAGATGCTTGATCTTTCAACCGGCTCGCAGGGAGTGAGGCTGCTTGACAGCGGACTTTATGTTATGGAAGTGAAAACTCTCGGTTCGGTTCCGCTCTGGTTTTCTTCGGCGCTTGACGGGCTTGAAATTTATCCGCGCGCCTTTTCAAAGTACGGAAAAGCATATGAAATGATGTTTAAGGAACCGTTGCTTAATTAATAAAAAACGGAGGAATTATAAATGCCTGCAATTTTTAAATCGGTACTTTCTTCTTCAATAACACCGTATTCGTTTTTCATCTGTCTTCTTTCCTCGGTGCTTATCGGTCTTGCGGTCGCCTTGGTATACATCAAAACCGAAAAGAGGTATTCCTCGGGCTTTGTTGTTACCCTTGCGCTGCTGCCCGCCGTGGTGCAGATTATCATCATGATGGTCAACGGCAATCTCGGTGCAGGCGTTGCTGTTGCGGGTGCTTTCAGCCTTGTCCGGTTCCGCAGCATTCCCGGAACGGCAAAGGAAATAGGCGCCATTTTCATCGCTCTTGCCGCAGGACTTGCAACCGGTATGGGCTACATTGCCTTTGCGGCAATTTTTGCGGTCATAATGCTTTTGCTGCTGCTTGTCTATTCGGCGCTGAAGCTCGGAGCGCGCGCCTCGGCAAGGAAAAAGGAGTTGACGGTCGTTATTCCGGAAAGCCTGAATTACACCGCTGCCTTCAATGACATTTTTGAAAAATACACCGATTATTGCGAGCTACTCAGCGTTAAAACAACAAACATGGGCAGCCTTTTCAAGCTGAAATATGAAATTCGACTCAAAAGCGAAAAGGAGGAAAAGGAGTTTATTGACTCTCTCAGATGCAGGAACGGCAACCTTGAAATCATGTGCTGCCGCCTTGCGGAAAACGGAGAAAATCTTTGATCGGGAGTTCGTTATATTATGCAAAGCTGTAGAAAATTCAACGCTCTTTTTTTGGTGCTTTTGCTTGTGCTTTTGCCCGTTTCGTTTGCTGCGTGCAGGAGCGGCGGAGAAGAAAAAGAAAGCGCAGTTCCTCTTTCAACCGCTTTCCCGATAAGCGCCGATACAGCCGTTGCCGTTCCCACCTCATATGAGATCAGGTCGCCGTTGGATATTAACACCTATATCATTCTCAACAATGAGAATACAACCATCAACGGCGGCGGAGCCTCGTTTGAGAATTCGGTTCTGACAATTTCAAAGGGCGGCGCATACTCGCTCAAGGGCAAGCTTTTGAACGGCAGAATTGTTGTTGACACAAAAAAGCCGGGCGAGAGCGTGACACTATATCTGAACGGCGTTAATATAAGCTTTTCCGGAGGCTCGCCGCTTTACATTGCCGAATCCGTCAGGGATACAAAGCTTATTCTTTTTGAGGATTCAAAAAACGAGATTACTGATTACAGCGAAGTTCCGGACGAAAGCGAAGACCAAACGCAAAGCAGCTTTCCGACCGCAATCTGCGGTGAAAACGACCTTACCATTGCCGGAACAGGCTCGCTCACAATCAAAGCGAAGCACGGCAGGGGCATTTTTTCCTCAGACAACCTTTGCATTGAGA
>JAEDIH010000152.1 GCA_016292575.1 Clostridiaceae bacterium | reverse complement strand
CCGTGGGTTTCAAGGTCACATTCGTCCATGACCCAGAAGCCGTATTCATCGCAAAGGTCATAAAACTGAGGATCGTTAGGATAGTGGCTTGTTCTGATTGCATTGATGTTTGCCCTTTTCATTATATTAAGGTCCTGAATGTATCTTTCGCTCGGAACTGCCCAGCCGTAGTCGGGGTCGTAATCGTGGCGGTTGACACCCCTGATAAGCAGCGGCTGACCGTTGACGAGGATTTTTTCGCCGACGATTTCAACCTGCTTAAAGCCGATTCTTACGGTCTTGAAAGTTACTTCCTCGCCGCAGGTGATTTTGAAAAGCAGGGTATAAAGCTCAGGCTTTTCGCTTGACCAGAGGGCGGGGGACATGACGCGCTTTTTGAAGACAAGCTTGTTTTCGCCGGCTCTTGTGATAAGCTCGCTGCTGCCGACGGCAATGTCCTTTCCGTCCTTGAAAAGCACGGCGGCAACCTCGGCAAAATTTCCTGCGTCGGAATAGTCGTTAAGGAACATTTCAACGGTGAGGTCGGCGTCGGTATAGTTGTTGATAAGGTCGGTGGTAACATAGAAGTCGCGCAGGCAGACCTTTGGCTCGCTGTAAAGATATACCTCGCGGTAGATGCCGGAGAAGAACCACATATCCTGATCCTCAAGGTAGGTTCCGTCCGTGTAGCGGTAAACAACGGCAGTCACTTGGTTTTCGCCCTCGGTGATGTATTCTGTTACATCAAACTCATGCGGCGTGTTTGATCCCTGCGAATAGCCGACCCTTTTTCCGTTCACAAAGACCTCAAGTCCTGCCTTTGCCGCGCCGAAGAAAAGGAAAATTTCGCGGTCGAGCCACTCTTTCGGAACATTGACAGTTGTTCTGTGGACGCCTATTTCCTGCGCCGCATGGTCGATTGAGGGGATTTTTTTCTTGTCGGTGCTGATGCAGTTGGGATAGGAGTTTGCGTAATAATAGGGCTGGGTGTAGTCCTTTTGAAGCTGCCAGACTCCGGGAACGGTGATGGTTTCCCAGGCGGAATCGTCAAAATCCTTATCGGTGGAGCCTACGGGGGCTTCGCAAATACCTTTTTCCCAAAGGAACTTCCATTCGCCGTTCATTGAAATTTTGAACGGTGAAGCTTTCCTTTCGGTCGCCGATTCGGCGGTCTTGTGCGGCAGGGCAAGGGCGTGACCATCCTGCTTGTTTTCCTTAATGATCTGAGGGTTTTCCCAAATGTACTTCATATCGCAGTCCTTTCATAGTTTTTTTATTACAAATAATAATTGTACAGCTTATGTGTGGCGGTGTAGCGGGCACCGTAGCTTTCGCAGCCGATGACAACAGTAATAATTGTATGCTTGTTGTTCGTTGCGGCGGAGATTATTCCGGTGTAGTAATCGTCAACGGTACCGGTTTTCATTCCGTGGGCGTAGGGTGAATATCTTGAGCCGTAGGGAACGATGAGTCCGTTGGTGGTTGTCCAGTATCTGCCCTTGCCGGTCAGGGCGGTGACATATTTTCCGTAGGTTGAGGTAACCTTGCTGAGGGTCGGATTTTTGAGTACCTGCCGCGCAACCAGGAGCAGGTCGTGGACTGTTGAATAATGACCCGATACCGGGTAGCCGTGTGGATTGACGCAGTGGGTACCCGTTGCGCCAATTGACTTCATATAGCTGTTCATCATTGAAACAAAGTAGTTCTTCGCTTCAACATAGCCCATGTTCGGATTGCCGGAAACCTTGCGTGCGCAGTTGACGGCGATGGTGTACGCCGCGTCTCCGCCGGAGGGGAGCAGAAGCCCGTAAAGCAAATCTCCGAGCCGGAACTTTTCGCCGCGCTGAATTCCGCAGGTGCTTGAAAGCGGCTCAACCATATTAAGCTCGTTACCGACTGTGATTGTTGAGTTCAGGCTCATGTGCTTTGTTGCAACAAGGGCGGTGATGAGCTTTGTGATGCTTGCAGGATAGCAGCGGTCATTCATTCTGTTGCCGAAGATCATTTTTTCATTCGTTACGTCATAGACGCAGGACATATAGTTAAAAATCGGAGCGGTAACCGTGACCTTGAGCCTTGAGGCGGTTTTTCCGTCGCTTACGGTGAGGGTCGCCGTGCCTGTTGAAACGGCGCGAACCTGTTTTTTACCGACTGCTTTAATAACGCCGCTGTCCGAGGAGGAAAGGCGGAGATATTTTTCTGCGCTCGACGCGAGCATGTCGGTGTACTCGCCTTTTCTAAGCTTGCTTTTTTCAAGGGAAACGGTGAGCTTTCCGGTTGTACCGGTGAAGCGACCGGAAAAGCTTCCCCTGAGCGACTGGCGGTCGTTTTCAATCACGGGGCGTACAGAAAAGTAATAGGTCTTTTTGCTGCGGTCACCCTGAAAGGAGTAGGAAGTATCCGTTGTTTTTCCTATGTATCTGCACTTGTCGGTTTTTTTGTCGGTTGCGTAAATGCTGTACCACGAGACGGGGGAGGTCTTTTTCCAGCTTATCTTAACGCGGCTGCCGCTTTGCGCCGAGGTTTTAATGCCGGTGACCTTTTGCGGAACGGTGTAAAAAACATAGGTCTTTGAAAGGGCGGAGGAGTTATCGCTTCGCTTTGCCCTGACGCGGAATTTATAGCCGGTGATGCCGGAAAGATTTTCGGCGGTGAAGCTCAGCTTGTCCGTTTCGCAAAGCTTTTTATAGGCAGACTCTCCGGTCGGGCACATAAAGAGCTGATATTTTTCAGCACCCTTAACGGCTTTCCACGATACGGTAACCGAGGAGAGGGAGGCGGCTTGAGCCTTGAGCGATGAGGGCGCGGAAAGCTTTGTTTTAACCGTCAATTCTTCGCTCGGCTTTCCGAAATACTTTTTGCCGTCCTCAAGGACATAGGCGCGCACAAGGAAGGTGTAGTCCGTGTTCGGGCGGAGGTCTTCTTTGCAAAAGGAGACGGTGGAATTGTTATTGAGGGTTTTGAGAATTTCCCGTCCGCCGTCTTTAACGAGGTAAATGCGGTAGCCGTCGCAGTTTTTCACCCTGTCCCAGGAGAGGGTGCAGGAGGTGCTGTTGACAGCAGCCCGAAGATTTTGAACCATATCCGCCTTTTCGGCGGCGGAGACATTAAAGCAGAGCACGGAACAGGCAAGCAAAGCAAAAAGAAGATAAGAGAAAACAGAGATTGTTTTTTTCATCGGTCAACTTTCTTTCAATATAATAATAGTATACACCACATAATTTTATCACAGAGATGAGGATAGGTCAATAAGAGTTACTTAAAACAATAAACGGAAAGAGTTATTTTTTTATGGGCAAAAAAAGTGCAGCAAAAGGTGCATTTCAGCCGGATTTTGTGTTATCAACATAAAAACGCGAATTTTCAACATTTTTTGCGCAGTTTTCAACGTATTTTAGCAAGTTTTAAACATTAAAATCTGAGTTTTCCACGAAAAATGTTAAATTTCCAACATATAGCTGATTTTTTCCACAAAATGAGGAAAGTTTTTAACATCAAAACATGGGAAAATGTGGAAAACTTGAAAAAAATTTGCGTGTAAAGGGGAAAGCTTTACTGGTGTAAAGGGGGAGAGCTTTTCACAGCAACTTCAAACTATCGAAAAAGGACGAAAAAAGGAAAAACAACGGCTGAGGAAAATTATATATTGCAACCTGAATTTTTGTATGATAAAATTATTTCGGTGATAAAAATGGAATTTACAAGACGAAAATCTCCGCGCCTGAAAGGGTTTGATTATAATACGCCCGGAATATATTTTATAACAATTTGCACATACAAAATGCGTATGCTGTTTTGGGAAGAACCAATGTGTGTAAAACCACTGCCGGTTGCGAATCGTCTTAATTTTGCGGGACAAATTGCAGATGATGCAGTTAGAAATTTATCAAACATGTTTCCGGTCATAATTGACAAATATGTTGTTATGCCTAATCATATCCATATGTTGATCAGGATAGAAAATAATAATATTAAAACAAAAACAGGATTGATATCACGGGTTGTCGGATGTCTGAAAATGAGGATTTCAAAGAAACTTCATGATTTAAACGTTGAAGATATTATTTGGCAAAGATCTTTTCACGATCATATAATACGCAATGAAGAAGAATATGAGAGAATTTTGGATTATATTCAAAATAATCCGTGTAAATGGGAACACGACTGCTTCTTTGAAAGAAATTCTCCGTAGGGGCGTCTCGTGAGGCGCCCTGAGTACTTTGCCTTTTGCACCGTTTACCCACAAAGGAACAGCATGAAAGTTAAAATTTACGCGGCTGTATTGGGTAAGGTTCCCGGGCGC
>JAEDIH010000151.1 GCA_016292575.1 Clostridiaceae bacterium | reverse complement strand
CCATGCCTTATCCTGAGCTTAAGGGACTTTTGACGGATATCGGCACGGAAGAGCTTGCTCACCTTGAAATGGTTGGTGCTATTGTGTATCAGCTTACACGCAACCTCTCTCCGGAGGAAATTAAGAAGAGCGGCTTTGACGCTTATTTTATAAATCACACAACAGCCGTGTATCCTGCAAACACAAACGGCACGCCGTTCACTGCCGCCTATATTCAATCCACCGGCGACGTAATAACCGACCTTCATGAAGATATGGCAGCAGAACAAAAAGCACGAACCACCTATGACAACATTCTCAGACTTGTTGACGACCCCGACGTGTGCGACGCCATTAAGTTTCTGCGTGCGCGTGAGATAGTTCACTATCAGCGCTTCGGCGAGGGTCTGCGGCTTGTGACCGACAAGCTTAATGAAAAGAATTTCTATGCCTTTACCCCGGGACTTGACAGGGTAATTAAAAAATAGATTCTCTCATAACAAACAATTTAATAACACACCGAAATTTTTACAATTTTTTCCGGTTCTAATCTGTTTCTAATTTTTCCCGGCTATACTCTAATCAACAAAGCTGCTCAGACAGCTTAAAAATAAAAACAGAAAGGAACCAAACTCATGAAACTTACCAAGAAAATCGTATCCGTAATCCTCGCCTGCCTGCTTTGCATTAGTGTAGGCACAACAGCCGCTATCGCAGCAAACTATATCGGTGATGCAAAAGTAAAAGAGATTGCTTTTGAAAAAGCCGGAATAACCGCTGAACAGGCCAAGTTTGTAATCTGCAAATTAGATTATGATAACGGCATTGCTGTTTACGATGTTGAATTTTATTTCGACAAAGCGGAATATGACTGCGAAATCAACGCAAAGACCGGAGCAGTGTTGAAATTCAAAAAAGAGGTCTCCGGCGTCAATGTTCCCGACCCGACAACCGAATATATCGGCAAAGCAAAGGCAAAAGAGATTGCTTTGGCAAACGCAGGTGTTAAGGAAGCAGACGCAAGAAAACTCAGGGTTGAATTTGAATATGACGACGGCGTTGCAAAGTATGATGTTGATTTCCATTCTAACAAATACGATTACGATTATGAGATCGACGCTTTGACCGGCAATATCCTCAAAGCTGAAAAGGACAGAGAAATAAGCTTTTCTGACATATTCTTTGTCCGTTGGATTGAAAGCTTCATCGCAGCTATCAGAAATCTTTTCACAAAGTAAATGAATAATTTTCAGCAGACTGCCGTTTAGCCGCGGCAGTCTGCTTTTGACAATTTACGGTATAAATGCTATAATTGCATGGCTTGGCGTTATTTAAGGAACCTCTGAATAAATCACAGCATACGCTTTGATGCGCATATTACTTGCATCTTTCCCGCCATATTGCACAAAAGGCGCTTGAAATCCGATAGGATTCCTGCGCGCCTTTTGCACAATCTGACGAAAAATCTGACGGCGTAATCTGTACATCAGATTTAATCAGAGCTTCCTTAATATATAACTGCACCGAATAATGATTTTGCTGCTTTTGCGGCGTGATGAATGGAGACTATTTTATGAGACTGCTTGTTGCCGAAGACGAAAAGGACCTCAATAAGCTTATTACAAAAAAGCTTCTTTCTGAGGGCTACAGCGTTGACAGCTGCTTTAACGGTGAGGAAGCCGAAACTTTTATCCGCACCGCTGAATACGACGGAATTATTCTTGACATTATGATGCCGAAAAAGGACGGGCTTTCCCTGCTCAAAGAACTGCGTGACAGCAAAAACCACGTTCCGGTTTTGCTTTTAACAGCAAAAGATTCCATAAGTGATCGTGTTGTCGGACTCGACAGCGGAGCTAACGATTACCTGATAAAGCCTTTTTCTTTTGATGAACTTTGCGCAAGAATCAGAGCTATGCTGAGAAAAGCCGACAGCTCCTCCTCGAATGTTTTTACGGTTGCCGATCTTTCGGTTGACACTGCTTCAAAAAGGGTTCGCCGCGGAGAAAAAGACATTGATCTTTCCGCAAAGGAATACGCCCTGCTTGAATACATGATACGGAACAAAGGAATTGTTCTCTCGCGTGAAAAGATTGAAAACCATATCTGGAACTTCGATTACGAAGGCGGCACAAATGTTATTGATGTTTATATTAGCTATCTGCGCAGAAAGATTGATTCCGGCTTTGAGCACAAGCTTATCCGTACAGTCAGAGGAAGCGGCTATGTTATCCGGGAGGACTAATGAAAAACAAATCGCTTATTTTTAAAATTACCGTTTGGTTTTCCGCCGCGGTTATCATTATTTCCGGCGCTGCTGTTTTTGTGACCCTTGCAATCAGCCGTGCGGTGCTTCAGCGAGATATCAGGGAAAACCTTATAGAAACCATTGAAAACAACTCGGATGAAATTGAATTTTACAAGGAATACAACCGCCTTGAATTTGACGATCCTTATGATCTTTACATTGAATACAAGGACGGGTATCTTGAAATTGACGATGACTTTGTCCGCTCGGTGAACGGCATTGAAACCGCGCTGTTTGATAATGACGGACTTATTTACGGCGACAGCTCCAATATCGCCAAAGACAAGGAGCTGCCTTTTGAAAACAAGCGTGTGTCCCCCGTGAAAACCGATTCGGGGGTATTCTACGTTTATGATATTACGCTGAATGTCAAAGATCTCGACTCCCCTCTCTGGCTGCGCGGAACGGTCAGCGCAAAATCCAGCATTTCTCAAGTGAATACAATAACAAAAGCCGTACTTTTGCTGATTCCCCTTCTTGTTGCTTTTGCAATTATCGGAGGACATCTCATTGCAAAGCGAGCGCTCTCCCCTATCATTGACATCAAGAACGCCGCAGACGACATACGCGGCGGGAACGATCTTTCCAAGCGAATCGAAATTGGAGAAGGCAGCGACGAGGTACACTCAATGGCAGACTCGTTTAATGCAATGTTTGAAAGGCTTGAGGACTCTTTCAACAAAGAGCAGCAGCTTACCTCTGACATTTCTCATGAGCTGCGCACGCCTGTTTCGGTCATCAGCGCCCAGTGCCAGTTAGCTCTTAACAATGAAGCTTCAGCTGATGAATATGTTGAGGCGCTTGAGCTTGTTGAACGGCAGAGCCAAAAAATGTCTCGGGTCATAAATGAAATGCTCACATTTTCAAGGATCGAAAGAGGTGCAGGCAATATTTCCAAGGAAATGATCGATCTTTCGCAGTGCGTTTCCTCTGTCTGTGAGGATATGGCGCTTATCAAAGATAAAAACATTACGCTGCTTTCCTCGATAGAACCGGATATTTTTATTTGGGGTAACTATGAGTTGCTCACAAGATTGCTTATAAATCTCATTTCAAACGCATACCGTTACGGAAAGGAAAACGGAAGAATTGAGATCAGTCTCAAAAGCCTTGACAACAGTATCGTCCTTTCCGTGAAAGATGACGGAATAGGTATTGACAAAAGCAGCATAGGAAAAATCTGGGATCGCTTTTATCGCGCCGACCCCTCAAGAAGCGACGGCTCAACCGGACTCGGTCTTGCCTTTGTCAGGGAGATTGCGCAAATACACGGCGCCGAAGCAAGGGTTGAAAGCCAAAAAGGTATCGGCAGCTGCTTCAGTATTATTTTTAAAAGCAGCGTTCTCTAATGACGCTTTAACAATCGGGAGTTATACTCAAACCACAATAAAGCTTAAGGAGGCTGCATTATGAAAAAAACTTCCGTAATAATATGTTCGCTTGTTCTTGCCTGTGTGCTCGCCGCAGCAACGTTTTTTACGCTTGCAACACCGGCAGAAAAGAACACAATAGGCTCGCAAAAGGCGCTTGAAATTGCTTTGAGTGACGCCGGAATTAAAGCCACCGACGCCAAAGGCAGCAAATCGGTCTTTACAAAGAAAAACCAAACGCTGGTTTTTGACGTTGAGTTTGAATTCGGTAAAAACGATTATGATTATATCATTGACGCAAAAAGCGGCGATATCATCAACCGCAGTATCGAAGTCGATGAAGAAAAAAATGAGCCGTCTACAACCGCTCCCCTTTCAACCGAAGCATCAACCGTTGAAGCTACTACTTCGGCAACTACTGTAACCGAGCATCAGACTGTAACGGAGCATCAGACTGTATCCGAAAACAAAACATCAACAACCACCACAGAACCCACATCAAAAGCAACCGAACCTGCCGCAACAACCGAAAAGCAGACCTCTGCATTCATTACGGCGGCAAAAGCCAGGGAGATTGCACTTAAAGATGCAGGTGTAAAAAAATCAGCTGCTGTTTTTACAAAAGTTAAGCTTGACAAAGAAGATGACGGCACTTTTGAATATGAGATTGAGTTCTGCGTCGGCACAACCGAGTATGAATACTCCGTAAACGCAA
>JAEDIH010000150.1 GCA_016292575.1 Clostridiaceae bacterium | reverse complement strand
TGTTCCCCGGTGAAATCTTTAATAACCGCCGCCTCGGAAAGCTTCAGGGCAAGCGCGGCGGAGCGCTGCTGTCCCTGCGAGCCGAACGAACGCGCGGCAATGCCGTCAATTTCTATCGAAAGATCGTCCCTGTGCGGACCGACAGAGGTAAAGCCGGTCGGAATGTCCGCCTTGCGCGAGACAAAAAGAAGATTTTTAAGGTTCTCATATATTTCCTGCTTGTCCTTGCCGAAAGCGGTGCAATTTTCCTTATATGAAACACTAAGCTTTTCCTTTTTTGAGGAAATACCGGAATAAATATCCTCGCAAAAACGCGAAAGTGCGTTGACATAGCCGATTCTCTGTCGAATAATTTCACTGCCGTAGAACGCAACGCGCTCCTCCCAGACGTCAAGCAGGCTTTGAAGCTCGGAATGGAAATAGCAGTCTTTTAATATAATATTGCGTTCTGAAAGCGCTTTATTGTAATTTGCAAGCGTTACGGCGTATTTCGGTTTAAGCTGGCTGATTGCCGTGTCAAGAAATTTTCTCCTTTCCCCGGGTCCGCCCTTAACAAGCGTGAGATGAACGGGGGAAAACACCACGGCCGAAAATTCGCCCATAACCTTTGAGGCGGATTTGAGCTTTATTCCGTTGAGGGAAAACGAGCGCCCTTTTTCAATTTCAAGGGAAATATTCTGTTCCCTTCCCGAACCGAAAAAATCAAGCGACAGCTTTGCTTTTTTTGCGTTGAAGTTAATCAGTTCGCCGTCTGCCGAGCCTCTGAACGAGCGGCAGCCGGTAAAAAGCCAGACGCTTTCAAGCAGGTTTGTTTTTCCCTGCGCGTTATCGCCGAAAATTACGTTGATACCCTCGCACGGCTCAAGAACCGTTTCCCTAAGGTTACGAAAACGCAGACACTCAAGCCTTTTGACGGTCACTTTTCCACCTCATAAATAACGCCGCCGAATTCAAAACTGTCGTTTTCTCTCAGCTTTTTTCCCCTTTGCAGGCAGACCTCGCCGTTGACCTTTACTTTTCCGTCAAGGACAACGGTTTTTGCTTCTCCTCCGCTTGAGACGGCGTTTGCAAATTTGAGCGCCGAGTCAAGCCGGATAAAATCGGTATCAATTCTGAGCTTTTCGGTTTTCTTTTGGGCAATGCGTACTTTAATTTTCATAAATAAAATACTCCGCAAAATCTAATATCTAAAATCTAATATCTAAAATCTAAATTCTGACCGGCAGAACAAGAAAGAGGAACTTGTCGCCCTCTGTCGGAAGAATAAGGATAGGCTGGCTTGAGGAATTGAGTTCAAGTCTGACCTCATCGCTTTCGGTAGCCTTGAGCGCGTCAAGCACGAATTTGCTGTTGAAGCCTATCTCAATATTTCCTCCCTCAATTTCGGCCGCCATTTTGTCGTTTGCCGTACCTATTGACGTTACGGAAGAAAATTTGAGCACACCGTTTTCAATCAGGCAGCGGACGGGACTTGAACGGTCGGTGATGATGAGCGACGTCCTTTCAACACATTCAATAAGCCTTTTTGTTCCGGCTTTTATTTTTGTTGAGGAAGTAACGGGTATTGCGGCCTTGTAATCAATAAAGTTTCCCTCAAGCAGGCGGGAAATTATGCGGTATTCGCCGATTTCAAAGCAGATGTGTCTTTTACCTACGCTTATTGAGCAGAAGCCCTCGTCATCCTCGGAAAGCTTGATGACTTCTCCGAGTGTCTTTGCCGGAACAACAAAGGCAACCTCATCTCCGCTGTAATCAATGTCCTCTCGGCGGACGGCAAGCCTTGCTCCGTCAACGGCAACAAGAACAATTTTTCCGTCTGCAATCTCAAACCTTACGCCGGAATGGACGGGGTTCCTTTCGCTTGTTGAAACGGAGAAAATAGTTTTTCTTATCATGTCTTTCAAAAGGGCCTGATTGATAACGATAGGAAAGCCTGCGGAAACCTCCGGAATATCGGGGTACTCGTCAGCCGCAGTTCCGATTATTGAATACTGAACCTCGCCGCTTATTATTTTGCAGATATTCCTGTCATCGCTTTCGATTGAAACGGTATCGTCCGGAACCATTCTGAGAATGTCGCAGAGATTGCGTGCGTTGAGAATGACGCTTCCGTTTTCTTCAATCTCGGCGGCAATATAGGTTTCCGATCCCACCTCAAGGTCGTAGCCGGTGAGCCTTACTGAATCGGAAAGGGCACTTATAAGAATACCCTCAATAGCGGGTATTGTTGATTTTGACGAAACGGTGCGCTGCACGTTCATGCAGGCCTTTGAAAGCTTTGCGCTGTCGCAAACGATTTTCATGATTCTTCCTCCGTTTTTCAAGAAATGTAAGAATAAAAAAATAGTAGTAGTAGTAGACGGCGTTGAAAAGAGGAAAACGCCGCTTCCGCTTTGTTTTAAAGTGATCCGAGGATTTTTTAAGTGTTGGTTGGGTGTTTAAAATTTCCTGTTTTTAACAGTTCATTTCAGAAAATATGGAAAATGTTGAAAACCTGATGTTGAATGTTAAAAACTTTGTTAAAAACTCCGTCGGTTTTTATTCCTCGTTGATATTTTTAATAATGTCGTCAACCGTCGCCTTGAGCTGAACGTTATCGTTGAGCTTATCTTCAATTTCTTTGAGCGAATATATTATTGTTGAATAATGCTTATTGCCGAATTCCGCTCCTATTGCCTTGAGCGAAAGGGAGGTGACAACATGAACGATGTATATTGCAACCTGCCTTGCAAGGGAAATGTTTGCGTTTCGCTTGTCCGAGCGGATGTCGGCAGGCGTAACGTTAAAGGTTCTTGAAACCTCGGAAATAATGTTTTCAACCGTGACGGGGAGGGGCTGATTGTCATTGATAATGTCGCTTATGGCGCGCTTTGCAATGGCAACGTTCGGCTTTGTTCCCTCAACGTCCTGATAGGCCTTGATTTTTTTAACCGCGCCCTCAAGCTGGCGGATGTTCTTTTTAATGTTTTCTGCAAGGTAATTTACCACCTCGTCCGAAAGCTCAATGTTCAGCTCATCACTCTTTTTCTTGATGATGGCCATTCTTGTTTCAAGGTTCGGCGGCTGGATATCCGCAATAAGTCCGCATTCAAAGCGAGTGCGCAGACGCTCCTCAAGGGTCATCATTTCCTTTGGCGGACGGTCGGAGGTGAGAACAATCTGCTTTCCGGCGTCGTTGAGCGCATTGAAGGTGTGGAAGAACTCCTCCTGAGTGGCCTCCTTTTTGGAAATGAACTGGATATCGTCCACCAGAAGGAGGTCGGCGCTGCGGTATTTTTCATGAAAAGCATGGGTGTTGTGATTTCCGATGTAATAGACAAGCTCGTTTGTAAAATGCTCGCCGCTTGTATAGATTATGTTTGCGTTCGGTCTGTCCTCTTTCACCTGATTCATAATTGCGCACAGCAAATGCGTTTTACCAAGTCCGCTGTGACCGTAAATGAAAAGCGGGTTATACGCCTTTCCGGGTGAATGGGCAACATTGAGAGCGGCGGCGTGGGCAAAGCGGTTGGACGGACCGATGATGAAATTATCAAAGGTATAGTTATAATCCGCACCGGCGCGGTTTTCCTGCTTTTCTTCCTCGTCGTCCTCCTCGTCTCCGGGCGATTCAAGCCGGAGAAAAACGGAAAAGCCGAGAACCTCCTCGCAGGTTTTTTCAATAAGCTCGGTAAATTTTGAAGATATGATTTTCTTTTTAAATTCACTGATTGAAAGCGTGAGGGTATCGTCCTTAAACTCAATGAATTCAAGAGGAGCGAGCCAGACGTTATAAGCAACCTCGCTGACCTTTGTTTTAAGCAGGTCCTTGATAATGACCCATATTTCATCAAAAGAATCCATGTGTTTCCTCCTTAGGGAAAAAGGGACGTCTGCCGTTTTCCGGTATAATTTTTATAAAAATCTTTTCTTTTAACAGCGTTGCGCGCTTGACTTCGGCGCGCGGGAAAGTATAATACTATATATAATGGAACAGAACGGACGGCAAAACGGCCGGTTAAAAACAAAAAACTCATACATTTAATTATAGCATAAAAAAGAGCTTAATGCAAGTGTTACGCAATATTTTGACCGTTATAAGCGTTTTTTAATTTTCAGCATTCCGAGGCTCAAATTTTGCAAGCACTCTCAAAAGGCGGTTTTTTGGGGAGAAAAAGGCAATGAAGATAAAAACGATAAAAAATGACCTAATTTTAGAAGATATCGAGTGCTTCAACGTAGGACTGAGCGTTGACTGCGGACAGGCTTTCCGCTGGGTAAAAAAAGAGGACGGCTCCTTTCACGGCGTTATCTTCAAAAAGGCTGTGGATATTGTTCAGAACGAAAATGAAATTATCTTCAAAAACACGGATGAAAAAGCTTTTAATGAGCTTCTTTCTCCGTATTTTGACCTTGAGCGCGACTACGCAAAAATCTGCGCCTCGTTTGACGATAAGTATCTTA
>JAEDIH010000149.1 GCA_016292575.1 Clostridiaceae bacterium | reverse complement strand
AGCAAAACGGCGGCAATGAGCATGAACCAGTTGAACTCAAAGCCTTTGATGTTCACAATGAACGCCTGCTTCGGCTTGATATACTCAACAACGGAGGAAACGTTGTCCGGGTTCGCTGCGGTGTTGATTGCCTTAACAATGACCGTTGCGGCCGCCGTGCCGAGAATGTTGAGTGCCGTTCCGATGATTGTCTGATCCGCCTTGAAGCTGACGCAGGCAACGGCAAGCAGAGCCGAATACACAACGCCGGCAAGGACGGAAACAAGGATAACCAGCAGAATGATAACTATAGCCGGGGCGGCAGGGTAGGCCGCGGCAAGGAAACGCATTGTCAGCGTTCCGCCGAGAGCGCCCATAACCATTATGCCCTCAAGACCGAGGTTGATAACGCCCGAATGCTCCGAAAAGCAGCCGCCGAGCGCAACAAGAATGAGAACCGAGGCGTAAAGCAAGGTGTATTGAATGAGAAGCAGCATTATTTTACGCCTCCTTTTGTTTCAGCACTCTGAGCTTTGAGCGCGTCTTTTTCTTCCTTTTTTGCAAGGTATTTGTTTAGTGCGTACTTCATGAAGAAAACAAAGCCGCAAAGATAAATGATGATTGCTGAAATGAGATCGGAAATCTGCGAGGAGTAAAGCGTTTTGTCAACATATGCGCCGCCGACGGTGATGTGCTGAATGAAGTATGAGGAAAGGATGGAGCCTATTGGGTTGAGTCCGCCGAGGAACGCCGCCGCAATTCCGTTGAAGCCCATTGCAGGAACGGAGGACGTGCTGCAGTTCCATTGCTCATATCCGGTGAGATAGAGGAACGAAGCGCCGACAGCGGCAAACGCTCCGCCGATTGCAAGCGTAATTATTATGTTGCGCTTTTCGTTCATTCCGCAGTATTTTGCGGCGTTTTTGTTAAAGCCCGTGGCTTTAAGCTCATAGCCGAACTTTGTTTTTTCAAGAAGCACCCACACAACAACCGAAAAGATTATTGCAAGGGGAACCGCAATGGTAACATAGCTGTTGTTTGAAAAAAGCTTGTCGAGTCCGAGCGAGGGGATAAGAGCTTTCGGATTGCTGTATTTGAAAACGACCGTGTAAGGGCTTGTTTCCTCTTTAACTCTTGTCAGGAGCATATTAATCGAGTAAAGCGAAATCCAGTTGAGCATAATTCCGCTGATGACCTCGTTAACGTTGCAGTACGCCTTGAGCAGACCTCCGAGTGCTCCGGAAAGCGCACCGCCGAGCGCCGCAAGAAGAATGCACGCCCACCACGGAAGGCTCCACGCAATCGCCGCATAAAGCGAAAGTCCGATTCCTATAGCATACTGACCGGCGGCACCGATGTTGAAAAGACCGACCTTGTAGCAGAACAGAATTGAAAGCGAGCACATTATGAGCGGCGCGGTTTTAACAAGCGTGTTGCCGAAATACTGAAGCCTGACCTTAGGGTTGGGATAGTTGAAAAAGTTTCTGATGATATCGCCGATTGCCTTTGCCGCTCCGTCGGGATTGATGAACAAAAGCACAATGTAGCCGATTAAAAGTCCGAGCAAAATGCAAAGGAACGAGGAAAGCACAGACTGAACGGCGTTGTTTTTAAAAAGCGAGCGAAGCTTGTTTTTCATCAGTCGTTTCCTCCCTTCCTTTTTGCTCCGGCCATGTAAAGACCAAGTTCCTGCGCAGAGGTTGTTTTGGGGTCAAGCTCGCCGACTATCTCGCCCTCATACATAACAAGAATTCTGTCCGGAACGCTCAGAACCTCGTCAAGCTCGAGTGAGACGAGCAGAACGCCCTTTCCCTCGTCGCGGCAGGAGACAAGCTGCTTGTGGATATATTCAATCGCGCCGACGTCAAGTCCCCTCGTGGGCTGAACGGCAACAAGCAGCTCCGGCTTGCGGTCAATTTCGCGCGCAACGATTGCTTTCTGCTGGTTTCCGCCGGACATGCTCCTTGCAACGGTTGCGCTGCCCTGACCCGAGCGGACATCGTATTGTTCAATGAGCCTGTCCGAGTAAGCGCGGATATTCTTCTTGCGCAAAAAGCCGAATTTGTTTGTAAACTGCGGCTCAAAGTACCGCTCAAGAATCATGTTGTTCTCAAGCGAGTAATCAAGAACAAGACCGTGCTTGTGCCTGTCCTCGGGAATATGGGAAAGTCCTGTAAGACTGCGCTTTCTTATCGGGGCTTTTGTAATGTCCTTTCCGCAGAGGGTAACGGTTCCCTGCTTTATCGGCTCAAGCCCTGTAAGACCGTAAACAAACTCCGTCTGACCGTTTCCGTCGATACCGGCAAGGCAGACAATTTCGCCCGCGCGGACGGAAAAGGAAACGTTTTTAACGGCGTCGTTCTTGTGCAGCTTGCTTGCAACGCTGACGTTTTTAACGTCAAGGATAACGCCGCCGGGTTTTCTTTCCTCCTTGTGAACGGTGAAATCAACGTCCCGTCCGACCATCATTTTAGAAAGCTCTGCCTTTGAGGTGTCCTTGATGTTGACCGTGCCGATGTATTTTCCCTTGCGCAGAACGGTGCAGCGGTCGGCAACCTCCATAATCTCGTTGAGCTTGTGGGAGATGAAAAGGATGCTCTTGCCCTCCTTTGCAAGGTTCTTCATAATCTGCATAAGCTCCTCAATCTCCTGCGGAGTGAGCACCGCCGTCGGCTCGTCAAAGATGAGAATTTCGTTTTCGCGGTAAAGCATCTTGAGTATCTCGGTGCGCTGCTGCATACCGACGCTGATGTCCTCAATGAGGGCGTCAAGATCGACCGAAAGACCGTATTTTTTTGAAAGCTCAAGCACCTTTTTCCTCGCCTTGCTTTTCTGGAGGAAGCCGAGCCTGCTCGGTTCAATGCCGAGAATGATGTTGTCCAGAACGGAAAAGCATTCAACAAGCTTAAAGTGCTGGTGAACCATTCCGATTCCGAGGGCGGTTGCGTCGTTCGGATTCTTGATCCGGACGGGTTTTCCATCCTTGCGGATTTCGCCCTCCTCGGCCTGATAAAGACCGAAAAGGACAGACATCAGGGTTGACTTTCCGGCTCCGTTTTCTCCGAGAAGGGCGTGGATTTCGCCCTTTCTGAGCCGGAGCGTAATGTTGTCGTTTGCAATGATTCCGGGAAAACGCTTTGTTATCCCCAGCATCTCAATCGCATATTTTTCTTCCATTGCTTCATCTCCTGTTCCGGGCAGACGCCCGGCTTCGTCCTGAGGGTAAAATACCTGCCGCTTTTCGTTTTCTTATGCAATACTGTTTTTTGTGTCACATAAGAAAGCGGAAAGCGAAAAAACCGAAAAGCGGGAGTGTCTGTTTTAGACACTCCCACAGTAAGTTTAGTATTAAGCTTACAATTTTTTATTTGATCTTGTCCTGCTCGGAAATCTTGACGTTGGTAACGGCCGGCATCTTGGTGATGTCGTTTGAAACCTTAATTTTTCCGTCGAACATATCCTTAACAAGCTTTGCGTAATCGTCCTTGGTGAACTTTCCGTCGGCAAACTGTGTGGACTTAACGGGAATTTGAACATAGTTTGCTTCAACATCGTCGCCGGAAACAAGACCGAGGGTTTCAATCTTTCCTGCGTAATCAGCCCACTTGCCGTCAATGATAACAGCCTTGAGGGTGTCGTAGGTTGCCGGATAAAGACCCTTCATTGCGGAGGTTACGGTAATGCCTTCGCCGTATTTTCCGTCGATGATGGCAGCCTGGTCAACGTCAACGCCGATAACCTTTCCGCCGGCCTTCTTCGCTGCTTCTGCTGCCGAGGTATAAATTCCGCCGCCGCAGGCAAAGACAACTTCCGTGCCGCCCTTGTACCAGGTATCCATAACTGCGGTAATGTCGGGATCGCCTGCGAATACTCCGCCGTAAACATAGTTGAGCGAAACATTCTTGTCAAGCTCCTTTGCGGCCGCGTCAACGCCCTGAACAAAGCCGTAGCCGTAACGGACAACTGCGGGAACAGCCATTCCGCCGAGGAAGCCGAGCTTTTCGTAGCCGAGCTTAACGGCGGCATAACCTGCCATGTAGCCACAAAGCTCTTCCTGATAAATTGCGCAGTAAACATTGCTGATGTCAGCATAATCCTCAAGCTTGTATTCGTCGGGATTGTAGCTGTATTTTTCGCCCTTTGCCGCAACAGCGGTTTCAAGGATATCGCCCTTGCCGACGTCGAGAGCAATGAACTTAACGTCCGGATACTTGGGAGCGGCCTCAAAGATAGCACCGCCGAATGCATAGCCGGGCATAACGATAACGTTGTAATCTTCCGAAACAGCCTTGTCAATCATTGCAACGCGGTCAGCGGTCGAGTCGCCTGCGGGCTTGAAATAGCTGAAGTCGATTTTGTTCTCTTCGCTGAAGGCCTTGCAGGCTTCATAGGTGGTCTGGTTGAACGATTCGTCGGTAATGTCGCCGTAGTCGGTGATCATTGCAACCTTGTAGCTTGTGTTTTCGGC
>JAEDIH010000017.1 GCA_016292575.1 Clostridiaceae bacterium | reverse complement strand
CGACTTCATTGCAAAGCGCGACAGTGAAACCGTTGCAAAATAAAACGTAAACAATAAGTAAAGCTATAATTCCGGAAAGCATTTTATCGGCCTTCTGTAAATTATAGCTTTATATTTTATGCTCTTTGTTTGCCGCCAAAATCTTAAACTGTCCGTCGGGTTATCGGCTCTTCAGTTCTTCAACAGCAACAATTCCTCCGATATCCGTCAGCACATGATTTTTTAAATATGAATATCTGCAACCTTGATTTTTCAGAAACCGGTCAATTTTAGCAAAGCTTCTGTGTTCGGTAATGTCGCCAAAAAAAATCATATGGTCTTTGCTTATCAGAGCGCTTGCTCCGCCGATAAAGCCGTATTCATGTCCGGGCAAATGTATATCACCCTTTTCAATAAGCAAAACATCTATTCCGTTTTTATTGCAGATTTTTTCTATCGAAGGATCATCGGTAATGACTGCGTTTTCATTAACAATGCAGGTTGAACATTTTGCGTAGCCCTGCCTGACATTGAGAGTCCTGCACGGCAGTTCTTTTATCCTTTTATCGGCAACGTCAATTCTTCCGATAAGCTTATCGGAAAGCAAAGCCAAATTCAGCCTGCAGTCGTCCGGATAGGCTCCGCTGACACCGCTTTCCGTCAACATTACTTTCATGCCGCGCTCTATAAGAGTATTAAACAGTAAAATCTGGCTTTTATCAAGCAAAATTTTGCCACGTCCAAAATAAAACGCATTAATGTCTGCGTGAAAAGAAATTGACGGCTCAACAAATCGGTTTTCATCAACAGGGATAATTTCAATTCCGAACGATTTTATAAAACTTATAAGCTCTTCGTCCGTTTTTCCGATAATTGCCGTTATAACCGGAAGCTCAGGCAGATTCGCCCGTTTTATAAAGCTCATGTTATCAACGCCTCAAATGCCTGCCTTATTGTTCTTACACCGACAACCTCAATTTTTTCCGCCAATTTTGCGGGAACGGATTTGAGGTTATGTCTCGGAATTATGCATTTGTTAAAGCCCAGGCGCGCAGCCTCCTTAACGCGCTGTTCACAGTGTGAAATTGCTCTGACCTCGCCGGCAAGCCCGATCTCACCGAAGGCAAGAACATCGTCGCGAATGGCGTAATCCTTGAGCGATGAAACAAGCGCCATCGCTATAGTGAGGTCAAGTGCAGGCTCGTCAAGCTTCATTCCGCCGACAATATTGATATATGCGTCAAAATTACTCAGGCAGTACCCTCCACGCTTTTCGAGTACGGCAATGAGCATAGCCATTCTGTTATAGTCAAAGCCGTTGGTCATTCTGCGCGGATTTCCGTATGCTGTGGGGGTAACAAGCCCCTGAATTTCCGCAAGGATAGGTCTTGTGCCCTCCATTACGCAGGCTACACAGGTTCCGGGAGTGTTTTTCGGTCTTCCGGCAATGAGCATTTCCGAGGGATTTTCAACCTCAACAAGACCCCTGTCGGTCATTTCAAATACACCTATTTCATTAGTTGAGCCGTATCTGTTTTTTACGGCGCGCAGAATCCTGAACGAGAGATTCCTTTCGCCCTCAAAATATAAAACAGCGTCCACAACGTGCTCAAGCACTTTGGGTCCGGCAATGTTTCCGTCCTTGTTAACGTGACCTACCATTATTACCGGGACGGACATTGACTTTGCAATCCGCATAAGCAGATTTGCGCTTTCCCTGACCTGAGTCACGCTTCCCGGTGAGGAGGAAAGCTCGGTATAGTTCATTGTCTGAACCGAGTCAACAATCACAAGATTGGGCTTTGCGCTTCTAATATGCTCGCAGACAGCCTGAACATCGGTTTCGCAAAGAATACGCAGATTCTCCGTTGTAACTCCCAAACGGTCGGCACGCAGCTTTATCTGATTGTATGATTCCTCGCCGGAAACATACATTATGTCAAGCTTTTTTCCGAGCTGTTGGCAAATTTGAAGAAGAACAGTAGATTTTCCGATTCCGGGGTCGCCGCTGAGCAAAACAAGCGAGCCTTTAACAATTCCGCCGCCGAGCACCCTGTCAAGCTCCGACATTCCTGTTTTATAACGTATTTCATTGTCCGGCTCAATTTCATTTAGGGTATATGAGCGAACGCTCAACGGCTTTGCGGCTTTCGAGTCTGAAGAGGAGCCTTTAGCAATCCTCACCTCCTCCTGCAGGGAGGCCCATTCGCCGCATTCGGGACATTTTCCGAGCCATTTAGGCGTTTCATAGCCGCATGATGAGCAGACAAAAACTGTTTTTGACTTTTGAGCCATTGAATTTCACTTCCAGTTTAAGCAGCGCATAGGCTGCTCAGATATTTTATGACGCCGTCAACAATCGCAACGGCCATTTTCTTCTGATATTGTTCATCGTTCAAAAGCTGCGCTTCGCCGCCGTTTGAAAGGAAGCCGCATTCAACCATTACAGCAGGAGATTTTGCGTGATACAGCAGATATATCTCCGTACCGGAGGGCTTAATTTTCCTTGTGTTTTCGTTTTGCAGCTTTTCAACAATAGCGTTTTGAATGTATTCGGCTATTATTTTGCTTTGCGGATCATTTTTTGAGTAGAAAACCTGAGCGCCGTAATACTTGCTTTGACCGAAATGATTCTGATGAATACTCAAAAAAATACTGTTCGGATATTTCAGCATTATGTCCATTCTGTTGCGGATATCGGAAATCTTTTTTTCGCGCATTGCATTGCAGCCGCTGTCATAGATAAGGCAATCCGTTTCACGCACGGTTACCGTTTCAAAACCAAGCGACTCAAACACTGCTTTCAGCTTCATTGAAATTGAAAGATTGATATCCTTTTCAAGTATTCCGCTTGAGGACTGCGCTCCGCCGTCTTCACCGCCGTGTCCGGGGTCGATTATTATCACAGGCAAAGTCTTTTTTTCGCTTTCGGATTTTGCGGTAGAATAGACTATATCAATTCCGAATATCAGCAAGGCTGAGACAAAAACGGCGCACAGCGTAAAAATGAACTGCTTTGCGCTGATTATCTTATAAAAATGCTTATTCATAGTAATCACCCGTAAATTACTATGCAGCGCCGCAGAAAAAATGAATTCCGGAACAACCAAAACGTCCGTTTCTTGACAAAAGGGGCAAATTATTGTATAATCACGGTAATATATGCGGGTATGGTGGAATTGGCAGACACGCAAGATTTAGGATCTTGTGCCCTCGGCGTGCAGGTTCGACCCCTGTTACCCGCACCAGAAACAGCGGCTTTGTTCACCGGGAACGCCGCTGTTTTTATTATACCATCTGTTCCGGGTGAAAAACTTCATCGAATTTTTCCTCGCTGAGGAAGCCGAGACTTACACAGGCTTCTTTTAGCGAGATGTTTTCATTATAGGCTTTTTTAGCGGTTTTTGCAGCGTTTTCATATCCGATATACGGGTTGAGCGCCGTTACAAGCATGAGCGAATTATGAAGATTTGAATGCATTTTTTCTCTCTCGGCCTTAATTCCACAGGCACAGTTTTTGTTAAAGGAAGCTATGGCGTCTGCAAGCAGCCGTACCGACTGCAAAAAATTATAGGCTGCAACAGGCATGAAAACATTCAGTTCAAAATTGCCCTGCGATGCGGCAACGGTTATGGCAGCGTCGTTACCCATTACCTGAACGGCAACCATTGTTACTGCCTCGCACTGAGTGGGATTGACTTTCCCCGGCATAATTGACGAGCCGGGCTCGTTTGCCGGTATACTGATTTCGCCGAGACCGCAGCGCGGACCGGAGGCCAGCCAGCGCACGTCGTTTGCAATCTTCATCATATCGCAGGCAGTCGCCTTAACGGCACCGTGAGCAAAAACAAACTCACCTTTTGAGGAAAGCGCGTGAAACTTGTTTTCCGCGCTGATAAAGGGCTTTCCCGTAAGCTTTGCAACATTTTCGGCAACAAGAACGTCAAAGCCTTTCGGCGCATTGAGTCCCGTGCCGACAGCCGTGCCGCCCAAAGCGAGCGGATAGAGCGAAGAAGCAGCCTGCTTCAAAAGCTCGGCGTCTTTTTCCAAGCTTGCGCGCCAGCCCGATATTTCCTGCGAAAATGAAATCGGAACAGCGTCCTGCAAATGGGTACGACCGGATTTTACAACGCCCTCGTTTTCAATTTCAAGCTTTTTGAAAGTTGAAACAAGCGCTTCAATGGCAGGAATGAGCTTTTCTTCAACTGCAAGAACAGCGGAAATATTCATCGCTGTGGGAAAGGTGTCGTTTGAGGACTGGCTCATGTTTATATCATCGTTCGGATGGCAGAGCTTTTTTCCGGCAATGCTGTTTGCCCTGTTTGCAATAACCTCGTTTGCGTTCATGTTTGACTGCGTGCCGGAACCGGTCTGCCAGACAACAAGCGGAAAATGCTCATTGAGACTGCCTGAAATGACTTCGTCGCAGGCCTTGCAAACAGCTTCAAGCTTTTCGTCCGTCATCTTATCGGGACGAAGAGAGGCGTTTGCAAGTGCGGCGGCTTTTTTTAATATTCCGAACGCATGTGTAATTTCGCGCGGCATGGTTTCAATACCCGTACCGATGCGAAAATTTTCAAAGCTGCGCTCGGTCTGTGCGCCCCAAAGCTTGTTTGCCGGAACTTTAATCTCTCCCATTGAGTCATGCTCAATTCTGTATTCCATAGTTAAACCTCACAATCAATCATCGGAAAATAGCATATTCTGAAGCTCAAGTATGCGCTTTCTGCGCCGCTTTTCTTCGTTTTCGTCAAGGGAATATGTGCCGTTTTCAACTTTCAGCACACTCCCCTCCTTTGTGCCTTGCGGCAGGGCTGAAAGAGCAAGCTCAACAACAGACATATCGTCTCTTTCGCAAACGGCTGTGTCGTTTTCAATTCTGTCAACGCTCAGATATTCCATGCTTACCTCCGTTAATTCTGCGTTTTGACGCTGTAGCCGCCGTCGGGACAAAGCACCGCAATGTTTCCCGACTTATCCGTGCGGTAATACTCAATGTTGTTCTGTTGAAGATATTTTATAACCTCTTCATGCGGATGACCGTAGGAATTGCCCTGTCCGCAGGAGATGACGGCAAGATTCGGCGAAGCTGCAGAAAACAAATCGCTATCAAGAGAAGACCTGCTGCCGTGGTGACCCATGAGGATAACATCGCAGCCAAGATCGGGCGAACGCGTCATGATGCTTTTTATTTCCGGCTTTTCGGCGTCGCCGAGCAAAAGGAAAGAGGTTGAGTTAACATCGGCCTTGCAGATGACGGACATATTGTTAAGATCATTGGTCTGCACTGTCGGACCGAGAATTTCAAAGGAGATTTTTCCTGTCGAATATTTATTTCCGGGCTTTGCGGCAAGCGCCCTGATATTCTTTGAAGCAACCGTTTCAAGGAGATTCTGATAGGTTTTCGTTGTCGGAGTGTTTGCGGCAGTCAGCTTCGGCATAATTATGCTGCCGACTTCAAAGCTTTTAAGAACCTGCGCAAGACCGCCGATATGGTCGGTGTGAGGATGTGTTGCAATAACATAATCAAGCTTTTCAATGCCGCAGGATTTCAGATAGCGCACAACCGTTTCTCCGTATTCCTTTTCGCCGGCGTCAATGAGAACGCCCGTTTTTCCCGATTGCAGAAGGACGCTCGAGCCCTGACCGACATCAATAAAATGTACGCCGGGCGAATTGCTTGTGTTTGTAACTGCGTTGTTTACGGAATCAAAGCTTTTGTTGAATCTGCCGAGTATTACCGCAATTATCGCAACTATGAAAGCAAGCGATGCAAAAAATGATTTCCGCTTACCTTTTCTTCCTGTTTTTGCCATTGTATCCTCCGTAACTTTGCTTGTGAGAAGTTTTATTTGAGCTGTATCTTCCGCCGGAAAACGGTTTTATCAGGCACTTTTCGCCGTTTCCGATAAGGTCAAGCCTGCCGGCCTTTTTAAGTGCTTTTTCAATTATTTCCCGCTTTGACGGGTCGTAATACTGAAGCAGAGCGCGCTGCATTGCCTTTTCCTGTGGCAGTTTTGCAACATAGACCTCTTTCATTGTGTAAGGATCGAGCCCCGTGTAGAACATACAGGTTGAAATTGTTCCCGGAGTCGGATAAAAATCCTGAACCTGCTCCGGACGGATTGAGCGTTTTTTCAAAAAGAGAGCAAGCTCAATCGCGTCGTCAAGCGTTGAGCCCGGGTGCGATGACATAAGATACGGCACAAGGTACTGCTGTTTGTTGTTGCTTTTTGAAAGCTCAAAGTATTTCTTTGAAAACTCTATATAAGCTTCGATATGCGGCTTTCCCATCTTATCAAGAACCGCGGCCGAGCAGTGTTCGGGAGCAACTTTAAGCTGTCCGCTGACATGATAACGCACAAGCTCCCTGAAAAATTCATCGCTCTCATCTTTCAGCATATAATCGTATCTGATGCCGGAGCGTATAAAAACTTTCTTGACTTTCGGAAGATTTCTGACCTTCCGCAAAAGGGAAAGATAGTCGCTGTGATCGGCAACAAGAGCCGGACACGGCTTCGGTGCAAGACATTTTTTCCCTTTGCAAAGACCTGCTTTCAGCTGTTTTTCGCATGAGGGAAGGCGAAAGTTTGCGGTCGGTCCTCCGATGTCGTGGATATAACCCTTGAAATCCGGAAGCTCGCTCAGTTTTTTTACCTCTTCAATCACGGATTCATGGCTTCTGCACGTTACAAAGCGTCCCTGATGAAAAGCAATGGAGCAAAAATTGCACGCACCGAAGCACCCCCTGTTATGTGCGATTGAAAAGCGGACTTCATCAATACCCGGAACGCCGCCGTCCTTTTCATAGCTCGGGTGATAGGTTCTGACATACGGCAGGGCGTAAACACGGTCAAGCTCCTCAGTTGTCAGCGGCGGCATCGGCGGATTCTGAACAAGCATTTTTTTGCCGTGCTTTTGCTTTATAAGCTTTCCTCTGATATGATCCTGTTCGTCCTGCTGAATGCGGCAGGCGACGGCGTATTCCCTTTTGCTTGCACAAACATTTTCAAATGAGGGACATTCTGCTCCGTAAAGCGGTGTTTCGGTTGCGTCGCAGACATAGCACGTTCCACGTACGTCGCGGATTGAAGAAACCGGCTCGCCGTTCCTCAGCCTGTCGGCAATTTCCGTAATCTGGTTTTCACCCATGCCGTATATGAGAAGGTTCGCCTGAGAATCAAAAAGAATTGACCGTCTTATTTTGTTATCCCAGTAGTCATAATGCGCAAAGCGGCGAAGCGAAGCCTCAAGACCGCCGATAATTATCGGTATATCGCCGTAGGCCTCTCTTATTCTGTTGCAGTAGACAATTACGGCTCTGTCCGGGCGGAGTCCGGCTTTTCCTCCGGGTGAATAAGCGTCCGTGCTGCGCCTTTTCTTGGCAACAGTGTAATGTGCAACCATTGAATCAATGTTTCCGGAGGAAACAAGAAAGCCGTATTTCGGTCTTGAAAAGCGCATAAAAGCCTCCTTGCTGTGCCAATCGGGCTGAGCAAGGAAGCCGATTCTGAATCCGTGCGATTCGAGAACTCTTGTAATAATTGACGCGCCGAAGCTGGGATGGTCAACATAAGCGTCGCCGCTAACATAGACGAAATCAACCTCATCCCATCCGCGCTTCTTCACATCGTCATAGTTTATCGGTAAAAATCTGTTCATTGTTCCTCACTAATCGGACAAAACATCGTAGTCATCCTGTCCGATATCTCTTGAAGCCTTAATTTCCGCAAGCTGAAGCTGAGTCATAAGCACCTTACGGGGTTTGCTGCCCTCCGAGGGACCAACAACGCCGCGCTGCTCAAGCTCGTCCATAATGCGGGCCGCTCTTGCGTATCCGAGACGGAGCTTGCGCTGAAGCAAAGTTGTTGAAGCCGCCTGGCACTCAACAACAACATCAATGGCGGCAGCCACCATTCCGTCTGCATCGCCTACTTCATCGCCCGCAGACGCCTGCGCAGACTTTTTCTTGTTATCGGCAGCGGCATTGCGCGCAATTTCGTCCATAACTTCGCTGTCATATTCAACTTCTTCCTGTTCCTTGATGAACGAGACAACATTTTCAATCTCCTCATCGGAAAGGAAAGCGCCCTGGATTCGGACGGGCTTTGACATTCCGACGGGATTAAAGAGCATATCACCGTTACCCAAAAGCTTTTCTGCACCGACGGTGTCAAGGATTGTTCTTGAATCGACCTGAGAGGATACAAAAAGCGAAAGTCTGCTTGGAATGTTCGCCTTGATGATACCCGTGATAACATCGACTGACGGGCGCTGCGTTGCAACAACAAGGTGCATACCGGCGGCACGCGCCTTTTGCGCAAGGCGGCAGATTGAATCTTCAACCTCTTTTGGCGAAACCATCATTAGGTCGTTTAGCTCATCTATGAAAATAACTATCTGCGGCATAAACTGCTGTTCCGGGTGATCAAGAACATATTTGTTGAAGCCCTTGATATCACGGACACCGCAGGCTGAAAAGGCTTTGTATCGGTTTTCCATCTCACTGACTGCCCACGCGAGCGAGCCTGCAGCTTTCCTGACATCGGAAATAACCGGAACAAGCAGGTGCGGTATTCCGTTGTAGATTGAAAATTCAACCTGTTTCGGGTCGATCATGAGAAGCTTGACCTCGGACGGCTTGGCTTCATAGAGAATACTTACTATCATGCAGTTGAGACAGACAGATTTGCCGGAGCCTGTTGTTCCTGCAATGAGAAGATGCGGCATTTTTGCAATATCAGTGCAGGTTGCGTTGCCGGTGATGTCCTTGCCGAGGGCAACATTCAGCTTGCTTTTTGCGTTTTGGAACTCTGCCGAGGAGATGATCTCACGCAGTGTAACCATTGACTTGTGCTGATTCGGAATTTCAATGCCGACGGCTGATTTGTTCGGAATCGGAGCTTCAATTCTTACGCCGGCGGAGGCGAGATTCAGCGCAATGTCATCGGCAAGATTGGTGATTCGATTAATCTTAACGCCCGGCGCGGGCTGAAGCTCATATCTTGTTACAGACGGACCGCGGCTGACACCGATAAGATTGGTTTCTACCCCAAAGCTTTTAAGAGTATCAACAAGCTTTTTGGCTGTTGTTTTCATTTCGGCCGCATAGTCTCCCGCCCTGCTGAAATCAGGCTCCTTCAGACAGTCGATAGGCGGCAGGCAGTATTCCTTCTTAGGTCTGCTTTCGTCTGTATAGTTCTTAACCTCTTCTATGTTTTTCCGTGCGTTTTTATCCGCTTTCGTAATCGCGGCATTGACAATGCTCTGCGCCTCGGCGTCAAGGTCAGCTTCGTCGGCGTCAACAACCTCTTCATAGCCGTTCGGAAGCTCGCTTTCCTCCGCTTTCAGTCCTGCCGCCGCTTCAATAGCCTCATTAATATCGGGATTCTTTTCCGATATAGGTTCAATGTCTTCGGTATCAACAAGCTCCTCGCGCTCGGCTTTTTCTTTTTTCATTGCGGCGGCATCGTCCTCAGAGAAAGTGAAAAGTCTTTCCTGCGGATTATACGGACGCGCAGAACGCTTTTTACGTCTGACGGACATATTGTCGTCAAGCTCTATCTGGGTTTTTGAAAAATCAAAAGCGTCGTTTTCGGCAAGTCTTTCTTTTTCAAGCTGCGCTTCGGCCTCAAGCCTTTCCTGCTCGCGTTTTTCCTGCCTTTCAAGCCGCCTTGCTTTCCTCAGCTCATTGCTTTCGTCAAGCTTTTCTTTTGAGCCGTTGATTGCGTTTGAGACATAGTTGCTGACAGAGGAAAAGCTGATGTTGAAAAAGAAGAAAAGGAAAACAAAAAGCAGCAATATTGAAAAAACAAAGGCAGCAGCCTTGCCAAGAAGGTGCAGCATTCCGCCGCCGAAAACAGCGCCGAGGACACCTCCGGTAACAGCAAAGCCCTCGTTAAAGCCCATGCCAAGCTCATAAGCTTTTGCAAGCTGACTGAGAAATTCTTCCTTCCCTCCGGCAGTGATTGAATTGACAAACAGATGAACAACGGCACTGAACATTCCGGACGTCAGAAAAGCACAGACAGTGGTCAATATACATGAGCGTCTGAGCGAACCAAGTGCAACACGAACTCCGATGACAAGAAGAAAAATATCAAACAGATAAAATCCCAGCCCGAAAAAGCCGAAGAAAAAGCCCCTTATAGAAGCCCAGACATTGCGGCCGGGAATAAACGCAACAGTCATAAGAAGCAGCGAAACAATGAGATAAACAAACATTATTGCCGAACGGTGGCTTTCATAAAAGCTGAGGTTCCGCTTTTTTGAGTTCTTTTTGTTGCGTGGATTCTTCTTTTTTGCTGCGGAAGTTTTTTTAGTTTTGGTGGTTTTTGAATTTGCCATTTATACGCCTCACAAAAAAGTTGTAACCGCTTGAAAGCGGAAGTATAATAAGCGGTCATATTGATAACACTGCCGCCGTTTTTTGCGGCGGCGTAAGTTTAATCAGTCAAAGTACAAAAAGCACGGCAACGCTGACAGCCGCAAAAAGAATTGAGAAAACGCTGAAATACACACAGGTTTTCCTGAAGTCGATTTTTGCAATAAGGTGAACCATTACTGCGCTTCCGACAGCCGAAAAAGCAACACACAGAAAAATTACAACAGGATTCAGCACAATACCGGTCAGAGCGGCGCGAACAAGTCTGAAAATATTGGTAATAAGTATTGATGGAGCAATGTAAGTCAGGATCTCGCGGACTATCACTCTGTTGTCAATGTCGGAAATCAAAAAGCTTGTTGCGCCCATTGAGACGCTTGAAATTCCCGGAAAAAAGTATGACGCAGTCTGATAAACGCTGAACCTGACAAGCGATTTCCAATCTGACGATCTCTTTGTCTGCGCATATTTCTGCTTGACATACCAGCTTCCGATCAGAAGGAAAAGACCGCTGACCGCGCAGCAAACCGCAGTAACAAGAAGATGATCGGCGCAGATCTGCTCGCTGAAATAATCAAGCAGGAACTTATCCTTCTTGTACGGCACAAACATGACTGCGGCCGGAATGAGCGAGATGAGGAGATTAAGCATGAACTTACGGTATCCGCTCCTGTTCGGCATTGTTGACTTTTTGGTGCTGAACAAAGCCTTAAAGCCCTTAAAATAGATTTTGCGCAGCGAAATAAAAATCACAAGCGAAAACACAACGGAGATTATTGAGTAATAGAATACCGATAGCTGTGAGTTTTTATTAAATTCAAGAATATAGCTGAGAAAGGAATATGACGCAGCATAAGAAAACGGGAGCGGAGCAAGAAATCCGCTGATAAGTGAAATGACCGCAATTTTGATGTATTCTATCATAAAAATCCTCCGAGTTAAACCATCTTGAAGTTAATAACAGCATATTTTGCAGCTGTTGTAACAAATTTGAACATGGAGTTATTATAACATATAATAAACTCAAGGGCAAGAAAAAACAGGAAAAAACCGCCCTGCAAAAGCAAAACGGTTTTAAACTGTTACTGCTGAGGCTCCTGTGGCAAAGCAGGCTCTGAAACAGCGCCGCTTTCATCTTCAAGAGTGCCTTTCATAAGCTTTTCAAAGTCATCAGCGTCAATCTTCTCGTGCTTCATAAGGTACTTTGCAAGCTCATGGAGCTTATCGGTATGAGCTTTAAGGATTGCTTCGCACCTTGAATACGATTCCTTGACAATGCGGTTGATTTCCGAGTCGATCTCGGAGGCAACAGTCTCGGAATAATTGCGAGTATTGTTGTAATCCCTGCCGAGGAAAATCTCATGATTCCCGGAGCTGTATGAAACGGGACCGACAAGGTCGCTCATTCCGTAGCGTGTTACCATGTCTCTTGCAAGTTCGGTCGCACGCTCAATATCGTTTGAAGCGCCTGTTGAAATATCACCGAGAATAAGTGCTTCGGCAACACGACCGCCGAGCAGAACAACGATATCGTCAAGCATATCTCCGCGCGCCTTATACGAGCGTTCCTCTTTGGGAAGCGACATTGTGAAGCCGCCTGCCATGCCGCGCGGAATAATTGATACCTGATGAACGGGATCCTGATTCGGAAGATTATAGGTAGCAATCGCGTGACCGGACTCATGATACGCGGTAAGCCTTTTTTCTTTCTCGCTGATTTTACGCGACTTTTTCTCTGTGCCGACAACAACCTTAATTGTGGCCTCTTCAATTTCTTCCATTGTGATGGCCTTTTTCTTTCTCCTGGCGGCAAGAAGCGCAGCTTCATTGAGGAGATTTTCAAGATCAGCACCGGTGAAGCCGACTGTTGATTGGGCGATAACATCGAGCCTGACATCCGGTGCAAGAGGTTTTGTTCTTGAGTGAACCTTAAGAATGGCCTCTCTTCCCTTGACATCGGGATAGCCGACGGTAATCTGGCGGTCAAAACGTCCCGGTCTGAGAAGCGCCGGATCAAGTATATCCGGACGGTTTGTTGCGGCAATGATAATCACGCCCTCGTTGGCGCCGAAACCGTCCATTTCAACAAGCAACTGGTTAAGCGTTTGTTCGCGCTCATCATGACCGCCGCCCATGCCTGCGCCGCGGTGACGACCGACTGCGTCAATTTCATCTATGAAAAGGATTGCGGGCGAATTCTTTTTTGCCTGAGCAAAAAGGTCGCGGACGCGTGACGCACCTACGCCTACATACATTTCAACAAAATCCGAACCGGAAATTGAAAAGAAGGGAACGCCTGCTTCACCGGCAACGGCTCTTGCAAGGAGCGTTTTACCCGTTCCCGGAGGGCCCACAAGCAGAACGCCTTTAGGTATCCTTGCTCCAAGCTCGTTGAAGCGCGCGGGATTTTTGAGGAATTCAACAATCTCGCTGAGCTCCTCCTTTTCCTCATCGGCGCCGGCAACATCTTCAAAGGTTGTTTTGACCTTTGCGTCCTTTCCCAGCGTGACGCGCGCCTTGCCGAAGCTTAGCGTGCGGTTGTTCTCGCTGACGATAGTCTGACCCATTTTCTTATAAAAATAAATCATAACGCCGGCAAGGAGAACACCTGTCAGAAGCATTGGCAGCATGCTTGCCCACCACGACGAATTTGAGCCGGCTTTATAGTCGTACTTAATGGCTTTATCGGGATTCTGTTCGTTGTACTCCATTACACCCTCATGGATATCCTTTACAAAAAGCTCCACACTGGGCAAGGTATATCTCTTTTCCGTATCGTCGCCTGCAAGTTTATATGTCAAAGCGCCGCTGCTGAGATTGACTGAATATTCAGTGACCTTGTGGCTGTTAAAAAGGTCAACAACTTCGTAATACTTCATTTTGGTCGTATTCTGAGAATTCAGAAAGATTGCAATGAAGATTATCATAGATATCGGGAGCAACAAATACAGCAGATTGCCCCATTTCCTGTTTCCTGTGTTCATTTAACACGCTCCTTTGTCTCTTGATTAAAGAGATGCTGCTTAGCTTTTATATATTTCAGGCTTAAGGATTCCGATGAAGGGCAGATTGCGGTACTTTTGATTATAATCAAGACCGTAACCGACAACAAACTGATCTTCAATCTCCGCGCCGATATATTTCGGTACCAACTTAACGTTCGGGTTGCGCCTGCTCGGCTTATCAAGAAGAGTACAGAGGGTAATGCTTGAAGGGTTTTTGGTGGCAAGATAATCGGAAAGCCGCTGCAAAGTGTTTCCGCTGTCAAAAATATCCTCAACAAGAAGAATGTCGCAGCCCTCAATGTTGTCCGAAATATCCTTTGTTATGCTGACATTTCCGCTTGAAGTCATGCTCTGTCCGTAGCTTTCGGCGGTAATGAAGTCAATCCTGCACGGAATTGTAATGCTTCTCATAAGATCAGCCATAAAAATAACCGAGCCCTTGAGAACGCTGATGAGGATAAGATCCTTGCCCTCAAAATCGCGGCTTACCTGCGCGCCGATTCTGTCGGTAATCTCCTTGAGCTGTTCCTTGGAAAAATAAATTTCCTGAATGTCGTTAAGCATAGCGTTTACCCTTCCTTGATCTTTATTATTGCTATCATTTTTGTGTTCCGGCTGACCCTGTACGGCGCATTCACACCGAATTTTTCAGCCCAGATAAGCTTTCCGCCGGATTCAAGAACGGCAAGTCTGCCGCGCTCCCGCTGCGGAATCTTCGCTTCGTTATAAAGCTTTTTCAGCGATTTTGTAACATTGCGCGGAAACAGCGTTATCCTGTCGCCGGGCATTCTGCTTCGCATAACCGGTCTGTTTGAAAGATACGCGGCGTCACAAATATTATTTTCACCCGTCAAACGGGATTTATCAAACGGAACAACAGTCAATTCATATATTTTAAAAGGTGAAAAAAAACTGCCGTCCGTTTCATAAGCTCGCCACGCTTCCTCCCTGCTTTGTGCTGAATGAAACAGTATTATATCACACCCGGCGCAAATATACAAGTCTTTTCCAAGCTGAAGCGTACCTGTATTTTTGACAATATCGACAGCAAGGTCAACGTGCTTTTTTTCAACCTGCTTTTTCATCTTGCTTTCAAGAATCAGCCGCAAACATCTGTAAAGCACCGCGTCGTCCTGTGAGAGCAGAACAAAGCGCAGATAGCCGCCGCTGCATTTTGCCGATTCGAGGGCTTTATGCGCAAGCTTTTCAAGATATGCTTCATCGCGCGCTGCTGTTTCATAAAAACGGCGGAAGCTATTTTCAAAATCTGTGTTAATCTGCTTAAACTTCGGAATAATATTCAGACGTATGAAGTTTCTTGTATAATCATCTTCAAGATTGGTGCTGTCAACAACAAAGGGGAGCGAATTTTCCCTGCAGTAAGCCCGTATTTCCTGAGCTGTGCAGTCAATGAGCGGTCGGATAATTTTGCCCCGCACGGGCGGTATACGGCAAACACCTGCAAGCGAGCTGCCGCGCGCAAGATTGAAAAGCGAGGTTTCAATGCAGTCGGAAAGGCTGTGAGCCACGGCAATCCTATCGCAGCCGGCACTTTCAAACGCCTCATAGCGGACTGCTCTTCCGCACTCTTCAATTCCGATATGCCGCTCTTTAGCAAGCTTTGCAATATCGGCTGAAACAATTTTAAGTTCAACACCGTTTTTTGCGCAAAGTTCCTGAACAAAACGCTCATCCCTTAAGGACTCATCGCCTCTGAGATTATGATTGACATGAACGCAGACAAGCTTGAAGTCTAATTCGCTTCTGAGCTTCAAAAGGATATCAAAAAGGCAGACGGAATCCGCACCGCCGGAAAGACCAACGGCAACGCTTTTTGCGTTTTCAAGCATTGCAAAGCGCTCTATTGTTTTTTGAACCTTACATATCATTTCTGAGAGTCTCCAGATTTGTAAACAGTGTGTAATCCCCGTTCCATGCAACTTTTACCGTATTGGTCGGACCGTGCCTGTTTTTGGAGATTATAAATTCTGCCTCGTTGACCGCTTTGACCTCCTCCTGCGAGGAAGCATCGGAGTCGTTATTATCGGAGTAATATTCGTCACGATAAAGCATTATGACAATATCGGCGTCCTGCTCAATGGAACCCGATTCACGAAGGTCTGAAAGCTGAGGACGGTGAGATTTTCCCCTCGCCTCGGTTGCTCTTGCAAGCTGAGCAAGAACAACAACGGGTATATTCAGATCCTTTGCCATCAGCTTGAGATTACGGGTGATTTCGGAGACCTCCTGAACGCGGCTTTCAACCCTTGTTCCGCTTTTCATAAGCTGAAGATAGTCCACAAACACGGCGTCAACATCTCGCAGACGTCTGATTCGTGATTTCATTTCCGGAACGGTCATGTTGGAAGTATCGTCAAAATAAAGCTCACAGTTGCTGAGCATTGCGGCGGCAGTGGCAAGTCTGCCCCACTCCTCTCCGTTAATGTTGCCGGTTCTCATCTTTGTGCTTTCAACTCTTGCTTCGGTTGCAAGCACGCGCTGTGCAAGCTGCTCCTTTGTCATCTCGAGGGAAAAGAACAGAACCTTCTTTTTTCCGACCATGGCAGTATTGCGCGCAATGTTCAGCGCAAGGCTTGTTTTACCCATTGCCGGGCGTGCGCCTATAATAATAAGATCCGAACGGTTAAGACCAGTTATCGCCTTGTCAAGATCGGAAAAGCCCGTTGTGTAGCCCTTATACTTATCCCTGTCCGCAGAACTGAGCTGCTGAAGCTTTGTGTAAACCTCATTGACGATTATATCGCCAATCCTTGTCGGTCCTCTTGTAATTTTGCCCTGACGGATATCATAGATTTTCTGCTCGGCAGAGTCAAGCAAAAGGTCCGCTGTGTTTTCGGTTGAGGAGGCCTCCTCAATAATTTCCTTGGAAACGTTGATGAGCGAGCGTATGTAAAACTTTTCCTTGATAATTTTGCAGTAGCTTTCAACGTTTTCGGTTGAGGGAACGGACTGGGCAAGCTGATAGAGATAGTTTTTTCCGCTTGCGTCATCATATACTTTCTCCGCCTTAAGCTTTTCAAGAACTATCAGCGGGTCAATTTTTCCGCCCGAGGCGTCAATCTCCTGCATAATGATGAAGATTGATCTGTGAGCCGGCATATAGAAATATTCCGGCTTGACAATTACCATGACCTGCGAAAGACACTCCGGTTCGCTGAGAATGCTGCCGAGAACCGCCTGTTCCGCTTCAAGACTGAAAGGGATATTGACGTCATCAAGACTGATAATGTTTCCGGAAAAAGGCATGCTTATTCACCAACTATTACGTAGAGTTTTGCGGAAATACCCTGATAGAGCTTGATTTCAAACTCATAGGTTCCGAACTGCTTGATGTCGTCAATAATAATTTTTCTCTTGTCGGTTTCAATGCCAAATTCAGCTTTGACCCTTTCGGCAATCTCCTTTGATGTAACAGAGCCGAAAAGCTTGCCGTTCTGTCCGGCTTTTGCCGCAATGCGAATGGTCTTTCCGGAAATTCTTTCGGCAGCAGCCTTTGCGGTCGCCGTCTCGGTTTCTATTCTGTATTTTTCGGCCTGCTGCTTATTTTTAAACTCAGACATTGCCTGAGCGTTTGCTTCGGCAGCAAGTCCTTTCGGAAAAAGGAAGTTTCTTGCGTAGCCGTCAGACGCGTTGACAAGCTCGCCCTTTTTTCCGAGTCCTTTAACGTCCTGCTTTAAAATTACTTTCATCATTTAACCTCCGTTGTATCAGTAATATATTTATCAATAGCTTTTTTGAGTTTTTCAGTTGCCTGTTCGATTGAAAGCTTCGGAAGCTGGCAAGCCGACATGGTCTGGTGACCGCCGCCGCCGAGAGTTTCCATTATAAGCTGAACATTAACCTCTCCGTAAGACCTTGCGGAGATATTGATTATTCCCGGCGTTTCAAAAAGCACAAAGGAAGCTCTTACGCCCTCAACATTGAGCATTTCATCGGCCGCCTGCGAAGTAATAAGGCGGATATTCCTGCTTTTGAAGTCGGCGAACGAGATTGCATAGCCGCGCTCATAAATATGCGAATTGTCAATTATGCTGTTGCGCAAATGGAAAACATCCATATCGCTTGCAAAGAGCTTTTTGACCTCCAGCGGGCTTGCCGACCTCGCTCTGAGATATGCGGCGGCCTCAAAAGTCCTGACGCCTGTCCGGATAATAAAGTTCCTTGTATCGAGCGATATGCCGGCAAGGAGTGCTTCGGCCGTAAATTTATCAATAAATGGCGCCGTGTCAGCATATTCGCACAGCTCGGAAACCATCTCGCACGCAGAGGACGCTGTGGGAACATGATAGAACATCACGGTGTTTTCAATAAAGCCGACAGATTTTCTGTGGTGATCAATAACCATGATTCTTTTTGCTGCGTCAACAAGCTCCGGTGCTTCGCAGAAGTCTTTTTTGTGCGTGTCAACAACAACAAGAAGTGTGTTTTCCCCGAGCATGGAACGCGCTTTTTCCGGACGGACAAGCACCCCTGAGGGAAAATGCTCCTTGAACGCTTTAACCAACGGCAGGGCAAGAGTTGTTTCCGTGTCGATAACAATGTTCGCTTTCTTTGAAAAATGGTCGGCAACGGCATACATGCCGACAGCCGCTCCGAAAGCATCAAAATCCGAAAACCGGTGTCCCATGATGAGGATATTGTCGCTGTCATTGACAATAGTGGCAATAGACCTTGAAATCAGTCTGGTTTTAACTTTGTTGCGTTTTTCAACTCCTGCGGAAACACCGCCGAAAAATTTATACTGCGCGTCGTGGCGGATTGCAACCTGATCGCCGCCGCGGCTCTGCGCCATGTCCAGCGCCTGCTTTGCAGACTCGTTTGAAGCATTGAGCGACGCCTCTTTTCCAACACCTATAGAAAGTGTTACGCCGCAGTTTTTTCCGTCGTAGCTCATCTGACGGACAATTTCAAGAATTGAAAATCTATCTGCTATCATTTTTTGCAGCGAGCGTTCCTCAACAAAAAACAGCATTCTTGTTGTGGAATACTTCCTGCATAGTCCGCCGTAGGAGGTTACCCAGTTTTCAATTTCCTGCTCAATTCGGCTGAAGATTGAGGCGGCTTCACTCTCTTTAAATGTCTGATATATTTCATTTGAGTTATCAATAACGCTGAGCATGAGCGAAGGACGCGAGTCATAATACTCTTTTTCCGTTATGCGAAGCTTGGTTTCATCAAAGAAATAAAGAAGATATAATTCCTCGTCATCAACCTTCATTTCGCTTGAATAGACGGCAAAATACTGAGAATTTACTTTAATTTTGAAGCCCCTGCCGTCAATGATACGTTCGATTGAGCCCTCGCGGTTAAGAACCGCTCGGATATTGCTGACAGGAGTTTTTTTGGTGATGGAAAATGTGCTTTTAAAGCTGTCGTTGATCCAGACAATCAGACCGTCCTTTTCAATCACGGCACAGGCAACACTCAGCTTTTTAAAAGCTTCGCCTCGTTCAAAATCAAGCTCATCGGCAACCGCGTTGACCTGATATAGCAGCTTTTGCTTCACTCGCTTTTGGTACTGCCACTTAACGATGAACAAAATGACAAAAAGAGCGCATTCGATCAAAGCAAGCGGCACGTTAAGAAAGAATGTTGCAATAACGCAGAAGCTCGCCACAGGGAACGAAACGATCGAAGTGTCAAAATTTCTCCATAGCTTTTTCATTTTCAGATCTCCATAAGAATGGGCAGGATCATGGGACTGCGCTTTGTGCGCTCATACATAAGTTTGGAAACATCATCGCGTATCCTGCTTTTGATGGTTCCCCATTCACGAATGTTGCGGTCAAAGCAGCGGTTGATGGTATTGAACGCGGTTGTGCGCGCCTCCTCCATCAGTTCCTCCGCTTCACGGACAAAAACAAAGCCTCTTGAAACAACGTCCGGACCCGAAATCAGCATATGGCTTACGCTGTCGATTGCGGCAACAACAATTATTATGCCGTCCTCGGCAAGATGCTTTCTGTCGCGGATAACGATGCTTCCGACATCGCCGACACCGAGTCCGTCAACAAAGACCTGACCGGCAGGGACATTGGCAACTTTTTTAATGCCGTTATTCGATATTTCAAAGCTTGCACCGTTTTCAACAATAACAATGTTCTTCCTATCCATGCCCATTGAAACCGCAAGATTTGCGTGCTTTTGCAGGTGCTTCTGCTCGCCGTGAACGGGAATAAAGAACTTAGGTTTGACAATTCCGAGCATGAGCTTGAGTTCCTCGCTGCAGGCATGGCCGGAAACGTGAACGTCATACATCTTTTCGTAAACAACTTCCGCGCCGAGCTTCATCAGCTCGTTTATAACACGGCTGACTGTCTTTTCGTTGCCGGGAATCGGTGTTGCCGAAATAATGACGTAATCATTAGAGCCTATAGCAACCTTCCTGTGGTCGGAAAACGCCATTCTTGTCAGCGCGGACATCGGCTCGCCCTGACTGCCCGTTGTGATGAGCACAAGCTCGTTTGCGCTGTACTTATTGATAAGGTCAAGGTCAATAAGCACACCGTCCGGCACACGAAGGTAGCCGAGCTCGCGGCTTACTGCAACAACATTCTCAAGGCTGCGACCGGAAAGCGCAACCTTTCTGCCGAGACTTTCCGCAACGTCGATAATTTGCTGAACACGGTGGATATTCGAGGCAAAGGTGGCAACGATTATCCGTCTGTCGCCGGCTTTTCTGAAAAGCATTTCAAACGATTCTCCAACCTTGTGTTCGCTTTGGGTAAAGCCCGGGCGTTCGGCGTTTGTTGAGTCGGAGAGCATACAAAGCACACCCTCGTTTCCAAGCTGACCGAAGCGTGCAAGGTCAATCATGCCGCCGTCAACGGGCGTGCTATCGATTTTAAAATCGCCGGTGTGGACAACAGTTCCGCCGGCGCACTTGATTGCAAAGCCGACAGCGTCGGGAATTGAATGGTTAACATGGATAAACTCAACGTCAAATTTTCCGAGGCTTATGCAGTCCCCCGGAGCGGCAACGTTAAGTTTAGCTTTTTCAAGCAGTCCGTGTTCGCGCAGCTTACCTTCAATGAGGCCGTTAGTGAGCCTTGTGCTGTAGACCGGAACATTGCAGTTTTTAAGAAGATACGCAAGAGCGCCGATATGATCCTCATGTCCGTGAGTTATTACAATGCCTTTTACTCTATCGGCATTCGAGGTGATATAGGTGAAATCCGGAATAACAAGGTCAATTCCGAGCATATTCTCATCGGGAAAAGCAAGACCGCAGTCAACGATAAGCATATCGCCGTCATATTCATAAACGGTCATATTTTTGCCGACTTCGTTGATGCCGCCGAGGAAAGAGATTTTGATAGGCTTTGCTGTTTCGGTCTTTTTTTTCTGCGTCTTTTTCTTTTTATAATAAAACTTTTGATTCTTTTTTGTTCTGCTTGCAGGTATTGCCGTCTTAACGGCCGAGGTGTTTTTTTCACTCATATGTCTGAACATACGCTCCTTTAAAATATAATTTTGTTATGTAAAACAGTAGAATGTGATAAATTTAATGCTTATTGATATTTACAGAATATTTTACTATTTTTTTACTTAGGTGTCAAGGAAAGCGCGGCATGTTAACATAATGTTTATCAAATAATATCAGCAGCAACGCTTCAAAGCTGTAAATAGATTATTGACTGATATAAAACCGAATAGACACCCTTGATAAAAGAATACGATTGTGGTACAATTTATTAAGGAAGCTCTGATTAAATCTGATGTACAGATTACGCCGTCAGATTTTTCG
>JAEDIH010000148.1 GCA_016292575.1 Clostridiaceae bacterium | reverse complement strand
GTTTCGGTCATCAATCACCCCGGCGAATACACAAAGGCGCGGTATGAAATACGCTCAGACAAGGCGTACAACGAAAATAACTTCACCTACAGGTATTACATAAACAAGTTTTCGTCGCTTCTTGAAAAGTATCCGACCTGCCTTGGAATAGACATCAACTCAAAGGGCGACTCAAGAACGCGCTTTGACCGCATTCTTTGGGACAGGCTTCTTGAAAGGTTCTCCGCAAAGGGAGATACGGTTTTCGCCATAGCTTCAAGCGACGCGCATCAGCTTGACAAGATAGATACGGGCTATACGCTGCTGCTTATGCCGCGTCTTGACTCAAAGAGTGCGAAAGCTGCGCTTGAAAACGGTGAGTTTTTTGCTGCGAGCCACTGCCTCGGAAATTATGAGGAGCTGTGCGAGATTGCCTCTGCGCTAAGAAGGTTTTACGGCGAAAGCGAGCTTTGCGCGGCTGTTGAAAAAACGGTGAGCGAGATGAAAGAGCGCATTGAGGGCATTGAAAGCGGAAAATACAAGGCAACGTCCTCAATCGGCATAACCTACAGCACTCTTGACGATGACGGACGGCTTGCCGCAAGAACCGAGCCGTGTATTACAAAAATTGGCGTTGACAGGGAGAACGGAACGCTTTCGGTTGAAGCGGAAAACGCCGCAATAGTCCGCCTTATCTCAAACGGAAAGCTCATTGATACCAAAAGAGCGGGCGAAGCCGTTTTTTATCTGGACGATTATGCGGGAGCACTCGGCGATTACGTGCGCGCAGAGGTTTTCGGAGAGGGCGGAATGGTTTATACGCAAGCCTTTTTGCTGAATGAAAACAGCAAAAATAAAAACGAAAGCACCGCCTGCAAGGGCTTTTTTGACCTCGGCTTTTTTGATTTCCTTTTCGGAGAGCTTAACCGTCTGTTCTCTGCCCTCGGACGCAAAGCAGGAAAATAAATCGGGCTTAAAGATAGGCTCTCAGCTTTTCAAGCAGGGAGTTTTCCTCGCGGATAAGCTTTTCGGCAATGTTTTTTGCGCTTTTGTCCGCTGTTGGGTATTTGTTAAGATAGACCGAAAGCTGCTTGACGCCCATGTTGCAGCCGTCCGTCATGAGACCGGCAACGGTTTTGTCGGTGGGCTTTTCCATAAGCTGAAAGTTGATTTTCATCCATGAACTCATTTTTGCAATAACAGGCGGTTCTTTTCCGTCCTCGCCATGCTCGGAAAGCAGCTCGTGCGTTTCGTTGCCGAGTTTTTCGTGTTCCTTGAGCGAGGAAGTCAGGATTGAAAGCAGATCCTCGTTTTTAACATTGTCAAGCACCTCGCGGATGGAGGAGACAGCCGTTTTTGTTCCGCTGTCGCATTCCTTGAGGAGGTTTACCGTGTCTTCTGACATTGAATCATTCCTTTCATATTTTTGTTATCATTCCCGTTTTGTACGTAATAATGCAAAAGCGGCAGGGAACAATAAAGGGGAAAAAACCGAAAGGAAAAACCAAATATGAAAATTTTGTTTTATGACGCAAAGCCCTATGATATTGAATCGTTCGATAAGCTGATAAAAAATTATGACGGTATCAGTATAGACTACCTCAAAACCGACATTTCAAAAAACACGGTTCGCCTTGCCGAGGGATATGAAGCGGTTTGTGTTTTTGTGGCGTCGGACGTGAATGCGGAAATAATCGACGAGCTTTCCAAAAGGGGAGTCAAGCTGATTTTATTGCGGTGCGCAGGCTTCAACAACGTGGACATTCAAAGAGCAAAGGAAAAGGGAATCACCGTGCTGCGTGTTCCGAACTATTCGCCGGAAGCGATTGCAGAGCACGCGCTTGCCCTTGCTTTTGCGGTCAACCGCCATATTCACAAGGCGTATATCAAGGTGCGCGAGAATAATTTCAGCCTGATGGGGCTTACCGGAATGAATCTTTGCGGAAAAACCGCGGGAATTGTCGGCACCGGAAAGATTGGCGCAGCAATGTGCCGGGCGTGCCACGGAATCGGAATGGAAGTGCTTGCCTTTGATAAATTTGAAAACCCGTCGCTCGATTTTGTGCGCTATACCGGGCTTGACGAGCTGCTCAGAAAAAGCGACCTTATCTCGCTTCACTGTCCGCTGACAGAGGAAACGTATCACATGATTGACCTTGAGGCGATTGAAAAAATGAAGAACGGCGTTCTGCTTATCAACACCTCGCGCGGAGCACTGATAAGCACGGAGGATCTCATCAAGGGTATCCGCAGGCACAAGTTTTCGGGCGTAGGTCTTGATGTTTACGAGGAGGAGCAGGAAAACGTTTTTGAAAACCGCGAGGACGACATTTTGAACACGTCTGTAACAGCGCGGCTTTTGTCGTTCCCGAATGTTATCGTGACCTCGCACCAGGGCTTTCTCACCCACGAAGCACTGGAAAAAATAAGTCTTGTTACGCTTGAAAACGCAAAAAGTTTTGAAGAGGGCAGAATAATCGAAACAAATATGGTCGGCTGAGGGCAAAGCAGGCTCAAATACTTGAATTTTTCTTTCCTTTGTGTTAGTATAATTGAGGTATCAGACAAAGGAGAGAATTAAAATGAAAAGAGCAATTTCGGTATTTTTGACGCTGGCAATAGTGTTCACACTGCCGGCGTATGCTTTTGCAATGAGCGAAAGCGAGTGGAACGAATATTGGCAAAGCAGTCAGAAAAGCGCGGCGGTTTATGTTTCTCCGGGTCACAGCGAAAGCGAACGTTACTTCACCTGGTACGGCAAAAGCGGCGGAGAGGGCACCGTTCTGCTCAAAGGCAAAACCGGAGAAAGAACCTTCAGCGCCTCCGCGCAGGAAACAACGCAGGGCGACTATATTTATAAGGTATACGCCCATGACCTTGATGAGGGCGAATATTCCTACGTCTGCAAAAGCGACGGCTTTGAGTCAACCGAAAGTACATTACTTGTTTCAGATAAAACATCTTTTTCCGCTTTATATGTCACTGACGTGCATATGACAAAGTCCGACGGAGAAGAAGCGCTTCGCTCATATTCTTTTGAATTCGGCAATACTGTTCAAAAGGCAAAGGATGAATACGGCGCTTCGCTCATTCTTTCCGCAGGCGACCAGGCTTCGCAGGGACTGAGAGAAGAATATGAGGCATTTGTTTCCCCTCCGGCGCTCAAGGGCATGGAGACTGCGCTTTCCATCGGCAATCATGACCGCAAGGGAACGGAATACAAGACCTTTGCAACGTTTCCTTATGAAGGCTATGCCGGTATCAAAAGCTATGTCGGCCGTGACTGGTGGTTTGTCAAAGGAAACGTGCTGTTTCTAATGATAGATTCGAACTGTCCGGACGCGGCGGCGCACAGGCGCTTCATGCAGTCGGCGGTGCTCAAAAACAGCGGTGTAAAGTGGCGCGTCGCCGTTATGCACCATGACCTTTTCGGCGGAAGGCTGCCCCATCGCGAAGGCGAAAACGCTCTGCTTCGTCTGCTTTACGTTCCGCTCATGGACGAGTTTGACGTTGACCTTGTCCTTGCCGGACACAGCCATTACTACACGCGCTCGGACGTTATCATGGGCGGCTTTTCAACTGTTAAAACAAAGGTACTTTCGTCCGTAAAAAATGCGAACGGAACGCTGTACTTGACCTCCGGGTCGTTCACCGCAAACACAAGAGTCTCTGAAAACAGCGAGGACGTGCCTGTCGGAAACCGTGTCGGCTTTGATTACCTGACGGGCGAGGGCATTTTTAATATTCTTGACTTTTCAGAGGACAGCATCCGTCTGCGCTCGTTCACCGTTTCAAAGCCGGACGAGCCGTTCACAGAGTTCACGCTTGAAAAAACGGAAAGTCGCTTCCCCGTGTCGCTGCCGCCAATGCCGATTTTCAACACCTTTGCACGCTCGCTCAGCACGTTTGTTGCGTTTACAAACAACCTTGCAACTGCAAACGACCTGAAAGAGAGCGGCTTTGACATCGACTTGAGGCAGGCAGTTTTCGGCTGTGACGCATAAATAGAGATTATTGTCAAATATAAAAATAACCGCTTGACAAATGAGCGGCAGATGAGTATAATATAAATGTAAAAAGGCTCTGCGATAAGCGGTTGCCCATAGTTTAAGTTAAAAAATAACCGACAACAAATGGGGGTTTGGCGGTTATTTTTTATTATTATTTATTTCCTTGCGGATTCTATGTAAGCCACAGAGGCTACCAGAATCAGGAAAAGCATTACCAAATATTCCATTGGCAACACCCCCTCCGATTTCACAATCTCGGAGGGTGAAATATCAATAAAAATGTTTTACCCTCCGGAAAAGTTATTTCCTTTGAGGGCAACCGCCTACCGTTTTTAGCAGAGCCTGCGGTCATTCTAACATAACCTATACATTTTGTCAAATATAAAAATAACCGCTTGACAAACGAGCGGCAGACGAGTATAGTATAAATATAAAAGGGGTGCCGCGATAAGCAGTTCGCTCCCTTAGTAGTGTTGTTTAAGAAACACCGCCATGTAGGAGTGGGCGGT
>JAEDIH010000147.1 GCA_016292575.1 Clostridiaceae bacterium | reverse complement strand
AGACCGACAGGCTCAAAACAAAGGAGCAGTTCTGCGAAAAATATAAAAATCAGGTGAAAACATACAAAAAAGCGCTTGAGCTTTGCACGGGATACAAGGTTCGGAAAATGCTGCTTTATTCGTTCTTCCTTTCGCAGGAGATAGAAATTGATGAGGAATGAAAATAATCATGAGAAGAAATTTCGAGAGATAACTTGCTTTCCTTTTGAAATTGCGTTATTATTTTATATACCATATTTTGTGTTCATGTCTAACGAATGGGGTTGAGTTAGTGATGGCTGTTTGTTACAATAATCTTTGGAAGCTGCTTATGGATCATAATATGAATAAAACAGATTTGAGAAAAGCAGCCGGAATAAGCTTTAATGTAATAGCTCGTTTGGGCAAAAACGAAACTGTGTCTTTTGACAGTATAGAAAAAATTTGCACAGCTTTGAAATGCAGCATAAGTGACATTGTTGAATTTTTCAATGAATCATCTGATTCAGATTTAAATAAGCATACAACGATTGAACTTTTTGCCGGCGCCGGTGGTCTCGCATTAGGCATTGAAAAGGCTGGTTTTTCAACACTGGGTTTAATTGAACTTGACAAGGATGCGGCTGATACACTAAAACGTAATCGCCCGACTTGGCGTGTGATAAATGACGATATTGCCAATATATCATGTCTTGATTTACAGAAATACTTCAATTTGAAAAAGGGAGAACTTGATCTTTTATCGGGTGGCGCTCCGTGTCAAAGCTTTTCGTATGCAGGGAAAAGGCTGGGATTGGAGGATGCGAGAGGCACATTGTTTTATCATTATGCAAAATTTTTGGAACAACTTCAGCCGAAAATGTTTCTATTTGAAAATGTCAGAGGTCTTCTTTCTCATGATAAGGGTCGCACATATAAAACAATAATTGACATTTTTGAAGGTACGGGCTACACTGTTCAGAAAAGAATTCTCAATGCCTGGAATTATGGTGTGCCTCAGAAGAGGGAACGACTGATTACTGTTGGAATCAGGAATGATCTTGTTGACCGGATTTCGTTTGAATTTCCTGCTCCGCACAAATATAAGCCTATACTAAAGGATATTCTGCTTGACTGTCCAAAAAGTGAAGGCGCAGCGTATTCTGATTACAAGAAGAAAATTTTTGAACTGGTTCCTCCGGGTGGCTGTTGGCGTGACATACCTGAAAGTATTGCCAAAGAGTATATGAAAAGCTGTTGGTATATGGATGGTGGCAGAACCGGGATTTTAAGAAGGCTTAGCCTTGATGAGCCTTCTTTAACAGTGCTCACTTCTCCAAGCCAGAAGCAGACGGATCGTTGCCATCCTTTAGAGGCAAGACCTTTTACAGTAAGAGAGAACGCCCGTTGCCAGTCTTTTCCTGACGATTGGCAGTTTTGCGGAAGTATAGCTTCTCAGTATAAGCAGGTAGGCAATGCTGTTCCTGTTAATCTTGCTGTTGATATCGGAAAAAAAATAAAAGAAGCATTGGGAGATTTGTAATGTGGAATTTGGACTTTATTACAGAACGTGACTTTACAGACCACGTCAAGGCAACAATTGAAAAATACGGCGAAAAACTTGAATCATTTGATTTAAAGCGATTTAACAAAAACATTGTTGACCCAATAAAATTGATTTTTGATAAAACTGTTTATCATTTAACTTGGAATGAAATAGTAAGCAATGAGATTTTCAGGCAGAGAGATAAAGCTAATAACAACGATATCGGATATTTCCATCAACTGATTTTTCAATACATAGATAATTGCCATGTTCCGCCGAACGGTGAAGAAGGTGGCTGGGATGTAATCTATAAGAATGCGGATGGCATTGCCATTCCTGATGCCGGTGTTGTTCATACTGTTTATGTAGAGATGAAAAACAAGCACAATACAATGAACTCCGCTTCAGCGGGAAAAACCTTCATTAAAATGCAGAATCAGTTGCTGAACGATGATGATTGCGCTTGTTTTTTAGTAGAAGCTATTGCTCAAAGGTCTCAAAACATTAAATGGGAAACAACCGTTGATAAAAAGAAGGTCGGGCATAAACTGATACGCAGAGTAAGCATTGATCGGTTCTATGAGCTTGTTACCGGTCAGAGTGATGCTTTTTATAAAATTTGCGTGACTTTACCGGAGGTGATAGAGAAAGCGGTCAGAGAGCTTAATGATACTGTTGTACCTCACGATACGGTAATTGACGAATTAAATAAAATAGGGGATAAGCGAATGGGTGAATCTAAAGATTTTGCCATTGCTATGGCGATATATATGCTTGGTTTCGGTAGTTATAACGGTTTTAATCGTAATCAAAAATGAGAAACGAGAAACACTGCAAAAAAATTCCGAAAAAATGTTGATTTTTAAAATAATGTGTGCTACAATACCACGGTATCTTAACTGAGACATGAAATATCGTCTTTTTTATCATGAAAGAGGTGACACAGAATGAAAGAGGGACTTCATCCCAAATATGAGCAAACAACCGTAAAGTGCGCTTGCGGCGCAACTATCGAAACCGGTTCCACCAAAAAGGATCTTCGTGTTGATATCTGCTCAAACTGCCATCCGTACTTCACCGGCAAGCAGAAGCTCGTTGATACCGGCGGACGTGTTGACAGGTTCAACAAGCGCTTCAATCTTGCAAAGAATAAATAATTCTGCAATGCAAAACTGAACTTAGGACGGCACAGGAATTGTACCGTCTTTTTTCTGTTGACGCAAAGGATAAAGTTAGCAGGGGAGGTCTGCGGATGGAAAGCTATAAAACCCTTGAAAAAAGCTCGAGCGATGAATTCATCGTCAAAAAATCACGCTTTATCGGCTATGCCGCTCCCGTTAAAACAAATGACGAGGCGGTCGCTTTCATAAACTCGATTAAAGCAAAGCACCGCGACGCAACTCATAACGTCTACGCCTATTGCCTGCGCGAGGGACAGATACGCCGCTACAGCGACGACGGCGAGCCGCAGGGTACGGCTGGTCTGCCCGTGCTGGACGTTCTGCTCAAGGAGGGCGTTACCGACTGCGCCGTTGTTGCAACAAGGTATTTCGGCGGAATACTGCTCGGAGCAAGCGGTCTTGTTAGGGCGTACACAAACACGGCAAAAATCGGCATCGACAGCGCCGGAATAATCACAATGGCGAGCTGCAAGATTGCAGAGCTTACCTGCGACTATAATTTTTACGGCAGACTGCAAACAATCATATCTTCGTTTGGGATAATTACCGAGGACGCGGATTTTTCCGCTTTTGTTTGCCTTACCCTCAGAATACCCGAGGAGATGTTTGAAAAATTTGACGCGGAGGTTTTTGATAAAAGCTGCGGAAAAACAAGGTGCAAAGTCACTGCGGAGAAGTTTTCAAAAATTCAGTAGAAAAACAGGGGAAAACAACAAAAAAAGAGTATATATATGTAGATTGGTTCTTGACGGGAGGGCAATATGGACGAGATAAGGCTGCGTACCCTTGAAAATGAAAGGAAAAATCTTTCGCGCTTTGCCTGCCTTTGCGCAAACACCAGGGGCAGAGAACGCCCGGAGGAGGAATGTGCGGTTCGGACGGCTTTTCAGCGTGACCGCGACAGGATTATTCATTGCAGCGCGTTCCGCCGCCTGAAGCATAAAACGCAGGTCTTTCTCTCGCCGGACAGCGACCATTACCGCACACGCCTCACTCATACGCTTGAGGTTGCCCAGATTGCGCGCACCATTGCCGTGGGTCTTGCGCTCAACGAGAGCCTGACGGAAGCTATCGCTCTCGGACACGATCTCGGTCATACGCCTTTCGGTCACGCCGGAGAGAGGGCGCTTGGCGCTGTGATGAAAAACGGCTTTCACCACTATGAGCAGAGCCTGCGCGTTGTTGATGTGATTGAAAACGGCGGCAGGGGACTCAACCTTACCTATGAGGTGCGCGACGGAATAGTCTGCCACACGCGCGGAAAAGAGGCCGATACCCTTGAGGGCAGGATAGTAAAGCTCTCTGACAGGATTGCATATATCAACCATGACATTGACGATGCGGAACGCGGAGGCGTCCTGAGCGAGGAGAGTATTCCGCCGGACGTCAGACGTATTCTCGGAAACAGCAAGAGCGAGCGCATCAACACTCTTGTCCTTTCCGCAATCCGCAACACCGATGAGGAAATTCATCTTGAGCGTGACGTTCAGGCGGCGTTCGATATTCTGCATGAATTTATGTTTGACCGCGTATATACCAATCCCGTTTGCAAAAGCGAGGAGAGCAAGGCTGTTTCAATGATACAGCAGCTTTTCACCTTTTTCTGCGAGCATCCCGACGAGCTGCCGAACGAATACATTTCCATTGCGTGGCGTGAGGGAACGGAGCGCGCGGTCTGCGATTACATTGCCGGAATGACAGACGGCTACGCGATAAAAACCTTTCAAAGGTATTTCATTCCGTCGGCGTGGGAAAAATGATCCCGGCAGCAATGAATCAGAATTGGGGGTGGTCTTATGCGGATAAGCGATGAATTCCTTTTTGAGCTGCGGCA
>JAEDIH010000146.1 GCA_016292575.1 Clostridiaceae bacterium | reverse complement strand
CCGCTTGCCGGCGGAATGCTGCTTGCCTCAACCTATGCAAACATTGTGGGTGCATTCAAAAAGAACAAATTCTCCGCCGTGTCCGTGCCGCTTCTCGGCGCAACTCTTTCAAGTGTTGTGGGCGAATTCGGTCTTTACAAAAAGCCGCTTGATCCGCTTTTTCCAAAAAAAGAGTCGGGCAATATTGTAGCCGTTCGCAAAGCGTCCGGTGAAACAAGGCGCCGCATCATCATTTCCGGTCATACCGACTCTGCGCCCGAGTGGACCTATACTTATAAGCTCGGCTCAAAGGGAGTTGTTCTGGTTGCCGGCTATGCGATTGCAGGTCTTTTTTATGATATCGCTTCAACCGCTGTTTCGCTCACCTCAAAGAATGCAAAGCTTAAAAAGGCTCTTGCCCTCGGTCAGCTTGCTTTTGCGCCGGGCTTTGCAGCACTTTATAAGTTTACCGACCCGTCGCGCCACGTTGACGGTGCAAACGACGACCTTTCGGGCTGCTACATTGCAAATTCTGTCATGAAATATCTTTCGGATAACGATATCCGCTTTGAAAACACCGAGGTCATTGCTATGCTTGCAGGCGGCGAGGAATGCGGTCTTCGCGGCACAGAGGCATTTTTCAAGGCTCATCCGGAGCTTCTTAACGACGGCGTTGAAACCGTTTTCATAAGCTTTGATACGATCCGCGACGAGGAGTACATGATGATCTATACGAAGGATCTCAACGGTTTTGTCAAAAACGATATCAGCACTTGCAATCTTGTTAAAAACGCCGCCGCAAAGTGCGGAAAGGACGTTCCGTTCGGCGCAATTCCGCTCGGCTCGACCGATGCCGCCGCCGCGTCAAGAGCAGGCTGCAAGGCGGCAAGCTTTGTTGCAATGGATCCCGCTCCGGCAAGATATTACCATACCCGTCTTGACACTGCGGATAATCTCTGTCCCGAAACTATTGAAAAGACCATTGAGATTGCCCTCAGAACGGTTCTTGATTTTGACGAGAACGGACTCGGCTGAACAGGGCTTCGGTCTTTTTACCGCTCTTGCAGGCGGAAAAACGTATAACATAAAAAAGGGGAGCTGCGCTGAATGCGACGGCTCCCTGATTCGTATATGAGATAACTGCTCAGCCCTCAAAGTTGATTCTCGGGTCAATGAGCACGTTGTATATATGGCGCGAAAGATTCAGCGCCATTGTTTCAAGCGTTTCCGGAAAGTCCCGGATTATCCAGAGGTAGATAGTTCCCGTAAAGCCGCCGGTAACAAAGGTGTAGGCATTTTTGAGCCATTCCACTCTCGGCTTTGAGTGAGTCGGAAAGCCTATGGGAACAAGCATATCAAAATACATCTGGCCGAGTTCAAGGTGGATTTTGTTCTCCGAGTTGGGATTATAGATTATTTTGGAAATTTCAATGTTTTCCATGATAAGCTCAAGCATTTCTACCATGAGTTTGTAAACGTCATCAACGGTAATTTTGCGGCCGCACTTCATCATCTGCTTGAGTTCCTCGCGGGTTTGCTTTGCAATCAGGCGTTGCTTGTCATAAAATTCCTGCATGATTTTTTTGTGCAGATCGTAGATATCTTCAAAATATGAATAAAACGTGCAGCGGTTGACGTCTGCCATATCGCAGATTTCTTTAACGCTGATTTTGCTCAGCGGCTTCTGGTCAAGAAGCTCAATGAAGCTCTCCTTGATAACCCGTTTACTGTATGCGGCGCGGCGATTCTCCTTTTTTTCCGTCTCGGCCACAGTATCACCTCCGAAATGTTACAAATGGTTTTTCAATGTATGTTGACTTCTCAACAGTGTGTATAGTATAATAAAAAAGTTAAAAAAAGTCAAGGAACAGACTTTAATTGACCGCAGGGTTTAAGGACGAATGGCTTACGGGATTCATCGGGTATAAGTGCTGATTTTCGCAGGCTATATAAGGATTTTTACGAAGAAAGGCAGGCGTCATTTAATGATTGACCTCAACGTGATGCTGTGCAAAGGCTGTTCTTTTTGCGTCAAATTTTGCCCGAAGAACATTCTTGAACTCGGAAACGAGCGCAGCAAAAAAGGTTTTTTCTTTCCACATATTTCTGATAACGAAAAGTGCATTTCCTGCGGAATTTGCGCCACCGTCTGTCCGGAGGGTGCCATTGAACTGAAAAAGGAGGCGGAGTAATGTCCAAGGTATTCATGAAGGGCAATGAGGCCATTGCCGAGGCTGCGGTGAGGGCCGGCTGCCGCTTTTTTGCCGGCTATCCCATCACTCCGCAGAATGAAATTCCGGAGTATCTTTCCTGGAGACTTCCCGAAGTGGGCGGCGTTTTCGTTCAGGGCGAAAGCGAGGTTGCTTCGGTTAATATGGTTTACGGTGCGGCTTCCTCCGGCTGCCGCGCAATGACAAGCTCCTCCGGTCCGGGCATCAGCCTTAAGAGCGAGGGCATTTCATATCTTGCAAGCACAAAGCTTCCCGCAGTAGTTGTTAACATCAGCCGCGGAGGTCCGGGACTCGGCTCAATTCAGCCGGCGCAGATGGACTATCTGCAGGCAACCAAGGCGATGGGTCACGGCGGTTTCAGAGTAATGGTTTTTGCTCCGTCAACCCTACAGGAGGCGGTTGATCTGACCTATAACGCATGGGAATATGCCGAGCGCGACCGCAACCCCGTGCTTATCCTCATGGACGGCTGCCTCGGAGCCATCATGGAGCTTGTTGAGCTGCCCGAGTTCAAGCAGGTAGACCGCGAGGGTACCAAGCACTGGGATCTTAATCGCCGCGAGGGCGAGCACAGGAAGGCACGCCTCCTTACGCCGTATTATCCCGAGGCAATGCTCGAAAACGAAAACATAACAAGAGGTCAGCTCTATGAAAAATGGGAGGAGAACGACGTCAAGGTTGAAGAATTCATGCTTGACGATGCGGAATATGTCATTGTGGCATACGGAATTTCCGCCCGTGTTTCAAGGGAGGCTGTTTTCCGTCTGCGTGAGGAAGGCTTCAAGGTCGGAATGATCCGCCCCATTACTCTTTATCCTTTCCCGAAGAAGAGCCTTCAGAACCTTAACTATGATCTTGTCAAGGGTATCATTGACATTGAGCTTGCAATTCCGGCTCAGATGCGCGACGATATCGCTCTTGAGGTCAAGGACAGAGCACCTGTTTATACCTACGGACATTCCGGCGGTATTCTTCTTGACGATGAAAGCACATATAACGCAATTAAAAAGATCGTTACGGGAGGTGCAGAATAATGGAATACACAAGACCCTCATGCCTTAAAGGCTTGCCGAGCGGCTTCTGCCCCGGCTGTATGCACTCGCTCGCAACAAAAATCATTGCTGAAGCGGTTGACGAGCTCGGTCAGAAGGAAAATTGTGTTCACGTTGTTCCTGTCGGCTGCTCAACGCTCAACCTGCTTTATTGGGACGGCGACATCGTCGGCGCGGCGCACGGACGCGCTCCGGCGGTTGCAACCGGCTTTAAACGCACAAATCCCCAAAGGCTTGTTTTTACCTATCAGGGCGACGGCGACCTTGCCGCCATCGGTCTTGCGGAAATTTTGGGCGCCGCAAACAGGGGAGAGAACTTCACCGTAATTTTTGCAAACAACCAGACCTACGGAATGACCGGCGGTCAGATGGCTCCCACAACTCTTATCGGTCAGAAAACAACAACAACGCGCTATGGTCGTGACCCGAAAGATACCGGCTATCCGATGAGGATGTGCGAACTCATTTCAACTCTTAAAGCGCCGGTCTTTGTTGCAAGATATGCGCTCAATTCTCCCAAGGGTATTAATGAAGCACGAAAGGGCATTAAGAAAGCGTTTGAGCTTCAGCTTGCCGGAAAGGGCTTCACCTTCATTGAACTTCTGACGAACTGCCCGACAAACTGGGGCATGACTCCGCTTCAGACTCTCGATTACATGAACACCAACACAATTCCGTACTTCGTACCCGGCGTATACAAGGACAAGGAGGCTGAAGCAAAATGAAAAAATCACTTATTTTTTCAGGCTCCGGCGGACAGGGTGTTGTTTCCGCAGGCATGATGACCGCAAAAGCAGCCGTTGAGGGAGGAAAATATGCAACCTTTCTTCCGGAATACGGTCCCGAGCAGCGCGGAGGCAGCGCAAAATGCACCGTTGTTATTGATGACAGCCCTGTTGTTTCACCTCTTGCAAAGCAGTGCGATGTTCTTGTCTGCATGAACGAGCTGTCGTTTTCAAAATTCAAAACTCAGCTCAAGGCCGGCGGAGTTCTGCTGCTCAATTCAAACAGAGTCACAAGTGAGGTTAAGCGGGACGATATAACCGTAATCTCCCTTCCTGTTGACGATATCGCCGATGAAATCGGCAACCCGAAAGCGGCGAACATCGTTATCATCGGCGCTCTCATCGGTGCCACGAACATCATTACCGAGGATGAATTCCTTGACAGCCTTAAAAAGAAGTTCGCTTCCAAGTCTCCCTCAATCATGGAGATGAACACAGTTGCTCTCAGGCGCGGCATTGAGCTCGGCCAAAAGCAGTAA
>JAEDIH010000145.1 GCA_016292575.1 Clostridiaceae bacterium | reverse complement strand
AGCGAAAGCGTGAACGACATCATAAGACCGGAGGTAATGCCCGTCATGATTGACGGGAGCGTAACCTTGAAAAACGCCTGAACCGGTGTGCAGCCGAGATCCATCGCCGCCTCCGGAAGACGCGGATCCATCTGCCGCAGCTTAGGCAAAACCGAAAGGATAACATACGGCAGGTTGAACGTAACGTGGGCAATGAGCATTGTCCAAAAGCCGAGCGCATCAACAACGCCGATGAGCTTAGAGACAAAAACAAAAAGCAGCATCATTGAAATACCGGTGACAATCTCCGGGTTCATCATCGGAATGTTGGTCACGCTCATTGTTACGCGCTTTGTCCACTTGTTCTTCATTGCGTTGATACCGACAGCCGCCGCAGTACCCATCACGGTCGCGATAAGCGAGGAGGATACGGCAAGAATAAGGGTGTTTGCAACCGCCTTCATCGTTCCCTCGTCATGAAGCAGAGAGGTATACCACCGCGTTGAAAATCCGGCCAAGACGCTCGTGCTGACCGAAGAGTTGAACGAAAAAACAATCATAACAACAATCGGCGCATAAAGGAAAATCATGATGAGCGCAACATAGAGCTTTGCAAGAGGAGTCATTTTTGTTTTCATATCAGCACACCTCCGTCATCATCGTCAGAAGTGAAGCGGTTCATGACCGCCATGCATATGATTATGAGCACCATCAGAACGAGCGAGAGTGCCGCGCCGAGGTTATAGTTGTTTGAGGATTTGAACTGCATTTCAATGATATCACCGATGAGGGAAACGGTGTTTCCGCCGAGCTTTTTTGAAATATAAAAGGTTGAAACGGACGGAACAAAAACCATTGTAAAGCCCGACGCGATGCCCGGAAGGCTCAGCGGAAGAATAATTTTTTTGAGCACGGCGAATTTGTTTGCGCCGAGATCCTCCGCAGCCTCAATAAGACCGCGGTCAAGCTTTGCCATAATTGAGTAGAGCGGCAGAATCATATACGGTATGTAGTTATACACCATTCCGAGCACGACTGCGCCGTCGGTGTTTATCATCTTGAGTGACGGAAGATGGAAAAAGTTCAATGCGGTATTGATAATTCCCGTATCCTGCAAAAGGATCATGAGTGAATAGGTCCTGATAAGCAGGTTCATCCACATCGGAAGCATAACAAGCATCATCATTGTGCGCTGAACGTTCGCCGTGCTGCGCGCCATGATATAGGCAAGCGGATAGGAAATGACAAGGCTGATTATCGTTGCAATAAAGCCGAGCCAGATTGAATTGAGCATAATATCTCTGTATCGTCCGATGTCCTTGATATATTCAAGCGAAAAGGTGCCCGAAGCGTCCGTAAGGGAGTAATAGACAACAAAAATCAACGGAACAATGATGAAGATTGCCGCCCAGAGCATATACGGCGAAGCAATAAGCTTTTTTGAAAAAGAGGATTTGTTCATCGTCAGTCCTCCTCTTCGGTCAGATCCGAAAGCTTTTCAAGCTCATCACTGAAAGAGCTGTAATCGCCGAACATTCCGGAATACTTGCTCTTTTTCATAACGTGGATTGCGTCCGGCTCAATCTCTATGCCTATTTTTGTTCCCACGGGGTAATAATCCGTGGTCTGGATCATCCACTTGAAGTTCTGAATATCAACAATCATCTCAAAGTGAACGCCCTTAAAGGTGTTTGATGTTATTGTGCCGATAATTGCGCCCTCCTTGACGGGAACAACGTCAACATCCTCGGGTCGGATAACAATATCGACCGATTCGTTGACGGCAAAGCCCTTGTCAAGGCACTGGAAAACGGCGCCGGAAAACTTCGCCTTAAAGTCGTCAAGCATAACGCCGTCAAGAATGTTACTTTCACCGATGAAGTCGGCAACAAAGGCGTTTTTCGGCTCGTTATAGATATCAAGAGGAGTGCCGATCTGCTGAATTTGTCCCTCGTTCATAACAACAACGCGGTCGGACATTGAAAGTGCTTCCTGCTGGTCGTGGGTGACGAAAATGAATGTTATGCCGAGCCTTTTCTGAATGTTCTTCAGCTCGACCTGCATATCCTTGCGAAGCTTAAGGTCAAGCGCGGCAAGCGGCTCGTCAAGCAAAAGAACGCGAGGCTCTACGGCAAGCGCCCTTGCAATGGCAACCCTTTGCTGCTGACCGCCGGAGAGCGCGGCAACGTTCCTGCGCTGAAAGCCTCTGAGGTTAACGAGCGACAGCATTTCCTCAACCTTTTTGCTGATATCTTTCTCTTTCATGCGCTTATTGCGAAGACCGAAAGCAACGTTTTCATAGACGTTCAGATGCGGAAAAAGCTGGTATCGCTGAAAGATTGTGTTGACCTGCCGCTTATGAGGCGGTAGATTATTGATATCCTTGCCCTCAAACATGACGCTGCCGCTGTCCGCCTCAAGAAAGCCGGCAATAATGCGCAGCATTGTTGTTTTTCCGCAGCCCGACGGGCCGAGGAACGTTATGAACTCCTTATCCTTGATGTCAAGATTAATGTTATCAAGAATAATTTCATCGTCAAACTTCTTTGAAATACCCTTGAGTGATATGATAGTGTTGTCTTCCATTACGATACAGACCCCTTTCCCTGCATAGCAAAGTATTCTCTTTTGCCATGCCCGCTCGAATTGATATCATGAATCAACTTTGAAATAAATAAAAAAAGCCGCCGTGAGAACTCCGCCTGACGGACGTGTTCCCTCGTCGGTTACCACGGGTATATTAAGCGGCGCAAAAAGCGCCTACAAAACATACGGTGAACTTCAAAATTGAATTCATCTCCCATACTATAAAGCAAATTCCGGCAAATGTCAACAGTTTTTGAAAAAATCCTGCAAAATACCACACCAAAAGCCTGCCGCATTTGGCACAAACCAAATGCGGCAGAACCGATATAAATCACCCTCACCGGAAAAAGCCGTTGCCGCCGAAGCGGTCAAAAAGGAACTTGTCAAGCTTTTCGATGAACGAAAGCTTGGAAAGGCTGAATTTTTCCTTTCCCTTTTCCGGCTCAAGACCTACTTTGCGCATGGCTTCAAGAAGCTCCTCCTGCGCCTTTTCGGTCTTTTCGCTGTCGCAGACGGTGTTTCTTATAACCGCAAGCGCATTTTCATACGCCGGGCGGAGAAACTCTTTCTGCTCTGCGGTGAGTGAAGTACCCTCCATTGCCTCAAGCGCGGTGAAAAGCTTTCCGTTCGGAACCCTTGTCATGGAGCGGCTGTTGCGCGAGCCGTTGAACTGCGGAAAAAGCGGCGTTGAGGAAACGTCCGTTATCGCGCCGTTCAGGATGAGGGCAGTAAGGCGGATAACGGCATCGTTGCGTCCAACCTCGTGGTGCTGACCGGAGAAGAACCATGTCCTTTCTGGGAAAAGGCAGGTTGAAGCATCAACGCATTTGTCCGGAGAAATATACTTTGAATTGTGTGAGTCGAGATATTCTTTGCTAAACTGCGTTTTTGCCTTCACGGCAGTTGCTCCGAGCGAGGTAGAGCAAACCGGGATAATTCCGTCGCTGTTTGCACTCTCGGAGGATTTTACAACACCAAAAAAGGAGTAGTCGCCGTCGGTATAGGAAAGGTTATAGCCGCAGACGGAGAAAATTTCGGTTCCGTTTTTGCTCATTTCGGAAAGGTTCCTCTTCAGATTGACCCTCGCTTGCTGGAACGCGTCGGTCTTTGCGCGCAGAACATCGTTTTTAATCCATTTGTCGGCAAGGGCTTCATATCTTTCCGCAGGAACCATTGCCCAAAACTGCGGATTATTGATTATCACTGTGTCATGCAGAGTGCCGTATGCTGCGGAAACGATACCTTCAAAAAGCTTTCGGGGCATAATGTGCAGCAGTATGTTGATAAGATTTCCGAGCGTACTGTCGCCGGTGAGGCTTTCCATAACTATTGGGAAATACTCTTTGCGGAAAAATTCATCGGAAACATTGAAGCTGCGGTCAATAAAGTCCGCCATGATGTCCGTGCCGTTGAGCAGCGACACCATGTTGACAATCTTGTGTACCTTTGAAAGGTTTTTGCCCGTTTCGGCATAGGCGGCAAGCATTGTTCCGCCGAGGCTGACCGTTGCAAGGTTAACTTTTTGAGCGCCCGTTTTTTCAAGTACAGCGTCAATAAAGTCATCTATACCCTTTGCGCTTTCCATCGGATCGCCAAAAAGATCAAAGGTATAAAGGAAAAGATTTTCCTCGCCGCAAACTTCGGCAACCGGCTCAACGGGGAGCATGGTATAGAAAAACTTCTTATCGCTCTCATTCATTTCCGAAACAGGAACATCAAAAGTCTTTGTTACAAGATTGTTGACACTGCTTCCGTCCGGATTCATGTCCATGTAGTGCATGAGGTCATACACAAGAGTTGAAATGCCCTCTGTTGCTCCGATATCCCTCTGAAGCAGAAGGCTTGCAAGCAAACAGGGAACAAGCTTAACAATATCCTTTTTGAGAAGTGTCCGGTCAAGCAGGAGCAGCGTTGAAGTCATCTCATTGCCGTTTGAATCAAGAACAGCGCTGCCGGTTTCATCCGCAAGGTAATAAGGTGAATGGTTAATGCCCGGCAGAATGATTGTCGGATAATTGTTGCCGTC
>JAEDIH010000144.1 GCA_016292575.1 Clostridiaceae bacterium | reverse complement strand
CCGACCGCAAAAACGGCAAAGGCTGCCGCGGCGGCAACAATTTTCGGAAATTTTTTAACGTTTTTTTTCTTCTGCGGCACCGAGGAGCTGTCCTTGATTTTTTGAACTATATTTTCCTTTGAAAGACTTTCCGGAAGAGTGATATCCTCGGAAAACAGCTCTTTCATATCATCAAAATTTTCGTTTTTGTTCATGAATTATCACCTCATCATTTCACGCAGTTTTGCAACGGCACGGCTCTTTTTTGAGCGCACCGATCCGCCTTTCATTGACAGCATTTTTCCAATCTCGCCGCTTGAATAGCCGCCGATAAAGGAGAGCAGAATAACCTCCCTTTCCTCCCTTTCAAGCGCGGCGAGGGCCGTTTTAACCTCAAGCGCTTCAAGCTGTCCGCCGCTTTCGGGAAGCTCGTCCGCCAAAGAAAGCTCTGCCCTTTGGAGCGAAAGAGCCTTTTCCCTTTGCTGCTTTTTGCAGCAGTTAAAAAGGATTTTGAAAAGCCACGGCTTGAACGCGCTTTTCTTTTTCAGTTGACCGATTTTTTCAAACGCAAAAAGTGCGGCGTCGCTTACCGCATCTTCGGCAAGAAAACGCGAACCGGTGTAATAAAGCGCAAAGCGGTACATATCCTTTGCATAGACGGAATAAAGCTCGCCAAAGGCGTCGGCGTCTCCGTTTTGGGTTTGAACGACAAGATTTTCGATAAAGTCTGAGCTCATAGATCATCGCCCTCCGTTCACATAATAAGATGAAATATATACGCCGTCTGTTGCAACAATTTTACAAAAATTCCCGAAAATTTTCAACATACCAAACAAGGCGGCTGCAAAAAATAAAACAGGTACTGCTGCATTCAGCGCAGACCAAAAAGCAAGGAGGTATAAAGGATGGAAAACGAGAGAAAAAGAAAAAACCCTTCGGTTTCCTCAAAGGTTGAGGAAATAGTCCGGATCTGGCGGCCGCGTTCAGACAGTCTTCAAACGGACGTTCTCGGCTCATACACGGGAACGAGCGAATCGGGCGACAAAAGACCGGTTCAGGACGCAGACGACCTTTAAAAAAAGCCTTTCGGCTCGTGCGCAGGCATGAGCCGAAAGGCGCGGCAAAAAAAGCTTCCGGTTGGCGCAATCTGGTCACGAAACATAAATATCAAGCTCTTTCATCGGCAGATCAATGCTTAAATTTGTCAGCCTCAACGCCTCGTTTTTGTCACGGTTAAGCAAGGCTCTGTAGAGACTGAGCTTCTGCTCATAAAGCTGCTTTTTTCCGTGTATCTTGCAGTCAAGCGTCCAGAGATAAAGACTTTCCGGCTTAAAGGAGTAGTACATCAGCGGCAGCAGCATATTTCCGCTGATAACGGCGGCTTCGTGATGAAACGAAAAGACTGACCCGGCCGCGTCCTCCGGTGTTTTTGCTTCTTTAATTTTTTCCAAAGGCAAAGAGAGCGTGTGCATATCAGCGTCCGTGGCTCTTTCAATAACAAGCGACATACAAAGCGATTCAAGCGAGCGGCGCACCTCAAAAAGGGACGCGACCTCGTTTTCTCTCATTGCTCCGCCGTTATAGCGCATTACGGCAACAAGCGTTTCCAGCGTACCCTTCCTGCGATAGTCGCACACAAACACCCCCTGCCGCGGACGGATTTCCACAAATCCGAGCTTTTCAAGCTCGATAAGACCCGCCGTTACAACGGGGCGGCTCACCCCCATTAAAGCGCACAATTCGCGTGCGGCAGGAAGCTGCTGTCCAACCTCAAGCTCTCCGGATAAAATCATATTCTCAATTTGCTGAACAAAAAGGTCAGTGAGTGACACTGAGTTAATTTTTGAAAATCCCATAACATCACCTTTGTACTTGGTATTACCAGAAAACTATTTAAATTTTACTATATAATACACCAAAAAGCAAGCCATAGTTTTGGCAAAATGTTGAAATTTTTTCAGTTTTTCCGAAAAGATTGAAATAATCGCCTTTTGGTGTTACTATTATTGGGAATAAAGCCGTAAGGAGGAGAATTATGGGCAAAAAATACGATGTCATTGTTGTCGGAGCCGGCAACGCAGGGCTTGCCGCCGCCGCAAACACGGCAAAAGCAGGTCTGTCAACTCTGCTTCTTGAAAAGCATAATCTGCCCGGAGGATGCGCAAGCAGCTTCCGCAGGGGACGTTTTGAATTTGAACCGTCTCTCCACGAGCTGTGCAGCGTTGGCACAAAAGAGCGTCCGAATACAGTTTACAAGGTTTTTGACAGCTTGGGCGCAAAGATTGACTGGAGATATGAGCATAATATCTTCAGGGTTATCTGCAAGGGTAAAAAAGGCTATGATGTTACGCTGAAAGCAGGTATTGAAGACTTTTGCAGCAGCGTTGACGCAGCGGTACCGGGCTGCAAGGAAAACGTCCGCGCTTTTCTTATGCTGAAAGACAAGGTCAACAAAGCTATTGACTACATTTATGCAAAAAAGGGTCATCCAAATCCTCTCACGATGATACTGAAGCATTCTGATTTTATGCGTATTGCAGGACACAGCGTGGAGCAGGTGATGACTGCGCTCGGAATTCCGAAAGCGGCTCAGGATCTGATTAACACCTATTGGGGATATCTCGGCGTTCCGACTGACGAGCTTAACGCCATGCACTTCCTCAACATGGTACACGACTATGTTGTTGACGGCGCGGCCATGCCTCACCTGAGATCGCATGAGCTTTCGTTGTCTCTGACAGACGTCATCAGAAAAAACGGCGGCGAAATCAGATATAACAGCGAAGTTACCAAATTCCTTTACAATGAAGACGGAAGCGCCGCAGGCGTGGAGGTAAACGGCGAGAAGATTTATGCGCGCGAGATCATCTCGAATGTTATACCGAACAATGTTTTCAACAGAAGCGATATGAAATATCTTCCGAAAGAAAATGTAAAGCTTGCAAATGCGCGTGAATTGGGTATTTCGGTTGCAACGGTATATCTTGGACTCGATTGCACCGCCGAGGAGCTTGGAATGAAGGATTATACCGTCTTTGTTGTCGGAGATCCCGACCCGAGAGTACAGTATAACAAACGTTCCGAAGACGGTCTGTATATTGTTAACTGTCTTAACAATGTTGTTCCCGATTCTTCACCCGACGGCACCTGCACCCTGTTCTTCACCATTCCTATTTTCGGCAACGATGTTCCGAAGGATCTTCGTCCCGAGGACTACAAAAAATATAAAAACGCCATTGCAAAAAAATACATTGAGGACTACGAAAAGCTGACCGGAATGTCAATCATGCCTCACATTGAAGAAATAAGCGTTGCAACGCCCGTTACGTTTGCCCGTTATCTCGGAACACCCGAGGGAACGATATACGGCTACAAGCTTTCGGGCTGGGATAACCTTATGGCTCGTACTGCGGCTGAAAAGACGGACTATGCAATTCCCGGACTCAACTTCTGCGGCGGTCACTATATTCGCGGCGACGGTTACAGCTGTGCGTATATCATGGGTGAAATGATAGGCAAGCGTGTGGCGTCAAGATTAAAAGGAGGTGCCTGATATGTCCAAACCAAAACTCAGTCAACTCAATCCGATGGATTTCACAAAAATGACGCCTGTCAGACAGGCAAAAATAGACGCGGCGCCGGATACTCCCGTTCGGGAGCTTAGCTCATATGTTCCGAATCAGATTGCCGCCGCGCTTCATCCCGGTGTGCAGTATCTTAAAGTCAGCAAGGTTGTTGAGCGTACGCCGGACACCAAAAGCTATTATCTTGTGCCCGATGAGGAAAAGGGAACAAAATCGCTTGCCTGGTTCAGCGCAGGACAGTATTTGTCGGTTGCGCTCGAAATAGGCAAAATGAAGCTTACCCGTCCCTATTCCCTTGCCTCCTCTCCGAAAGAAGCTCTTGACGGACACTATATGCTCACCGTAAAGCGCGTTGAGGGCGGAATTGCCTCTCAGTTCATTCTTGACAACTGGAAGGAAGGAACCGCCGTCACTGCGTCGGAGCCTCTCGGAACCTTTACTTATGAACCTCTCAGAGACGCAAAAACCGTAATAGCCGTTGCAGGCGGCAGCGGAATTACTCCTTTCCGTTCGCTTGCCAAAGCAATAGCCGACGGTGATGAGGACGCTTCAATGGTTCTGCTTTACGGAAGCCGCACCGTTAAAGACGCAATCTTTGACGAAGAATTCAAGGCTATTGAAGCAGCCTGCCCGCGTTTCAAATACATAAATGTACTCAGCGACGAGGAAAAAGACGGCTGTGAAAAAGGCTTCATTACAGCAGATTTAATTAAAAAATATGCGCCCGACGGAGATTACTCGGTATTTCTCTGCGGTCCTCAGGCGATGTACCGTTTTGTGGACAAGGAAATTGAAAAGCTCGGCATCCGCAAAAAATTTGTCCGCCACGAGCTTTTCGGCGAGTATTTCAACCCCGCTTCAGAAGCCGATTATCCCGCAAATGTTGCCGACAAGTTCAACATTACCGTTATCTCCGGCGAAACAAAAAGCACTGTCACCGGCACTCCGGACGAGAGCATTCTCCGTACACTTGAAAAGAACGGAATTGCCGCCCCTGCACACTGCAGAAGCGGCGAATGCGGATGGTGCCATTC
>JAEDIH010000143.1 GCA_016292575.1 Clostridiaceae bacterium | reverse complement strand
CGGCATACAGCACGCCGTACAGGATGAACGCAAAAACAACGGTGGTAACGCTTGCGTCAATCATGTCCATCATCGTGTCCCAGAGCGGAAGCTGTCCGCCGTCCGTTACCGCGCCGTGGCCGAAAATTTTATAGAAAATATCATCGTCGAACGGAGCGTACCAATAGCTCTGGTTCTGAGTACCCCAGAAGAAGTCGCCGAAGAACTCCGTGATTTCCCAGACCGGGATAATCATGAACGAAAAGAATGTTCCGAAAAGCGTACCCATGAGCGGCGAGATTGTGTCAAGGTGATTTTCCTTTTTGAGTATCGCCTTGTAAATGAAGTAGCCGCCGACAGCCGCGGCAGGGCCGGAAACGGCGTGGAGAATTCTGTCATACTTAAAAACAACGGCGTAAAGGTTAATGAAGTTGCCGAGGAAGGAGCCGCAAAGCTCCATAAAGTTGATAACGTGCTGCGCGCGGTACGGCATATTGGCCAAAAGGCTGTTCTTCGGCGCAATAAAGTGCAGAAAGCTCAGCGCATAAAGCGCAAGCATATTGACGGCGCAAAGCGTCCTTTGCCTGTCGTCGGTATGCATTATGACCGCATAGACAAAAAGCAGGCGCACAACCCACCATGATATGTATTCAACAACTGACATTTCCTCAAAAATGCCGCGCCAGACATTCCGAACGCGCTCTTTAAGAAATTTCATAGCAATCTCCTCAGAAAAAAAGTTAAACCGTATATCTATATTCGTAATATACAACGTGGAGACCGGTTTGTAAACAAAGGTTAAGCATTTGTAATACCTTGTTGGAGATTTGCAACAAATTCTTCTCTTTTTCGTTCGCTTTTTTATATTGCCGAGCGCCGGAGAACCTTGAGCGCAACAACGGTGATATCGTCCGCAGTTTCCCTTGTGCCGCGCAGCCGTGCAAGCGAGGCAATGTGAGCGGCAAGATCGTCCATGTTGTTTGTGCTCCACGCAAGCAGTTCGTCGTTTATCCAGCCGCAGTCGCCGGCGGTTGCCCCGTCGGAAAGCAGCAGCACAATATCCTCAGATTCAAGCGTTGTTTTTCTGTGTGCAAAGCAAACGTCGCGGATAATTCCGATAGGCAGCGACTGCTCCTCAATCGCGGTGACCTCCTTTCCGCGCCGAATGAACGACACTGCGGCCCCGGCCTTGTAAAATTCGGTTTCGCCGGTATATACGTTAACGCTTATTCCGTCAACGGTTGCAATGGACTCATCGGTAGATTTGACCATCAGCGCACAGTTAACCGTTTTCAGCGCACTTTCAAAAGAGAACGAGCAGGAAAGCAGCTTTTCCATCAGTGTTGCAGTGAGCGTTGAGTCAACGGCGGCGCGTGCGCCGGTACCCATTCCGTCGCTTATCAGGGCAATCTCGTTTCCGTTCATATCCCGCAGCGCCGCAATGCAGTCGCCGCAAACGTTGCCGTTTTTGAACGGTATCTGGCACGAGCCGGTCACAACGCGCAAAACCGCCCTTTCCTCAAAGGTTATCACCGAGCGAAGCTCCAGCAGGGCAATCTCCGGCTTTTCAAAAACGCGCCCGGTTGTCAGCTCAAAAATTGTTTTCATTTTTTTAAGATTGAGGTCAAAGGCGTTTTCAAGCACGTTTACCTCAATGGTTATCCTGCCGCCGGAATTGGTAAAGTAGTTCACGCAGTCAACATGGATATCCGCGTCCGCAAGAGCCGTCCGCAGCGAGCGCGAGCGTGCGTTATCAACAACGCGGTTTGCGCAGACCTGCTTTGCAAACTCCGAAAGGAACTCTGCTATTGACGAAAACTGGTCGCTGACGAGCGAGCGCATTTCCTTGACCTTCATTTTTGACGCCATTCCGGTCACAAAGTCGCTGTAGCAGGAATTTACCTGCGAAACAAGGGCGTTTGCACGCGGACAACGTTTTTCAAGCTTTGTTTTTTCCCTTTCCGGCTCTTTAATTCCGCTGAGGGTTAAGATGTCTGAGGCGGTTTCGTTGAAGTTTTCGCTCCAACATTCGTTTTTGAACGAGCAGCCGAAGCAGATGTTCTGCTGCAATTTGGCAAAGATGCGGTTAATTTCCGGGTTTATCACGTTATCAAGCCTTGCGCTGACCTTTGTCACAATATCGGAAACCTCGCTCACTGTCTGCGCCGCACGCTGAAGAGAGGCGGATACACGGCGGTTGAGCTGATCGTCAGACGAAAGGAGGCTCTTTTCCAGCTCAGTGTGGAGGGCAAAAAGCATTTTTGAGGGAACGGCGGCAAAAAGGGCGCACCCTGCTCCGATTTCAAGCAGGCTCCAGAACACCGGCTGAGAAAAGCCGCCGAAAAACGACATTACCGCAGCGGCGAGCGCAAAGGAGAGTGAAACTGCGTACTGGCCGAGCGGAGCAAAAACACCGCAAACGAGCGATGCAACGGTTATGACGGGAAACAAAAACCTTGAAGAAGCGGAAACGGAAAGCGAGGCCGCCGCGCAAACGCCGAAAAGGCAGGAAACCGCCGCGCCTTTATAATGGGAAACAAAAAGAATCAGAACGACTGCCGCCGTCCTTGCCGGAACAACGGGACCGAGCGCAAGACCCGAGGCGCAAAGCAAAAGCACACAAAGGCAAAGTCCCGCCCCGGCAATATCCTGCGCGCCAAGGCTTGCGGCACTGCCACGAAAAACCTGCGCTTTCTCGCTGCGAATAAAGATGTATGAGGCACAGAAAGCGACCGTACCCTCGCAAAGGGCAGAAAGCAGCGGCAGCAGCAGTGTCTCGCCGAAAAACGCCGCAACAGCCGAAGAAGCAAAGCAGGAAAAAAAGGCAATGAACGGACAGGCGAGGACGCCGTTAACCGAGGGAAGCTTTTTTTCAAGCACGGCACGGCAGGCGGCACACAAAAGCAATGCGGCGCTGCACCTGAGCGCAGTCTGCCACGGAAAGGCAACAAAATATCCGCAGACGCCGCCGATGAGCGCCGCCGCAGCGCAGGAAAAGGGAACGCCGGACAAAAACGCGGCGCAGAACGGCGAAAGCGTACCGAGCGCATTGAGCTGCGAAAGCAGGAAGGACGCCGCCGCGGCGCAAAGCTGCTTTGCCCACGGAGCAAGCTCCTTTTCCTCGTCCATTATGAGAGAGGTTATGTTTTTGATTTCCGGCGCGATTTTTTCTTCGATTTTCATAAGGCTCGTCCTTTCAAAAATATGGTTGTCGGGTTATTATAAATTTTTTTTTGAAAGAAAGATGTCGCACTGTGGCGCAGAAAGATAAAATTTTTCTCTGATCTGTTCCGGTAATACGCGACCGCGATTGACAGAACAAAGCAAAAATGATAAAATATTCCCGCAATTTATATATCCGGAAAGGGGGTTAATATAATGGACAATCTCACTGCAAATCTCACCGGAATTTTTGAGTTCGTTTCAAAAATCCTTGGCTACATTCTTGATTTCTTCAAGTCGTTTAAGAAAGAAGAAGCATAAAAACAGGTCAGAAACCGACAAAGCTGCCGCAACGGAAAGTGCGTTGCGGCAGCTTTGTTTTTTCATAATATTTCGATTACCCAAGCATAAGTATGCCCTGCGTGATAAGGAACTCGGCAATTATGTATGTTATCATAACAGAAAAATATCCTCGCCATATCGGTTTTTTATAAAACTTTCTCAGGAACAAAAGCGAGTCCGAAGCAAAGAACGAGACTGCTCCGATATAGGTCAGCGCAGTTGCTGCGCACGGCCTTGAAACAAGGAGCATGAACGCAAAAACGTTCATTGCCGCGTTGCAGAACAGATAGAAAATCATTCCGCCGTAAAGCTTTTTCGGCGTTGTGGGCTTAAGCGCACGGAAAACAAGGAAAATCAGCGCACAGTAAACAAGGAACGCCAAAACGGTCAGAAGAATATTTACATCTGCAAAATTGACTGCCATAATGTAAACGGCAATAAAGCAGAAATGCGAGAGCATGAAGCTGATTCCCCCGGCGGCAAACCAGCCGTTTCCGGGCGGAATGAGCAGGACATCGCCGAGCCAGCTTGTTGCAACGGCGGCAATGAGCACGCCGTTCTTTGTCTCGGCGGCAAAAAGATAATAGAGCAAAAGAAAAATCAGAATGAAGCCCTTTGTTGCGGCACGCAGCTTTTTGTTGCTCACAAAGCTTGCCGCAAGGTGAACGACGCTGACCGCCGCAAAAAGCACCAGAAATAAGATTTGCATAATTCCCTCCGTTCAGATGTCTGTTCAGTTGTTCATAAGCTGTTTATACATCTTGATATATTCGTTGGAGCTTCTGCCCCAGCTGAAGTCGCATTCCATTGCGCGCTTCACAAGCTCCCTCCAATGCGGCTTGTTATAGTAAGCCTCAAGTCCTCTGCGTATTGCGCCGAGCATATCGTGCGCATTGTAGGTTTTGAAGGTGAAACCGTTGCCCTTTCCGTCACCGCTGTCGGTAACGGAGTCGCGCAGACCGCCTGTTTCGCGGACAATGGGAAGCGTTCCGTAGCGCAGCGCAACCATTTGCGAAAGACCGCACGGCTCGCTTTTTGAGGGCATCAGGAAGAGGTCTGCCGCAGCGTAGATCTTCCGTGCAAGCGAGGGCACAAAGCCGATTCTGACGGCAATTTTGCCCGGATAACGGTT
>JAEDIH010000142.1 GCA_016292575.1 Clostridiaceae bacterium | reverse complement strand
AAAAGCGATTGCCGATTCGCGGCACTGTGAAAGCGCACAGCTTTATTATATTCTCCGCCACGGAAAAAGTCAAATTTTATATGGCAAAAACGCCGCAGATATGGTAGAATCTTAAAAAATGAGGAGTGATGAAAAATGATCTGCAACGCCTGTCCGCGCAAATGCGGCGTTGACCGCAGCAAAAAAAGCGGCTTTTGCGGCGCAGGAGAAAGCTTTGTTGTTGCCCGCGCGGCAAAGCATTTTTGGGAGGAGCCGCCGATAAGTGGAACAAACGGCAGCGGTGCGGTCTTTTTTTCCGGCTGCAATCTTCGCTGCGTGTTTTGCCAGAACTTTGAGGTCAGCCGCGCAAAATGCGGAAAGGAAATAACGGACAAAAGGCTGACGGAGATTTTTGATTCATTGATAAGCGAGGGCGCACACAACCTTAACCTTGTGACCGCAACGCAGTATTCAGAAAGGCTTTCGGAAATACTGCGCGATTATCATTCGACTGTTCCCGTTGTGTATAACTGCGGCGGCTATGAAAGCCTTGAAACGCTCAGAAGGCTTGAGGGGCTTGTCGATATCTATCTTCCCGACCTCAAATTCTTTGACCCGGAGCGTTCAATGCGATATTGCGGCGCGGCGGATTACTTTGAAACCGCGTCGGCGGCCATACTTGAAATGCGCCGCCAGCAGCCGGAGGATGTTTTTGAGGACGGGCTTATGAAAAAGGGGCTCATTATCCGCCACCTTGTCCTGCCGAAGAATGTGAATCAGTCAAGGCGCATTTTTGAATGGATCAAGGAAAATCTCGGCGCAAAAACATATATCAGCCTCATGGCACAGTACACGCCCTGCGGCGAGCTTGAAAGCTTTCCGGAACTGCAAAGGAAAATTACACGCCGCGAATATGAAAAAGCCGTCAGTTTCCTTGAAGACCTTGGCTTTGAGAATGTTTTTTTGCAGGAGCTTGACTCCGCCGCAGAGCAGTTCATTCCGGCCTTTGATTTGACGGGCGTGTGAGTCCTGATTTCATAGGTCATTTAAAAAAACAGATAAAACCCAAAAGCTTCATGCAAAGGTCGGTTTTGTCCTTACACCTGTTGAAAACCGCCGTCTTTTATGATAGAATACGGTTTAATACAAACAAGGAGTGGTCATAAAAATGAAAGAGAAAAGCAAAGGCTTCATAGGCGAATTCAAAAAGTTTATCATGCGCGGCAGCGTAATAGACCTTGCAGTCGGCGTTATCATCGGCGGAGCGTTCCAGGCGATTGTCAACTCCCTTGTTAACGACATCATTTCGCCCGTCATCTCGCTTGCAACAAAGGGCATTAACTTTGCCGACAAGTTCGTTGTCCTCGGAATAACCGATCAGGAATTTGCAACAGCGCAGGCGGCAAAGGACGCAGGCTTTGCAACGCTCAATTACGGCTCGTTCATCACCGCCGTGCTCAACTTCCTCATCATGGCGTTCATCATCTTCCTGCTTGTTAAGGGTCTGAACAAGCTTGCCGAAATCGGCAAAAAGCCGGAGGAGGCCGCCGCTCCCACAACAAAAAAGTGCCCGTTCTGCATGAGTGAGATAAGCATTGAAGCCACAAGATGCCCTCACTGCACTTCCGAGCTTCCCGAAGAGGAGAACGAAACTAAAGAAAACGAGGTTGAGGAAAAATGACAGGATTCATCGGTGCAGGAAACATGGCTTCGGCCATGATAAGCGGTCTTGTTTCATCAGGAACACTCAAAGGAAAAGACCTTGCGGTCTTTGATATATGCAATGAAAAATCAAAAAAGCTCTCGGAAAAATTCGGTCTGAAAGTCTTTGAAAGTGCAGAAGAGCTTGTTGAAAGCTGCGACCGGGTTGTCCTTTCGGTCAAGCCCAATATGCTTGAGGCGGTAATTTCGCCGCTTCGCGCCCTTATAGAAGAAAAGGATCCGCTTGTTATCTCCATTGCGGCCGGAAAACCGCTCTCCTTCCTTGAGGAAAGGCTGCACTCCCTTGTCCGCCTTGTGCGCGTGATGCCGAACATCAACGCAGCGGTCGGCGAGGCAGTCAGTGCCTTTTGCCCGAACAAAAACGCAACAGAAGAAGATGTTGCGTTTGTTGAAGAAATGTGCCGTTCATTCGGCACCGCTGTTGCGCTTTCGGAGAATATGTTTCCCCTCTTCGGCGTTATCGGCGGCTGCTCGCCTGCTTTTGCCTATATGTTCATTGACGCAATGGCGCGCGCCGCGGTCAAAAACGGTATGCCCAAGGCTCAGGCACTTGAAATCTGCGCCCAGGCTGTTCTCGGCAGTGCAAAAATGATTCTTGAAACAAAGGAACACCCGATGGAGCTGACCGACAGGGTCTGCTCACCGGGCGGAACGACTATTGAGGGCGTTCTCTCGCTGCAAAAGAACGGGTTTGAAGCGGTTGTTGCAGCGGCGGTGGACGCCGCAGTTGAAAAGGATAAGCGTCTTTGATTACATCAGCGTGAAGATTGTGAGCGTTTCCTCAATGCGGCTGTATATTTCGTCAAGCATTGAAACGGGCAGCGGATTTTCGCCCTTGCCGATTTCAAGAGTAAACGCCGGACGGAAAAACTCACTGATGAACCAGTCCTTGAAGCCTCCGTGCGAGGCAAGACCTGCGTTTTCAACAAGGCGGTATGAGCAGGAATCGGCAAGTATCTTTGCCATCATGTGCGCCTGCGCCGGCATTTCTTCGCCGTATTGCCAGTAAAGCTCCTCTCCCTGGGAATGAACCGCCATCGCCTGACGGAACGGGATAAGGCGGCAAAGCCTTGTCAGCGCCTTGGTTTCGCTCTCGCTTTCCGCGCGGAAGCCGCCGAACCGGCGCGCGGCAGGTCCTTTTATGCCCTGCTCCTCCTCCATCTGCCGCAGCGTTTCCCAGCCGGCATTGAAGTTATGGTTGATATCAACACCCATTGCGTTGGCATTCCATTTTTTGAAGTCTTTGCAGCCGAGACTTTCAACAAAGTTTCGCGCGCTCCTTGCTCCCGATGGTCCGTGAACGGCAATTTCAACTCCATCGGGATTGACGCAGGGTATTATTACGGCTCCGAGCTCCATGAACGCCCTTGAGATATCTACCGAGCAAAGGAGACTTTTTGTTTCGATGGAACGGCAGAGCTTTTCGGCAAAGCGGAAAAGGACAAGGCACGTCAGCCACTCCGAGCCGTGGAAGCCGCCTGCAAGCAGAACGCGGTTGCGCCTGTTTCCAACGGTGAGTGAAAATATTGCGCGCCCAAGGCAGGTTCGCCCAACAACATCAACGCCGAGGAACGGAAATTCTTTTGTCAGAGCTTCAATCATTCTTTTGCTTTGCTCATAGTCAAATAAAGTCTCATTATTTTTATTATTCATAAAAACACATCCAAACCTGTTATGTACCGACAGCAATTTCATCAGCTGTAAATTTATATTCAGAAGCCTGTCTGTAATATTCCGAAAGGAGACATCAAAATGGATTTTACTGAAAAAAGGATAGACAGAAAAACTGTGTTCGAGGGCAGGATAATCAACGTCTATAACGACACGGTTGTTCTTCCGGACGGCAAAACAACCCACCGCGAGCTTGTTGAACACCACGGCGGAGTCTGCATTGCCGCGCTGACGGAAAACGGCGGACTTCTGTTTGTCCGGCAGTTTCGCTATCCTTACAGCAAAGTTCTCCTTGAGCTTCCGGCTGGAAAGCTTGAAAAGGGCGAGGATCCCCTCTCGGCCGGTATGCGCGAGCTTGAGGAGGAGTGCGGCGTAACCGCCGAAAGTTTTGTTCCCATGGGCGAGGTTTATCCCACGGTTGCCTACTGCACGGAAATCATTCACCTTTTTCTTGCGCGCGGACTCAAAAAAACGAAGCAGCACCTTGATGAGGGTGAGTTTTTGTCCGTTGAGGAAATACCTCTCAAGGACGCGGTGAAGCTTGTTATGGACGGCGCCATTGCGGACAGCAAGACCGTTGCCCTCGTCCTCAAAACGGAAAAGCTTCTTTCGGAGGGCAGGATATGAAAAGATTTATTGCCGCCTCAAATTCGCCGCGAAGACGCGAGCTGCTTTCTCTTGCGGGCTATGAATTTGAGGTTGTTCCCTCCGACGCCGACGAAACGCTCGGGGAGGGTATCAGCGCCGAAGCCGCGGTTAAAGAGCTTGCAAAAAGGAAAGCACTTTCTGTTTCGGCGCAGAACAAAGGCGCGGTCATCCTCGGCTGCGACACAGTGGTTTCCCTCGGCGGAAAGATACTCGGCAAGCCGCACGGTGAAAAGGAGGCGTTTGCAATGCTCAGAAGTCTTTCCGGGCGCGAGCACGAGGTCTTCACCGGCGTATACATCACCGATGGTGAGAAAAGCGAGGGCTTTGTCACCTGCACAAAAGTTGAGTTTTATGAGCTCAACGATGAAACAATCCGGTCATACATTGCAACCGGTGAGCCGATGGACAAGGCCGGAGCCTACGGAATACAGGGACTCGGCAGCATTCTTGTTAAAAAAATTAACGGTGATTATTTCACCGTTATGGGGCTTCCTTTGAACGAATGTGCAAGGTCACTTGCACGGTTCGGCGTCAAGGGAAAGCTTGAATTATGACAGCGCAAATACAGAATCGAGTAGGAGGCTGACCATTAGTTGACCAGCCGACCTCTCACACCACCGTGC
>JAEDIH010000016.1 GCA_016292575.1 Clostridiaceae bacterium | reverse complement strand
ACGCAAAGCTGTGGGATTACAAGGAGGACGTCCACGGAGAATATGACACGGGCGATTTTGTCAAGGTCAGAGGAACGCTTTCAAAGTTCAACGGAACGGATCAGTTCCGCATTGACCGCATAAGGCACGTTCGGGAGGAGGACGCGGTCGATATTTCACAGTATGTTCCCTCTGCCGAATACTCCGGAAAGGATATGCTTTCCCAAATCAGAGGTTACATAGAAAAGATCAAAGACGATGAAATCAGAGCGCTGACCGCGGCAATAATTGACGACAACGAGGAAAAGCTCCTTTTCTGGCCTGCGGCGTTCAAGCTTCATCACGCAATCCGCGGCGGTCTTCTCTATCACACGCTTTCCGTACTCAAGCTTTGCGATGCGGTTTCAAGGCTTTATCCCGCAGTTGACAGGGACGTTCTTTTTGCCGGAGCCGTTCTCCATGATATCTGCAAAACAGATGAATTTGACGTCAACAACATCGGCATGGTCAAAAGCTACTCGGTGAAGGGAGAGCTTCTCGGTCACCTTGTTATGGGAGCAATGGAGATTGAAGAAAAGGCAAAACAGCTCGGAACGAGCGAGGAAAAGGCAGTTCTGCTTGAGCATATGGCAATCTCGCACCACGGCGATCCCGAGTTCGGCGCGGCGGTGCGCCCGATGACCCTTGAGGCGGAGATACTTAATCAGCTTGACACGCTCGACGCAACCGTTTATGAAATTTCGGCGGCGGTTTCCGCTGTTGAAAAGGGCGAATTTACTCAGAGACAATGGGCGCTTGACAACAGAAAACTTTTCAATACGGGAAGAAAGGACGTCTTTCCCAAAGCAAATTTGGAATAAATCACAGCAAACTGTGCATTTTTTTGCGGTAAATTGTGTTAAAAGCGAGAAATTAACAAAATAGTGTTGCATTTTTCAGCGAAAAATGAGATAATACATATCGTATATGTCCTTCGGACAGCGGTTTTTTAAGTTTTTTTGCGGACGCGGCTGTCCGGTGCAAAGGAGAATCATGAGAGTTATTACGGGTTCCGCCCGGGGACGGCGGCTTTTTACACTTGAGGGCAACGATGTTCGCCCAACGACTGACAGGGTCAAGGAAGCGCTGTTCAGCATTGTTCAGTTTGAGCTTGAGGGCAGGCGTGTGCTTGATCTTTTTGCAGGCTCCGGTCAGCTCGGCATTGAGGCACTTTCCCGGGGAGCAAAAAGCGCCGTGTTTGTTGACCTTTCAAAAAAGGCGGCGGACGTTGTCAGGAGGAATCTTGAGCTTACTGGCCTTTCAAAAAACGCCTCTGTCATCTGCGGCGACAGCCTCTCCTTTTTGAAAACTCACTCCACGGAGTTTGACATCGCTTTCCTCGATCCGCCGTATTCCACCGGACTTTTGCAGGAGGCGCTGGGGCTGGTTCCCAACGTGATGAGCAAAAGCGGCTGTATCATTTGCGAAGCTCCGCAGGATGAAAAAATGCCCGAAAGCGCCGCAGACTTCAGGCTTGTTAAAAAATACAAATACGGAAAAGTCAGCCTGTTTTTGTATCGTATCCCCTTTGAGGAGGATGATAAAGCATGAGCAAAACAGCCATCTGCCCCGGTTCGTTCGATCCGATAACCGGAGGACATCTTGATATAATCAAAAGAAGCGCAAAGCTTTTTGACCGCGTAATAGTTGTCGTAATGTCCAACTACCGCAAGGTGAACAACTCGTGCTTTTCCGTTGAGGAAAGGATGGAGCTGATCAGGCGTTGCACAAAGGAGTTTCCCAATGTTGAGGTCGATTGCGACTGCGGTCTTCTTGCGGAATACGCAAGGAGGAAGAATGCGGACGTGATAGTCAAAGGTCTGCGCGCCGTGTCCGACTTTGAGGACGAATTTCAGCAGGCGCTCACCAATAAAAAGCTCAACAGCGCCGTTGAAACCGTTTTCATGGCTGCCGGAGCGGAGAATATGTTCCTTTCCTCCAGCATGATTAAGCAGGTCTGCCGCCTTGGTGGAGACGTTACACCTTTTCTGCCCGAGGAAGTGAGCGCGGATATAATTGACCGCTTGAGAACGACCGAATGATTGGCTTCGGGAAAAGCGGCGTTCATATATATTGATGTTACAGTTTCTTAAAGAAAGGATTGTTTACTATGGCAAATAATTTCTATGATCTTGAGACCGACCTTGAGATTGAAGACGTTAAGCAGGACGACGATGATTTTGAGGATATCTCGGAATTCGGCGAATATGACGAGGAGGACGCCGAAAGCAGGTGGGGCTCGCTCGATTTTGAAGAGCTTGTTAACGAGCTTGAAAACTACATTGCAACCAGCAAAAAGTTCTTTTTCTCAAAGAAAAAGAGAGTCATCAACGGCGAGGAGATTACTCACCTTGTTCAGTATATCACCCAGAAGCTTCCCGGCGAAATTTCCGAGGCAAAAAGCATAATCTCCAACCGCGACAGCATCATTAACAACGCTCACCGCGAGGAGAACAGCATTGTTTCCTCCGCCAAGGAGTATTACAAGTCCACCACGCAGAAAGCCAACGACGACGCCGACAGCATCATCAAGCGCGCCCAGGCTCAGGCAGAGGAGATGGTTGCAAGCCATTCAATAACTCAGGCGGCAAGAGTCCGCGCAGAGGAGATCAAGGACAACTGCCAGAAAGAGATGAACGCTTTCATTGCAAAAACCAATGCCGACTGCGACGCACACAAAAAGGCCGCAAGGGATTGGGCTGCAAGCACCTCGCAGGGCTCATACAACTTTGTTTGCGAGGCTCTCAGCAAGTATCAGAATATTGCCATGAACAACCTCAACCAGATTACCGAGGTCTACAAGCAGTTCCAGTCAGGCTATGAGACTCATATGAGAGCTCTCCGGGCGGACAAGAACGTGAACGACGATGATGAGCCGGCAGGCGAAGAATAAATATCACCGGGCTGTTTTAACACAGCCCGTTTTGCAGTGCTTTTTTAAAACTGAAAGGGGAATCATGCAATGAAAAAGCTTGCGCCGCTCCTTTTAACGCTCCTTTTGCTTTTTTCGCTCGGCGCGTGTCAAAAGGCGGATACTTCAAAGTGGGCAGCTAACGACATTTTTTCCGCCGTTCCGGTCTATAAATACTCCGATGTTTCCTCGGCTGAATTTTCAACCTCGATGAACGTTAAAATTGAAAAAGCAAGCTATGAGGACTTTGTGAAATATATCGGCGATCTTAAAAAGGACGGCTTTGAGTTTTTGAAGGTTGGAGACGCGCCGGAGAATTATTCGCTCGTTTCCGGCACGGCACAGTGGCGTTGTACAAACGGCAAGGTTTTTCTTCAGCTTATCTTCAGCGAGGAGGGTACCGCCCAGCGCGAGATGTTCGGCTGCGATCTTCAAATCTACGGCTATAATGATTCAAAGTATCTCACGGGCGAAAAGGCGTCCTCAAAAAAAGCAGCTTCCTCAGTAAAGCAAAGCACAGCTTCAGATAACGATTAAAACAAATTTTAAGGATTGGTGAGTTATGTCAGGACATTCAAAGTGGAGCACAATCAAGCGCAAAAAGGAAAAGACCGACAACGCAAGGGCAAAGGTTTTCACAAAAATCGGACGTGAAATTGCCATTGCCGTGCGCGACGGAGGTCCCGACCCCGCTTCAAACTCAAAGCTCAAGGATATCATTGCCAAGGCTAAGGCGAATAATGTTCCCAACGACAACATTGACCGCATAATCAAAAAAGCCTCCGGCGAGGGTAATAATGCCCATTACGAGGACATCATCTATGAGGGCTACGGTCCGTCGGGAATTGCGGTCATTGTTGAAACTCTGACCGACAACCGCAACCGCACCGCAGGCGAAATGCGCCATTACTTTGACAAGAACAAGGGCAACATGGGTCAAAGCGGCTGCGTTTCCTTCCTTTTCACAAAATACGGCGAGATAGTTATCGAGTCCGAGGACGTTGACGAGGAAAAGCTTATGGAGGACGCGCTTGAAGCAGGCGCCGCCGATTTTATTACGGACGAGGACGTTTATATTATCCGCACCGAGCCGAACGATCTTTCCGCCGTCCGCGATGACCTTTCCGCAAAGGGCTATAAGTTCGTCTCCGCCGAAGCCGAGTATATCCCCTCAACCTATACCAAGCTTACCAACGAGGAGGATCTCAAGATGATGGGCAGACTCCTTGATATGCTGGAGGAAAACGATGACGTTCAGGGCGTTTGGCACAACCTTGAAAACACCGAGGATCTTCCGTAAGCGTAACATTTTTTGCATATTATTAACCGCACGCCTGACTTTGAAGCAAGCGTGCGGTTTAATTATTCTGTTTTTCAGTCTGAAATTTCTTATTTGTACTGGTAGCAGCGGACATAGTCAACCTTGAATTCGGTCGGACCGCCTTCGGAATACTTCATTCTTCCCGTTCCCGTCGGGTCTTCGGAGGAAACGCCGTCCTTACCGTCAATCTCAAGCGAAAGGATAAGATACTCAGGATTTTGGGAAACGCCGCCGAAGGACGACCTGCCTGCTTCTTTTTGATTTATGTAAAAGATATACTCGTTTTCGTTCCACTCAACGCCGTAGGTGTTGTATTCCTTATATGGGTTGTTTTCAATAAAATATCTCCCCACGTGTTCATACATATGTTCTTTTCCGTAATCGTCATAGTGAAGATTGACGGAAACCTGATCAAGACCAAAGCGGTGGGTGTCGTAGCACGGAGACTCAAAGACGTCAATTTCCGTTCCGTCCTTTCCGCTTCCGTCAACATTGTAAACGCCGTTGTTCATCAGCCAGAACGCCGCCCACATTCCGGACGACGCCGGAAGAATACAGCGCACCTCCATATAGCCGTATTTCTGCTCATACTTTCCGCGCGTTGAAACCTTTGCGCTGTACCAGCCTTTTTTATAGGGCTTGAAGTCAACCTCCTCATGCCACCTGTCATAATAGCGGTTTTCAAGCGGTTCGTTTTTGTATTCGGCCGCAATGACAAGATTGCCGTCCCTGACCGAGACGAGATCCTCGTGCCAATAGCCGCCCTTTCGCTCTGTGATCCACCAGCTGTAGCCCCATTTTTCGCTGTTGAGGCTGTCGCCGTCAAATTCATCGCTCCAGACGAGGTCAAATTTTTCCATATCCAGATTTTTGTCGCTGACCTTCCTTGCAAGACCGGCTTTTTCGGGCAGGGCAAGCGAAAAGAGCGAAAGAATGACTATCAGAACTTTAACAAACGGTTTGAGCATGGAATATCATCTCCTTATTTTTGGTAATTTTATTTTATATTATAGTGATACTCTGTGTCAATATGACGCGAGCAATTTTTTTCAGAACAGCATTTTAGCTGCGCAGGAGACATTCAAAGTCAATTCCGTAGTTTTTTACGCCGCCCTTTATAGCCTTTTCAACCGCGGAAACGGCTTTTGAAACGGCTTTTGATGTTCCGGCTCCGGAAAGCAGTGCACCGAAAAGCACGCTTGAAAGCACATCGCCCGTTCCGCAGGTCACGCCGTCATATTTTTTTGAAAAAACAAAGCTCACCCTGTTGTTTTCAAGGAAGGCGACTCCGATTTTTCCTTTTTCAAAGCTTACGCCGGTTATCATCGGAATCTTGCAGCCCAGCTTTTTAAGCTCATAAAGGCTTTTTTCAATATATGCCTCGTCATAGCCTTCAAGCACCGGCTCCCTTTCAAGCAGCAGTGCCGCTTCGGTTAGGTTCGGCGTTATCACGTCTGCACGGGAAACAAGCTCGCGCATTTTTTCGCCGAAGGAGTCGTTCAGCATTGCATATGCTTTTCCGTCGTCGCCCATCACGGGATCAACAAGAACAAGCGCGTCCTTTTTAACAAGGCTTCTGAGTGTCTCAAGGGCGATTGCTGCCTGACGGTCGGAGAGCATATAACCCGAAAAGAAGCCGTCAAATTCAAGCTTCAGTGCTTTCCAGTCGTCGAGTGCGGTCTGCATCTGCTGCGTAAGGTCAAAGCAGGTATACCTTGAAAAGCCCGTGTGCGCGGAAAGCAGCGCTGTGGGCAAAAGCGCACATTCAATATTGAACGATGATACAACAGGCAGCGCAACGGCTGCCGAGCATTTTCCGAAGCAGGAGATGTCCTGAACGATAACGGCTTTTTTTTGCATAAAGTCTCAGTCCTTTTTTGCGTAACCACCGATTGATTGATTATCACTGATTGTCCGAAAGCACAACCTACACGCTGCCTTTTGCAAGGTCTTCAATGGAAACGTTGTCAAGAAAACTGTTGATGAGGTCGCCCAGCTTTTCCCACATCGGAAGCGTTTTGCAGATTTCGGCGCGGCTGCATTTGTTGACCTCGCAGTCAAGGCAGGCAACGGGTGCAAGCGTACCCTCCGTCAGGCGAAGTATTTCGCCTGCGGTATAATCCTTTGCGCTACGGTTGAGCCTGTAGCCGCCGCCCTTTCCGCGCAGTCCGTCAAGCAGTCCTGCCTTTGAAAGGACAACTATAATGCTTTCAAGATACTTTTCCGAAATATCCTGAGACGCCGCTATTGTTTTCAGCGGAACATACTCTCCGTTTTCATGCTGCGCAAGCTCAACCATGACACGCAGCGCATATCTACCCTTTGTTGAAACAAGCATATCGGTTTCTCCTTTCAAGAAGCCTGACTGTCGGACTAACATATTATACCTAAAGGTTAATGGGAATTCAAGTGCTTAAAGGATAATATAGGATAATATAACTCAAACGCTTTAAAAAACCGGTTGCTTTTTGCAGTCGGCTGTGTTATACTTACTTCATTGCCGGAGGACAAGTTTGCCGTTTATACGTTAGCAAAAACCCTCTTTTTCCTGCAGTTGGTTCTGTATTTTGCACAATCATTTTTTTATAAAGCAAAGCGGCATATTTTTGCCGCAGTCTTTGCAATCTTCAAGGCGGCGGAGCGTGGGGTGTGCGCTCTCAAAAGCGCCGGCCTTGGTACGGGAATCCGAGCATGAAGTGAAGGGCATGCCGGAATCCCGACAGACTGCGGCAAAAATATGCTTCTTTGTTTTTTGTTTTCAGCTTTCCTTTGCTATGATTCCTGTAAAAATGCCGTCTTTCCTAAAAAAAGAACAGTATTTATAAAAATTAATATTCTTTCGACAAAGTGTGACAAAAAGCGCTGAGACAATGTTGTATTATGTTGGTGCAGCAAGGATTTGAATCCACAATATGTTGCATTTTAGCGATAAAAAGCCACCGTATCGAGCGCCTTGTCCGAGCGCTGAAACGGCTGCTTAATTTAAAACAGTGAAGGTAGGTAATCAAACAATGTTTAGCATCAAAATCAGACTCATTGCTGTTCCGTTGAAAATCAGATCGCTTGAAATTTATTCCTTAAACGCCATTCTTTCTCTTCTGATTACGCAGAAAAGGCTGCGCACCTCAAAGCTTGTTCTGCTTATGGATTCACGCCTTGCGCAGCTGCGTGAGAGAATGAACAGTGAAACGGAAAGCTTCATCAAAAATTATTTCCTTGTTACCGAAGCATAAGAAAGGTCTGACAGAACAAAAGAAAAAGCAACAGCCGGCTGTTATCCGCAAAAGTCAATTGCTGCGGATAACGGCCGTTTTTTTGCCGGATTGAGCGGGATATGGGGCAGGCTTTTCTTAAAATTTGCGGTTTTTTCAGGCATAAAAAACCTTTTGCTTCATATTACTTGCTTTTTTTGTCAGTTGTTGATAAAATAGAGTGGTTACTCATTGTTACTTTAGGAGAGAAAGCACGATGTCAGAACGAAAAGAGGTTTACCACAAGGCCACATTTGAAAACATTTCCGAAGAAAAGCGCAAGACCATTCTTGACGTTGCGGTCAACGAATTTGCAACCAAGGGTTTTGAAAACGCAAACATCAACACCATTGCAAAAAAAGCTCAGGTCAGCGTCGGCTCGCTTTATAAATATTTCGACACAAAGTCTGACCTTTTCCTCACCAGTGTAAATTACGGCATTTCCTCTCTTGAGGAAATTCTTAACGCTATCAATGAAACGGACGATGACGTAATTGTGAAGCTTGAAAAGCTTTTGCATGAGGCAATCGCTTTTTCAAGAAAAAACGCCGTCATGATAAAGCTTTACAATGAATTTACAACGGAGCGCAATGCCGAACTCGGAAAAAAGCTTGCGGACAGAATGGAGACCATTACCGCAAACGCATATAAAACTGCAATCATTCAAGGCCAGATTGCAGGAGAGATCAGAACGGATATTGATCCCGGAATGGCGGCATTTTTGCTGGATAATCTGCTTGTTACGTTCCAGTTTTCCTATGCCTGCGACTACTATTGCGAAAGATACAAGATATATGCCGGCGACGACATTTTCCAAAAGGACGAGTTTGCCGTCAGAAATATCATAAAATTCGTAAAGGCCGCGCTTAAACCTAATATTTATCCGAAAGGAATGTGATAATATATGAAGTACGCCCTTGCATATGATATAGGAACAACAGGAGTTAAGACCTGCCTTTTCAAAATTGACAAAAGCATTGAGCTTATTGCCGATGCAAACGAAGGCTATGAGCTTTATGTTTTTCCCGACGGCGGAGCGGAGCAGGACCCGGATGAATGGTGGTCCGCAATGTGCAGTACAACAAAGGAGATTTTTTCAAAGACCGACGTAAAACCCGGAGATATTGACGGAATTTCATTCTGCTCACAGATGCAGGGCCTTGTTCTTGTTGACAGGGAGGGACTTCCCGTCCGCCGCGCAATGAGCTATATGGATCAGCGCGCAAGGAAAGAGCTTAAGGAAAACATGGCGTACGGACTTAAGGTTGCCGGCGGAAACGTTGTCAAGCTTCTCAAATCGCTTTCAATAACAAAGGCGGCCGCGCTGAGCGTTAAGGACCCGGTTTATAAATACCTCTGGGTAAAGAACAACGAGCCCGAAAACTTCAAAAGGGTTTACAAGTGGCTTGACGTTAAGGAAGCTCTCATTGCCAGAATGACGGGCAAATTCATCATGACTCCCGATTCCGCCTTCGGAACGCTGCTTTATGATGTCCGCCCCGGAAAGCAGGGCTGGAGCAGTGAAATGTGCAAAATGTTCGGTGTTGACATGAACCACCTTGCAACGATTGTTAAAAGCACCGACAAGGTCGGCGGTCTGACAAAAAAGGCGGCTGAAGAGCTCGGACTCAAGGAGGGTACAGCTGTTTTCGGCGGCGGCGGCGACGCAACGCTCATCGGAGTCGGCGCAGGCGCGGTCAAAAAGGGCGATACGCACATCTATATGGGCACCTCCGGCTGGGTTTCAACCGTTGTTGACAGAAACATTGTTGACGCGTCCTCAATGATTGCCGCAATCGTTGGCGCGCAGGACGAACTTTACAATTACTTTGCCGAGCTTGAAACGGCAGGAAAATGCCTTGAGTGGGTCAAGAACCACCTTGCTTTGGACGAGATAGGCATCTATCTCAAAAAGACCCATGTTGCCGAGGATATGGAGAGCGAATACACCAATCTCTATCAGTATCTTTCTGATGTTATTGAAAAAGTTCCGGCAGGCTCAAACGGCGTTGTTTTTGCCCCGTGGTTCCACGGCAACCGCTGCCCGTTTGAAGACCCGAACTCAAGGGCAATGTTCTTCAATATCAGCCTTGACACCGGAAAGAGCGAGATAATCCGCGCCGTTGTTGAGGGCGTCTGCTATCATATGCGCTGGATGCTTGAAACACAGGATAAAAAGATATCAACTTCGGACACAATCCGTTTTGTCGGCGGCGGCGCACTCAATGATTCAACCAGCCGTATCCTTGCCGATTGCCTTGGCAGAACGATTGAAACGGTTGAAAGTCCGCAGAATGTCGGTTCAGTCGGAGCAGCTGTTGTTGTTGCCGTCGGAATCGGAGTAATAAATTCAATTTCCGAAGCAGGAACGCTCATCAAGAGCAACAAGGTCTTTAAGCCCGACCCCTCAAACAAGGCTGCGTACGATAAAAACTATTCAGTTTACAAGCGGCTTTATAAGACCAACAAGGAGAACTTCAGGCTCCTCAACGGCTGAGGCTGCAAAACGGCAGTCAGCCGGCTTTATACCACGAAAGGTAGTGTAATTTTGAAAGAAAAACCGTCATATTACAGAAGCTTTGCAAGAATTGATCTTGACGCTGTTGAAAATAATTTTAACGAGCTTAAGTCGTTGCTCCCCTCCGGCGTAAAGACGATGTGCGTCATTAAAGCGGACGCATACGGTCACGGCTCGCACCGGATAGCGCTCTTTTTGCAAAACAAATGTGATTATTTTGCCGTTGCTTCAATCAATGAGGGCGAGGAGCTGCGCGCCGCCGGCGTAAAAACTCCAATGCTCATTCTTTCATATACAAGTCCGCTTGAATATGAGGATCTTATCAGAAACGATATTACTGCAACTATCTATGACCTTGAAAGCGCAGTTCTCCTTTCCGAAACCGCACTCAAAATGGGAAGAACGGCAAAGGTTCATGTTGCCGTTGACACCGGAATGGGCAGAATAGGATTTCCCGATGACGAAAGCGGCGCGGACGCGGTTGAAAAGCTGAAAAGGCTTCCCGGACTTTTTGTTGAAGGACTTTTCAGCCATTACGCCTGCTCCGATGAAACGGACAGAACGAGCGCAAACGAGCAGACAAGGCGGTTTGAAAGCTTCATTAAGCTGCTTGAAAAACGCTCAATAGACATACCGATAAAGCACATCTGCAACAGCGCCGCCGTTATCGAGGGCGAAAAAAGCTTTGATATGGTTCGCTTCGGCATTTCGCTTTACGGGCTTTATCCGTCGCAGGAGGTTCACAAGGAGCGTGTCACCCTTGCTCCGGCAATGCAGGTGGAAAGCCACATAGTATACGTCAAAACCGTTAAAAAGGGAACAAAAATAGGCTACGGTCAGACGTATACGGCTCCGTGCGAGAGGAAGATTGCAACGGTCTGCATCGGTTACGCCGACGGCTTTAACCGCTGCTTTTCAAACAAGGGCTATGTCCTCATAAAGGGTAAAAAAGCTCCCGTTGTCGGAAAAGTCTGCATGGATCAGATTATGGTAGACGTTTCGGATATCGAGCAGGTGAGCATTGGCGACCGCGCGGTCATTCTCGGAAAGGACGGCAGCTCAGTCATCTCAGCCGAGGAGCTCGGCGAAATGAGTGACAGCTTCAACTATGAAGTGCTCTGCAATTTTATGCCGCGAATCAAGCGGATTTATGTCCGGCACGGCGAAATTGAAAATTTGTGATTCTTCGGGAGATACAAATTAAAACTTATAAAAAAGCGTAAATCTATTGATTTTTCTTTAAAATAATGTTATCATAATGCAATCTCAATTCGGAAAGCGAGAGTATTTATTATGACAGGATTTTATCAGAAAATTATTGCTTTTGTGATGTCAATCATCATGATTCCCACGGGAAGCCTTTTTGTTTTTCTTCAGAAATTTGACAAGAGAGAAAAGTTTAACTCAATTTTTGATGAGGGCATCCATGAAATTTGTGAGACAATCAAACAGGACTCCTATGTTGATGTTGAGGGTATCGTTAAGTCATTCCCGGATGTAAGCGATACCACAAACTTCTTCAACAAGGCGTTCAACATTGATCCGATTGCATTGCGCACCAAGATTTTTGCGGCAAGGGATGCGGAGTATGCAAAGGGCAATACCGCTAACGGTGCTTTGCTTTATTTCCTCGGAGCTTATGTCAGCACCTTTAAAAGCTGCCGCTTTTTCCTGAATCCGGTTGACGATACCCGTTCGGAAATTATGCTTGATGTTGAATACGGCGACGGTCTGCATGACTATCTCCATTCAAGCGTAATTTATGACAAGAGCACCGGTGAGCTTTACGCCAAGGACGGAAAGGGAATGCTCGGCATCGGCTTCAACTTCAATGTGGATGACCTTGTCGTATATGCCGTTGTTGACTGCTGGATGCGTGATTTCGGCTTCTGCTTCGGCTATGATCTTTTCTGCTATCTGACTCCGATCTTCTATTACAACACAAGGCGCATTAAGTTTGACTACGCCGGCAAGGAATGGATGGTTCAGATCTGGAAAGGACTTTACGCGGTAAGCATGGGCGGCGAGGTCGGTCTTTATAACCGCGAAAAAGGCTCATTCGGAACCTTCTATAACGCGGCGAGTGACGAAGAAATGATCAAGATGAGTCTTGAAATTTACCACGGTGATGAGCTTATTCTCAAGCAGTCCGAGCAGCCGCATTGGTGGATTAACGGCTTCAAGCTTTCAAAGGATCTTTATGCTGCGAGGGATCTTACCTTGAAATCAACCCTTGAGATGAAGGACGAGGAAATGCTCAAGGCTTTCTGCGAAGGAATTGACAACAACATTCACCGCGACATTTCCTACACCGTTGACGGTCTGAATGTTTCAATAGTCTGGTAACAAAAATATAAAAGGACGGATAGAAATGGAATATACATATAAGACATCAGGAGTTTGCGCACGCGGAATTTCTTTTGAAATTGAGGACGGAAAGGTTAAAAAGGTCTGCTTCAACGGCGGCTGCAACGGCAACACAAAGGGCATTTCAAGCCTTGTTGAGGGAATGGACGCACATGAAGCAATAAAAAGGCTTGAGGGTATCACCTGCGGCTTTAAAAAGACCTCCTGCCCCGATCAGCTTGCAAAAGCACTGAAAGAGGCGCTCGGAGAATAACATTATCTTTTATAAAATTAAAAGCAGCTGCCAATCGGCGGCTGCTTTTTTGCAGGTGATTCTAAGATTTCAAAGGCTTATTCCGAAAAGCTTCTGTGCGTTTTGGAAGAGTATCTTTTTGTTTTCCTCATCGGAAAGACCGAGACTGAGGAAATACTCAACCTCATTTTGCGGGTCCCACATCGGATAATCCGTTCCGAAAAGCACCTTGTCCGCAGTGTACTTTTTGATAATGCGCTTTGACGTTTCCCTGTCAAGCCACGGGAACGAGGAGGAGCAGTCAACCATGAGGTTGTCATAGCCGCAAAGCTCGTTGCAGGCCTGCTCCCAGATTGACCAGCCGCCGAAGTGGGCGGCAATGATTTGAAGCCCCGTAAAAATTTCAAGGATAGGCTTGAGACGGTTCGGGTTTGAGTAATCGTAACGGCTGTCGCCGGCATGAATGAGAACGGGCAGCTCACCTTCGCAAAGCTCATAAATTTTCAGACAGCGGTAATCGTCAAGCTTGAACTTCTGAATATCCGGATGAAGCTTAACGCCTTTCAGTCCAAGCTCTTTGAGGTGGCGGATATCGCCTGCAATGTCCTCGCTTTCGGGGTGAAGCGTTCCGAGACCGGTCATTTTTCCGCCGCTTTCGGCAACAACCGAAGCGATGTATTCGTTGATAGACTTAACCTGTTTCGGTGTTGTTGCAACGGAAAAAACAACCGAGTGGCTGATATGACCGACTTCGTCAAGACGAGTGAGCGTTGAAAGCTTTCCGTCGTAGTTCATGTCCATGTCGTAAAATGCGCCCGTGTTCTGCGAGGCTTTGACCGCAATTTTGTCCGGATAAATATGGCAGTGGCAATCAATAATCGGATACATTATGCCGCCTCCCGTTACGCAGTTTCGATTGAGTTTGCCTTTTTGAGGTTGTATTTTTCAATGGCATCCTCGCGCATTTTGTACTTGAGAATTTTTCCGGCAACGTTCATCGGGAACGAGTCAACAAAGTCAATATACTTAGGAACCTTGTGTTTTGCCATATGCTCGCGGATATAGGCGCGCATTTCGTCGGCTGTCATTGTTTCGCCGTCCTTGAGAATGATGCAGGCCATGATCTCCTCGCCGAGCTGCTCGTCCGGAACGCCGATAACCTGAACGTCCTTGACCTTTTCGTGGGTATAAATGAACTCCTCAATCTCCTTGGGATAGATGTTTTCGCCTCCGCGGATTATCATGTCCTTGAGCCTGCCCGTGATTCTGTAGTTGCCCTCGGGCGTTTTGCAGGCAAGGTCGCCGGTGTGCAGCCAGCCGTCCTTGTCAATGGCGGCGGCGGTTGCTTTGGGCATTTTGTAGTAACCCTTCATAATGTTATAGCCACGGGCAACAAATTCACCCGTTTCGCCGACAGGCATTTCTTCCCCGGTTTCCGGGTCAACAATTTTACATTCAATTTCCGGCATGGCGCGTCCGACTGTTGAAACGCGAACCTCAAGCGGGTCGTCGGTACTGCTCATTGTGCAGCCGGGAGAGGACTCCGTCTGACCGTAAACTATTGTAATTTCACTCATGTGCATTTTTTCAACAACGTCGCGCATGACGGAGATGGGGCAGGGGGAACCGGCCATAATTCCCGTGCGCATATACGAAAAGTCTGTTTTGGGAAAATCGGGGTGCTCAAGCATTGCAATGAACATTGTCGGAACACCGTGGAAGCAGGTGATTTTTTCGCTGTTGATGCAGGCAAGCGACGGCTTCGGAGTAAAGTATGGCATCGGATAAAGCGATGCGCCGTGCGTCATTGAAGCGGTCATTGCAAGAACCATTCCGAAGCAGTGGAACATCGGAACGTGGATCATCATTCTGTCTGCGGTTGAAAGGTCCATTCTGTCTCCGATGCATTTTCCGTTGTTGACAACATTGTAATGCGTGAGCATAACGCCCTTCGGGAAGCCTGTTGTTCCGGAGGTATACTGCATATTGCAGACATCGTTCGGGTCAACCGATGCGGCAATCCTTTTAACCTCGGAAAGCGGAACGTTTTGCGCTCTGTCCATCGCTTCCTCCCAAGTCAGACAGCCCTTTTGCCTGAAACCAACGGTGATGACGTTGCGCAAAAACGGCAGCCTTTTTGAATGGAGCTGCTGTCCTTTTTCCGTTGACCGAAGCTCGGGGCAAAGCTCGTTGATTATTGCGGCGTAGTTTGAATCACGGTAGCCGTCAATCATAACGAGCGTATGCGTGTCCGACTGGCGCAGCAGGTACTCCGCCTCGTGGATCTTATATGCGGTGTTCATTGTTACCAAAACGGCGCCTATCTTTGTTGTTGCCCAAAAGGTGATGTACCACTGCGGAATATTTGTTGCCCAAAGAGCAACATGGCTGCCCTTTTTAACTCCGAGCGACAAAAGTGCGCGGCAGCATTCGTCAACATCGTCCCGGAACTGCGAGTAGGTTCTGGTATAATCGAGCGTTGTATATTTAAAGGCATACTGGTCGGGAAATTCTTCAACCATTTTGTCAAGAACCTGGGGAAAGGTTTTTTCAATGAGCAGATCCTTTTTCCAAACGAATTTTCCCGTGCCGGCTTTGTTTGAATAAAGAAACGCTTTTTTCCTTGAAGGAGTCTGGAACTGCTCCATGAAGCTCGCAAAGTGGGCAAAAACAACCTCCATATCGGTCATTTCAAGCATCCACTTCGGGTTCCAGTCAAGCGAGATAAAGCCGTCGTAATTGACGCAGGAAAGCGCGTTCATGATTTCATTAATCGGAAGATCGCCCTCTCCGATGAGGCAGAAGCGGCGCTCGCCGTTCTGAAGGAAGCTGTCCTTCATATGAACGTGCCTGACATAGGCGCCGAGGTTTTTGATTGTTTCCTCCGAATCCTCATGACCTATGTAATACGGCGAATAAACGTCCCAGAGGGCGGCAAGGTGATCGTCGGCATACTCCATGAGAAGGGTGAGCAGCTTTTTTGTATCGCTGAACATTCCGGAGGTTTCAACAAGCAGCGTTATGCCCTTTTTTGCCGCGGTGGGAACAACCGAGGAAAGAACAGAACGGACATTTTCATCGCTTTCTGCACTGTCGCCGGTGGCAAAAAGGCGCAGATACGAAATTTTGAGCGAGGAAGCGAGAAAAATATATTCTTCAATCCTTGTAACGGTTTCGTCAACCTCGTCGCAGGAGATGTCAACGCCGGTGTCTGCGCAGACGAGGGAAATGCCCTTGTCAAAAAGCGTTCTCAGCGTTGAAGCTGAATTGTACTTATGAAACGGACCGTTTTTTTCGGTGAATGCAGTGCCGGAAAAGTTGTTCAGCTCAATGCCCTCAAAGCCGAGCTCCTCTGCCGCGGAAACAAAGTCCTGCCATTCATAGCCGTTCCAGCCCCTTGTTGAAAAAGAAAGCTTCATTCCTCTTCCTCCTCATAAACAATTTTGTTGAGCGCGTTGACATAAGCCCTGATGCTTGCGCCGACAACATCGGTTGAAATTCCGTTTCCGGCGTAGACCTTGCCGTTTGAACGCAGGCGGACAAGCGCGCTGCCCATTGCCTCGCGTCCCTCGGTAACCGCCTGAATCTGGAAATCGTCAAGCTCATAGTGGCGACCGATGATCTTTTCAATCGCAAGGAAGGACGCGTCAACCGGTCCGTCTCCGGCGCAGAGACCGCTAAAGCTTTTTCCGCCCTTGGAAAGGGTGATGTGCGCCGTCGGAGTGATGATGTTTCCGATGTTGACAACGTAGCTTTCAAGGAAGTAGGTTGACGGAACCTGAAGCGCGGCCGTGGCAACAATTACGTCAAGCTCCTTTGCGGTAACGCTCTTTTTGTCGCTGATTCTTGAAAAGGCCTCGTAAACATTAGCGTTTTCTTCGTCCGAAAGGTCGTAGCCGAGGCTTTGAACGGCGGCGGCAACCTGCTCGGGTGTGTCGTACTCGCTGAGAATAAAGCTCTGGTTTGAGCTTGAAACGCCAGTTTCAAAGGGCGTTGTTTTGCTCTTTTCGGCGTTGATGATTCTTGAAATCTGGCCGGAAATGCGCTCAAGCATCGTGGTTTTAACCGAGGTTGCGAGCGAAAATTCACTGCCCCTTGCGGAAAGGAAGCGTGTGAGCGCCTGTACGGAAACGGTGCTTTCGCCGCAGACGGCGGTCTTTATTTCCTTTGCGCCTGCACGGGCGGAGGAGATGGCGCACGCACAGCCGAACGAAAACTCATCGCTGCACTGAGCGCCGAGTTCAATGTCTTTGAGCTGCGGAACATTTTTATAGACCTCGGCGATGAAAGCCGAAAATTCTTCGCTTGTCATGATTCCTGCGTCGTCGCAAAGCGTTACCGTGGTTGCTCCGCAGGATACGGCGGTTTTGAGCGCTTCATAAAGGAATTCCGGTTCGCTCCTTGTTGCGTCGCGGGCAACAAATTCAACGTCGGAGCAATATTTTTTTGCCTCAGGAACAAGGATACTTATCATTGAGAGGACAAGCGGCGGCTTTTTTTTGCAGACGAATTCCATCTGAACGGTTGAGGTTGGAACAACAAGCTGAAGGCGCGGCTTTTTTGCCTTTGAAAGCGCGTCCCACGCGGTTTTGATTCCGTTTTCGGAAAGCTCGCAAGGGAGAGCAAGAATGCTGTTTTCCACCGAGGAGCAGATTGACTTTGTCAAAAGCGAGTCGGTTTTTGCGTCTTCAATCGGCGCAAGCTCAATTACATCGACTGCAAGCTTGTCCAGCAGCTTTGCAATTTCAATTTTTTCTTTGAAGCTCAGCGAATGGGAGCGGTTTTTTGCCGCCTGTCTGAGCGTTGAATCTGCAATCCTTAACTTTTTCATCATTGAAAACCTCCTGAAAAAAAATAAAGCCTTGAAACAGCGTGAAGCTGTTTCAAGGACGAATGATCTTCGCGGTACCACCTTGATTGCCGCTTTTAAAGCGACCGCTCTTCAAGACTCAAGCAAGTCTTTAGCCATGATAACGGGGCGTCCGTAGCCGCTTACACAGAAAGAAAACGTTGGGCGGCTCTGCTCGGGAATGAGACTGCGTTTTCTTTTGACTGCCGGCTTGCACCGAACGCCGGCTCTCTGAAAGCTCAAGAAGAAAAGCATAATTCCGTCATTGCATTTGTTTTTATTAGCGATTTCCATTTGATTTTAACAGATTAAAAGGTAAAAGTCAACAGAAAAGCTTAAAAAGCCGGAGGCAGAGCCGACAAAAACTATTCTTGTTAAGAAATATTTTTTATAAAAGGTTGCCTTTTTGCCCGGAAACCTTGACAGAGAAGTAAAAAGTGCTATAATATGAAATTGAATTTCAATTTCAATTTCAATTTTGTTTTATTACGGAGGATAGCTTATGGAAAAAACTTCATATAAAACGCGCCAGCGTTCCGATATCCTCGGCTGTCTGCGTGAAAACGCGGAAAAAAGCATGACTGTTGACGAAATTACGCAGGCACTTGCAAAGCGCGGCTGCGTTGTCGGTCGAACAACGGTTTACCGCTATCTGGACTCGCTCACCGAGCTTGGAGAGGTCAGGCGCTTTTTGCGCGAGGGTGAAAAAAGCGCGGCGTTCCAGTTTGTCGGCGACCATAACGAATGCTCCGAGCATATACATTTAAGATGCAGAAAATGCGGAAAGTTTGTTCACCTCGGCTGCGGCTTTATGAAGGACGCAAACGAACACCTTTTAAAGGACCACGGCTTTTGTGTCGATAACGAAAAAACGATTCTTGTCGGTCTTTGCGCCGACTGCATGAAAGGCGATGAGAAGAATGGCTCTGATTGACTGCAAGGGCGTTTCGCTCGGATATGAAGGAAGCATTGTTGCAAAGGATCTGAATTTCCGCGTTGAAAAGGGCGATTATCTCTGCATTGTCGGTGAAAACGGAAGCGGAAAAAGCACTCTTGTGAAGTCCGTTCTCGGTCTTATTGAAACACATAGTGGTCATCTGCACATGGGCGACGGACTGAAAAAGCGCGAGATAGGCTATCTTCCGCAGCAGAATGAGGCGCAGAAGGATTTTCCTGCTTCGGTATATGAGGTTGTGCTGAGCGGCTGCCTTGCTTCAAAAAAAGGCGTATTTTTTTCAAAGGCGCAAAAGCAGCTTGCCGCAGAAAGCATGGAAAAGCTGGACATAACCGAGCTTAAAGACAGGTGTTACCGTGAGCTTTCCGGCGGACAGCAGCAAAGGGTGCTGCTTGCGCGTGCGCTGTGCGCAACAAAAAAGCTGCTTTTGCTCGATGAACCCGTGACCGGACTCGACCCGGTTGTTACCGCTGATTTTTACCGCATAATAAAAAAAATTAACCGTGAATACGGGATAACTGTCATCATGGTTTCGCACGACCTTTATTCCGCCGTTAATTATGCTACGCATATTCTGCACATGAAAAGGGACGGCTCGTTCTTTGGTACGGTCGGCGAGTATCTTGGCAGCGACGTATACAAGGCTTTTTCCGGAGGTGAAAGGAATGCCTGAGGCAATTAACCTGATAATTACACAGCCGTTTTTGCAGCGTGCGCTCGTTGCCGGCGTTCTGCTTTCGCTTTGCGCGGCGCTTCTTGGGGTCAGTCTTGTTTTAAAGCGCTTTTCAATGATCGGCGACGGACTTTCCCATGTCGGCTTCGGCGCGCTTGCAATCGCCTGTGCGGCAAACGTTGCGCCGCTTTATTTTTCGCTGCCCATTGTTATTGTTGCGGCGTTCCTGCTTTTGCGCATGAGCGAGAGCGGAAAAATCAAGGGCGACGCCGCCATAGCGTTGATTTCAACCGGTGCGCTTGCAGTCGGAGTGATGGTAACCTCGCTGACAACCGGAATGAATATTGACATTTATAACTATATGTTCGGCAGCATACTCACAATGTCAAACGCCGATGTTGCGCTGAGCGTGGTTCTGAGCATTGCCGTGCTTGCGCTTTACATTGTTTTTTACAATGAGATTTTTGCCGTAACGTTTGACGAAAGCTTTTCAAAGGCAACGGGCACAAAGGTTTCCGGCTATAATATGCTCATTGCCGCGCTGACCGCCGTAACAATAGTCATCGGCATGAGAATGATGGGCGCGCTGCTCATTTCAAGCCTGATAATTTTTCCGGCAGTTACGTCAATGCGCCTTTGCAAAAGCTACCGTTCTGTCATTCTTACGAGCGCCGCAGTATCGGTGCTGTGCTTTTTTTCGGGACTTTTGGTTTCTGTTCGCTTTGAGGCGCCGACGGGGGCGAGCATTGTCTGCGTGAACATTTTTGCGTTTTGTGTTTTTTCGCTTTTGCGCGCGGTGCATACTTCTTCAAGGCTCGGCGCAAAATTAAAAAAATCGCTTGCCGTTTTAATTACGGCTCTTGCTGTTGCCACGGCTCTTGCCGTTCCTCTGACAGGCTCTGTCACGGTCTATAAAAAGGAAAAAGCAAGCGTTGTTGCAACAACCTTTGCACCCTATGATTTTTCAAGGCAGATTGCAGGGGAGGACGCCGAGGTTTCAATGCTGCTTGCTCCGGGCGAGGAAAGCCATACCTTTGAGCCGACTGCTGCGGACATCATGAAGATTGAGGAGTGCGACGTTTTTGTTTACGGCGGCGGAGAAAGCGACGAATGGGTAAAGTCCATGCTTTCCTCGATTGATACGAGCAAAATTTCGGTTGTGCGAATGATGGACGCGACCGAAAACCTCAGGGAGGAAATGCTTGAGGGTATGGAAGAAGAGGACGAACACGAACATGACGATGAAGCCTCTGCCGAAGACGCGGAGTATGACGAGCACGTCTGGACCTCGCCGAAGAACGCCGAAAGGATAGTTTCCGCAATTAATAAGGCACTTTGCGAGCGTGACCCGGAGCATAAAAACGGCTATGAGGAGCGGACAAGGCAGTACCTTGAAAAGCTTTCCGCGCTCGATGAAGAATTTGAAGCGTTTTCAAAAAAAGCGGCGGGCAGGCACTTTGTTGTCGGCGACCGGTTCCCGTTCAAATATCTTGCGGACGAATATTCGCTTGATTTTTACGCCGCGTTTCCCGGCTGCTCGGCTCAGAGCGACGCAAACCCGACTACGATAGCTTTCCTTTCCGAAAAGGTCAGAAACGAAAAGATACCCGTTATCTACAAAGTGGATCTGAGTACCGGCTCGGTTGCAAGGTCGATTGCCGACATCACCGGAGCAAGGGTTGAAACGCTCTGGTCCTGCCACGTTATCTCTGCGGACGATTTTAAAAACGGCGAAACCTATCTTTCGCTGATGCAGCGCAATCTGTCGGCGCTTGAACGCGGCTCAGGGGTTTAAAAGCATCGGCCGGCAGATTTGCAAAAAGCTTAAAGATGTGATAAAATAAATTGTTATGTATTCTGAGAGAAGCGAGGTGAAGCAATGAGTCCGGACGGAAAAAGTTCGCAGGACGCCGATGAAAACCTTTTGTTTGACGAAAGCTTTTTTGAGGACGACGACATCGGCTACCCCGAATTTGACGAAAATTTCGATTGCGATGTCATCATTCCCATTGAGTATGACATCGGTCTTTCACCCGTACTTGCCGAGCCGACAACGGCAAAGCAGAGAAAAGGACACCGGAAGATAAACGCTTCGCAGGTTCTTTCATTTATCGCAATGTTCACCGAAGCTGTGGGCGAAAGCACAATAAAGCTTGTGACCTCCTTTGTTTCAAAGTTTGGCTTCATTTTTGCTTTTCCGTTTGTAATGCTTTTCAAGGGCGCAAAAAGGGCTCTTGCGCACCTTCGCCTCTTTTTCGTCAACGCTCCGGGCGGCTTCGTAAATGAGCTGCGCTCAATAAGGGAGGAGCTTTCCGCAATCAAAAGGGGTGCAAGGACGCAGAACGACCAAGCAAGGGCGTTGCTGCTTCGCGCGCTTGCAAAGTATTTTCTGCTTTCATTCACGCGGCACGACAAGTTTTGGAAAACGCTTTTCAACACTGCGTTTCCCGTTTTTGCGTGCATTGTTCTTGCTTTAACGCTTTCAAACAGCCGCCGCAGCGTGCTTGCTCTTGACGTTACCCTCGGCGGCGAGCATCTCGGATATATTGAGCAGGAGGATACCTTTGAAGAAGCAAAGGCTCTTGCGCTTGAAATGCTTCCGGACGATGTCGGTGAAAGCGGTTCCTCAATTACGGCGATTTCCGCCGAACCGTTATATACCCTCAAAAAGGTTAGCGCAGGCGAGCTTTCAAACAGCAGCATGATTTGCGAAAAGTTGCTTTCAGTCTCCGGCTCGGCGCTTGCGAGGGCGTGCGGAATTTATATCGACGGAGAATTTCTCTGCGCGGTCAGAAACGAAGCGGACGCCG
>JAEDIH010000141.1 GCA_016292575.1 Clostridiaceae bacterium | reverse complement strand
TAGCTGACATGACCCGAACGAATGGAATCGAGCACTTCATTGCTGCCCTCGTTAATGTTTTTGAGCTTCTTTGCCTGAACGCCGTTTTCCCTCAGGAAGTCCGCCGTGAGCGAGGTTGCCTCAATATTGAAGCCGATATCGCGGAAACGCCGGACAAGCGGCAGGGTTTCCTCCTTGTCCTCGTCCGCAACGGTAACCAGCACGGTGCCGTATTTGAGCATCGGTATTCCTGCCGCCTGGAACGCCTTGTAAAGCGCACGGGAAAGGCGCTTGTCGTAGCCGATTGCTTCTCCGGTGGATTTCATCTCCGGGGAGAGATAAGCGTCCATACCGCTGAGTTTTGCGAAGGAAAAGGCCGGTGCTTTAACATACCACCGTTTTTTATCGGGCAGAACCGTTTGAGTAATGCCCTGCTTTTCAAGACTTTCACCGAGCATTACGCGCACGCCGATATCAACAAGGCTGCAGCCGGTTGACTTTGAAAGGAACGGAACGCTCCTTGAGGCTCTGGGATTGACCTCGATTACAAAAACATTTTCGTTTTCGTCAACAATGAACTGAATGTTGAAAAGCCCCCTGATTCCGATTCCGAGTCCGAGCTTTGTCGTGTATTCAATGATGGTGTTCTTCACCTTTTCGGAAAGCGAGAAGGGCGGATAAACGCTGGTGCTGTCGCCCGAATGAACGCCGGTGCGCTCAACAAGCTCCATGATACCGGGCAGAAAGACCTGCTTTCCGTCGCAGACAGCGTCAACCTCAACCTCCTTGCCGAGGAGGTATTTATCAATGAGAACCGGTTTGTCCTCATCAACCTCAACGGCGGTTTTGAGATATTTGCGCAGCATTTTTTCGTTTGCAACAATCTCCATTGCTCTTCCGCCGAGAACAAAGCTCGGTCTCACAAGCACCGGATAGCCGATCTCCTCGGCAACCTTTACGCCCGTTTCGATATCGGTGACCGCCTCGCCTTTCGGGTTCGGTATTTTGAGCGACTTGATAACATTATCGAACGCATCGCGGTTTTCCGCTTTTTCAATGGCGGCGCAGTCGGTGCCTATTATCTTCACTCCCCTTGCGGCAAGCGGCTCGGCAAGGTTGACCGCCGTCTGGCCGCCGAGGGTTGCAATAACGCCCTCAGGCTTTTCAAGCAGAACAACGTTCATCACGTCCTCCGGCGTGAGCGGCTCAAAGTAAAGCTTATCCGCGGCGGTATAATCGGTTGAAACGGTTTCCGGGTTGTTGTTTATGACAATAGCCTCATAGCCCATTTTCTGAATGGTTCTGACTGCGTGAACGGTTGAATAGTCAAACTCAACCCCCTGTCCGATACGGATAGGACCGGAGCCAAGCACAATGATTTTCTTTTTATCGGAAACTACGGACTCGTTTTCCTCGGCGTAGGTCGAATAGAAATACGGAACATAGCTTTCAAACTCGCTTGCGCAGGTGTCAATCATCTTATATACCGGAAAGATATTCTCTTTAAGGCGAAGAGCATAGATTTCGTCCGTCGTCTGTCCCCAAAGCTCGGCAACATAGGAATCGGAAAAGCCGTTGCGCTTTGCCTCTTTCAAAAGCGGCAGCGAGCCCTTGTTTTTTTCAAGCTCCTTTTCAAGCTTGACAATTTTTCTTATCTTATCGAGGAAGAACATATCAATCTGCGTAATATCGCAGATGAGGGAGGCGTCAACGCCGAGCCACATAAGCTGCGAGATTGCATAAAGGCGGTCGTCCGTTCCCTCCTTGATGTATTCAAGAAGCTCGCTCACGCTCATGTGCGCGGAATCGAATTTTTCAAGGTGGATATGGTTCCTTCCGTCCTCAAGCGAGCGGATGGCCTTGAGAAAGCTTTCCTCAAAGCTCCTGCCAACGCTCATGACCTCTCCCGTTGCTTTCATCTGGGTTGAAAGCGTGTTGAGTGCCGTCGGGAATTTGTCGAACGGAAAGCGCGGCATTTTGGTAACAACATAGTCGAGTGCAGGCTCAAAGCAGGCAGGCGTGTTTGCAAGCTGAATTTCGTCAAGGTTCAGACCGACCGCAATCTTTGCGGAAACGCGCGCAATCGGATAACCGCTCGCCTTTGAAGCGAGGGCAGACGAACGCGAAACGCGGGGATTGACCTCGATGACGAAGTAGTTGAACGAATAGGGGTCGAGCGCAAACTGAACGTTGCAGCCGCCCTTTACGCCGAGAGCGCGGATAATTTTCAGCGCACTGTCGCGCAGCATCTGGTATTCCTTGTTGGTGAGAGTCTGGCTCGGAGCCACAACAACCGAGTCGCCGGTGTGGATTCCGACAGGGTCAAGGTTTTCCATGTTGCAGACGGTTATTGCGGTGTCGTTCGCGTCGCGGATAACCTCGTATTCAATTTCCTTATAGCCCTTGATGCTCTTTTCAATAAGAACCTGATGAACGGGAGAGAGCGCGAGGGCGTTTTTCATTTTTTCTTTCAGCTCTTCCGGATCGTCGGCAAAGCCGCCGCCCGTACCGCCCAGGGTGAACGCCGGACGTAAGATTACCGGATAGCCTATGCTTTCAGCCGCTTCAAGCGCTTCTTCAATGCTGTATGTGATCTGCGAGGGAACAACCGGCTCGTTAATCTCCTCGCAAAGCTCCTTGAAAAGCTCTCTGTCCTCGGCTTTGGCAATGCTTTGAGCGTCCGTTCCCAAAAGCTCAATGCCGCATTCATCAAGCACGCCCTCCTTTGAAAGGCGCACTGCAAGGTTAAGACCCGTCTGTCCGCCGATTCCGGGAACAAGAGCGTCCGGTCTTTCAAAGCGGCAGATACGGGCAAGATATTCAAGTGTCAGCGGCTCCATGTAAACCTTATCGGCAACAAGGGTGTCCGTCATTATTGTTGCAGGATTTGAGTTTGCAAGAACAACCTCATAGCCCTCCTCCTTCAGCGCAAGGCAAGCCTGCGTTCCGGCGTAGTCAAACTCGGCCGCCTGACCGATTACAATCGGTCCCGAACCGATGACAAGCACCTTTTTGATGTCAGTTCTTTTCGGCATCGCCCTTCGCCTCCTGCATATATTTTATAAATTCTCCGAAAAGATAGCCGCTGTCCTGCGGACCGGGGGCGCTTTCCGGATGATACTGAACGCTGAAAATGCGCTTTTCCCGGTTTTCAAGTCCCTCAACCGTTTTGTCAAGGAGATTGATGTGTGTGACGCAAAGCCCGGTGTTTTCAAGGCTCTTTTCGTCAACAGCGTAGCTGTGGTTCTGCGAGGTTATCTCAATTTTCCCCGTCTTTTTGTTGAGTACCGGGTGATTTCCTCCCCTGTGACCGAACTTGAGTTTATATGTCCGGGCGCCGCTTGCAAGGGCAATTATCTGGTGACCGAGGCAGATTCCGAATATCGGATATTTTCCCGCAAGCTTTTTCACCGTTTCAATAACGGGGGTAACGTCCTCCGGGTCGCCCGGACCGTTGGAAAGGAAAACTCCGTCCGGCTTCATGAACTCTATCTTTTCCGCCGGAGTGTCAAAGGGAACAACAATCACATTGCAGCCGAGACGATTGAGACTTCTTATGATGTTCAGCTTGATTCCGCAGTCAACGGCAACAACGTTGAACTTCGGGTTCGCCGTGCGCGAATACCAGCGCTTTTTGCAGCTCACCCTCTGCACCGAGTCATGGGCAACGGGGGTGTTTGCAATAATCTCAAGTGCCTTTTCCCTCGGCGTATCGCTTGAGGTGATGAGAACGCGGCGCGAGCCGAAATCACGGATACTGCGCGTGAGCTTCCTTGTGTCAACGCCGGATATTCCGGGAATGTTGTTTTCCTCAAGCAGCTCCGAAAGCGTTTTTGTGTAACGGAAATTAGACGGTCTGTCGTTGCAGTCATAAACAACAAGGCCACCGATAGTCGGGTTCTTACATTCAAAGTCGTCATCGCAAATTCCGTAATTTCCGATGAGCGGATAGGTCATTACGACCAGCTGATCGGTATATGAGGGGTCGGAAACAATCTCCTGATAGCCGACGAGCGAGGTGTTGAAAACAATCTCGCACACCCTGTCGGTATCGGCTCCGAAGCCGTAGCCGTAATACTCGCTCCCGTCCTCAAGAACGATCTTTTTGTTTATCGTCTTCATACACAGCACTCCGGTTAAATAGAATTAAAAGTCACAAAGCGTTGCGGCCATAACCGCCTTGATTGTGTGCATACGGTTTTCCGCCTCCTGAAAAACAAGCGACTGCCCGCTTTCAAAAACCTCGTCGGTAACCTCCATTGCTTCACGACCGAATTTTTCGCCCATCTCTTTTCCGATGGCGGTCTTGTGATCGTGATACGCAGGCAGGCAGTGCATGAAAATTGCCGTAGGCTTTGCCTTTTTCATAAGCTCTGCGTTAACCTGATAGGGTGAAAGCGCCCGGATACGTTCAGCCCAGACGTCCTCCGGCTCGCCCATTGATACCCACACATCGGTATAAACAACGTCCGCGCCTGCCAAGGCCTCGTCAACACTTTCGGTAAAGTTGAGCACTGCGCCCGTCTTTTCGGCAATGGCAGCGCACTCAGCACGCAAAGACTTTTCCGGAAAATACTTTTCCGGTGCGCAAACGGTAAAGTTCATTCCCATTTTTGCACAGCCTGCCATGAGCGAATTGCCCATGTTGAACCTTGCGTCGCCCATATAGACAAAGTTGATT
>JAEDIH010000140.1 GCA_016292575.1 Clostridiaceae bacterium | reverse complement strand
TAGCCGGAGGACTTGATAACGTCGTCAACACGGCTGACATACCAGAAGTAGCCGTCCTCATCGCGCCATGCAACGTCTCCGGTGTGATACATTCCGTCGTGCCATGCTTCCTTTGTCTGCTTTTCATCGCCGTAATAGCCCATGAACAAGCCGCAGGGAACGCCCTTGTCCGTCCTTACCACAATTTCGCCCGGTTCGCCGTCCTTGACCGGGTTTCCGTCCGTGTCAACAACGTCGATATCATAGGTGGGAACAGCCTTGCCCATTGCGCCGGGCTTCGGACGGGTTCCGTAAAGGTTTGCGATAGTGAGGGTGGTTTCAGTCTGTCCGAAGCCCTCCATGATTGTAAGGCCGGTTGCCTTTTTGAACTGATTGAAGACCTCGGGGTTAAGAGCCTCTCCGGCAGTTGTTGCATATTTGATTGAGGAAAGATCATATGCGGAAAGGTCCTGCTTGATAAACATTCTATACATGGTGGGCGGCGCGCAGAAGGTTGAAATATTATACTTTTTGAACATCGGCAGGATTTCGGACGCGTCAAAGCGGTCAAAGTCATAGGTAAAGACCGCGCCCTCGCACATCCACTGACCGTAAAGCTTGCCCCAAAGAGCCTTGCCCCAGCCGGTATCGGAGATTGTAAAGTGAAGTCCGTCCTCATGAACATAGTGCCAATACTTCGCGGTGATGTAATGACCGAGTGCGTATTTATAATTGTGGCAGGCAATTTTCGGATAGCCCGTGGTTCCCGAAGTGAAGAACATGAGCATCGGGTCTGCGCCGCAGGCTGTTTCCTCCGTCCTCGGGAAGTAGCCGCGGAACATTGAATATTCCTCTTCAAAATTATGCCAGCCCTCGCGGTGTCCGCCGACAAGGATTTTTATCTGCAGATCGCCGTAGCTTGCCGCAGCAGCGTCAACGTGGTCGGGCGTATTATCATCCGCCGTGCAGACTATCGCCTTAACATGGGCAGCCTTGAAGCGGTATTCAAAGTCGTGCTCAAGCAGCTGATGGGTAGCCGGAATTGCTATTGCGCCGAGCTTATGGAGCGCAAGAATGGTGAACCAGAACTGATAGTGCCGTTTGAGAACCACCATAACCTTGTCGCCCTTTTTGACGCCGAGGCTCTTGAGGTAGTTTGCCGTCCTTGCCGAGCCGTGCTTCATGTCCCTGAAAGTGAAGCGGCGCTCAGTCTTGTCCTTGGCAACATGGAGCATTGCAAGCTTGTTCGGGCTCTTTGCGGCAATGGCGTCAACAACGTCATAGGCAAAGTTGAACTTGTTCTCGTTTTTAAAATTCATTGAAATAAGTCTTCCGTCGGTGTCCTCCTTTGCCTCAACAAAGTTTTCAACAGCAAGCGGAGCCTTGGCGGTGCGCGCTTCAACAACGGTTTTTTGAATTGCTTTTTCGTCAATCTTTTCATCGCCCGAAACAACAACTGCAAGGAAAAGGCAGTCCTGATTGTTCATTGCGATCATTCCGTGAGGGGTGGAGCTTTTGTAATAGATGCTGTCGCCCTCCTCAAGGATTTCGGTGTGATCACCGACTCTGACCTTGAGCGTACCCTTGAGCACAAGGTCGAACTCCTGTCCGCCGTGGGTGGTGGTGTGGATAGGCTTGTTCTGCAGCTCCTCGGAGTATTCATACTTTACCCAATAGGGCTCGGCAAGCTTATTACGGAAAAGCGGAGCAAGGTTTGAAATTTCTATTCCGTCCTCTTTGGCCGTTCTTGTTCCCTGTCCCTTCCTTGTCACGGTATATGACGAAAGATGGGCGCTGTGGCCTTCAAGGATATCTGTAATGCCGATGCCGAACGCGAGGGCGCATTTATGAATGAAGGTGAACGGAAGATCGACCTCGCCGGATTCATACTGAGAATACGTCTGAGCAGTAAGATTGGTTTTGTCCGCCATCTCGTCAACGGTAAAACCGATAATCTCGCGCATCTCACGGATTCTTTCGGCAATTACTCGGATTTCATCTGTAAGACCTGTGTTCTGCATTGTTTTTTACCTCCGTAAAATTATTGTTCTTCATGCATTTTATTGTTGAAACGGGCAAAACAAAAAGCCCGCCTCAAAGCTGATTACTTTGAGACGAGCGTAAATACTTACTACCCGCGGTACCACTCAAATTGCGGTTATCAAAAACCGCCGCTCTTCGGACTCAAACAAGCCCTATGCATTAACGCAGCAATCACGGAAGACGCCTACTGACTTTTCAAAAAAGCGTTCAGGTCTCCGGCTCGGAAGCGATGGGAAGTGAGAACTGTTGATATCGGGCTTACACCATACCCCGACTCGCTGAAAGAACAAGAACTCCTCCGTCTTCGTCACAGCCTTTCCACCGACCGCGCAAGCGGTCGAAACGGGAATATTCAGTTTTTAATAGTTTAACACTTTAAATCGGATTTGTCAAGAGCTTTATGAAAAGCTGAAAGACTTTTCAAAAAAGATTACTCGGCAAAGCCGGATTCAACAAGCTTTACAAGCGCTTCAACAGCCTGCTCCTCATCGGGACCGCCGGCGATAATGCGGATATCCGTACCGCCCATGATGCCGAGGGAAAGAACGCCGAGGAGACTTTTTGCGTTAACTCTCCTCTCCTCCTTTTCAACCCAGATAGAGGATTTAAATTCATTGGCCTTTTGAATGAAAAAAGTTGCCGGACGAGCGTGAAGTCCGACCTGATTTTGAACTTTAACATCTTTAACAAACATAAACTATATCTCCCACGCACAATATTTGTTCTAATCACTCAGTAATCACAAAGCACCTAATTTCAGATTGCTCGAATATTATACCACAAATTTTTTCATCGTCAACAGTAAAACGACAGTTAATTCACCGTTTTCGAGCATTTTGGCTGCAAGCCTAAATGTTGACTGAAATAAAAGGTCATTTTTGTGCAATTCAACTATAATATTTTAGCATTTCAATGCATTATGCACAATTCAAATCTTCTTTTTTCGTCCAAAAGGTGCGTTTTTGACTTTGTTTTTAACCTATGATAATGATTATTCTCCGTCGCTTCTGTTTTTCAGCAGGCTTAAAAACTCTTTGTCCTTTTTTGAAAGCACGGCGTTTTCAAGCATATCGGGACGGCGCAAAAAGGTTCTTTCAAGTGCCTTTTCGCGCCTGAATTTTTCAATGTTTGCATGGTGTCCCGATAACAGTATATCCGGAACATATCTTTCGTGCCACACCGGCGGACGGGTATACTGCGGATATTCAAGCAGCGAGGAATAGTGGCTTTCCTCGGTGAAACATTCCTCGTTTGAAAGCACGCCCGGTATCATTCTTGAAACGCTGTCGGCAACAATGAGCGCCGGAAGCTCGCCGCCCGTGAGAACATAATCGCCGACGGAAATTTCCTCGTCTACTATCTCTTCAATAACGCGCTCGTCAACTCCCTCATAATGACCGCAGAGGATTGCAAAGTTTTTAAGCTGCGAAAGCTCGCGCACCCTCTGCTGGGTCAGCGTCTTTCCCTGTGGAGACATATAGATAAGGTGAACCTTTTCGCCCACCTCTTTGCACAGAGCCTCATAGCAGTCATATATAGGCTGAGCGCCCATAATCATGCCCATTCCGCCTCCGTAGGGAGCGTCGTCAACCCTGCGGTGCTTATCGGTCGAATAGTCGCGTATCTGGCGGCAGTTGATTTCAACAAGGTTTTCCCTCCTCGCCCTGCCGACAATGCTCTCGGAAAGCACACTTTCGCACATTTCCGGAAAAAGGGTAAGAATATCAATCCTCATCGTCAAAAATCCCCCTGAGCGGTCTGATTTTTATGATTTCATTTTCAACATCGGTTTCAATCACGACCGGAGGTATTGCCGGGAGAAGATACTCCCTGCCCTTTTCATCCTTAACATGCCAAACATCGTTTGCGCCGGTTTCGCTCACATCGCAAAGCTTTCCGTAAACCTTCGCCTCATTGTCGGCGTCAACAACCGAGCAGCCGATAAGATCCTGAATGAAATACTTGTTCTCAGGAAGCTGCGCATCGTCCCTGTCCATATACAATATCTTATTGCGAAGCAGATTTGCCTTGTCAATACTGTCGGTACCCTCAAGGGCAAGAATGACAATGTTTCCGTGCGGACGGCAAGAAAGCACTTTAACGGGTTTTTCTCCTTTTTTGTCAAACCAAAGTGTTTTGAAGCGCTTGAAAAAATCGGGAGAGTCGCACCAGGGGTCAACGCGGACCTCGCCGCGTATACCGTGAGTACTGACAATTTTTCCTATTTCAAGATACTTTTTAAGCATAGAACAGTTCCGGCGGCTGAACGCCTTTCCTTTCAAAATAATATTAAACGTGCGCTTTTTCCGGTGAATCCGGATTATCGGCGGTATCAAAAAATCAACGAGGCAGACCGAAACAGTCTGCCCGCGTTACCTATAAAGCGTAAAATGACCAATCAGTTTTCTGCGGTAGGATCAACTATCCAATCTTCATTAACGTCCTGATTGAGAATATGGCAAAGAAATCTGTAGAGATAGTTCCACATATCAATGAGAATAATCTCAATCTGCTTAAGAGCGTCTTTCATAAATTTTCCTCCTTATAAAAAATTTTACAAAAGTATTATACACTATTAAAATGTTTTTTTCAAGAGTATAGTTTTATTTCAATGAAACCTTGAGCACATTTGAAACATACTTGAGAAAGGCTTCAACAAAACTGATAAACTTTTTAACAATT
>JAEDIH010000139.1 GCA_016292575.1 Clostridiaceae bacterium | reverse complement strand
GCCACATTCTTGAGCTCATCATGGAAAACCACGAGGAGGATTCCACCGTTCTCATCTCCACCCATCTGATAAGCGATGTTGAATATATTTTTGACCGTGTTCTGATGATTAACAACGGTCAGGTTGTGATTGACGCCCATGTCAACGAGATTAAGGACAAGGGAAAAACGGTTGAGGAAGTTTTCAAGGAGGTATTCAGCTATGCTTGGTAAGCTTATTAAACACGAGTTCAAACATTCCGCACGCTACGTTACGGCAATTTATGCCTGCACAGGCGCAGTTCTCCTTGTAATGCTCTTTGCATTGCTTGTCAAAATCACATGGCTGAGCGTTGCCGCTTCAATGATACTTTACTTTGCCGGAATTCTGGTTGTTGTCATGACCCTTGTTTCGGTCATCAAGAATTTTTACGACACGCTTTACACCAATCAGGGCTATCTGAGTTTTACTCTCCCGGTCAAGTGCAGCAGTCTCCTTGCTTCAAAGGTTATTGTTTCTTTCGTCTGGATTATTCTTTCGGTTATTGCCCTTGCGGTGATATACTTCATAGTATATCAGAATGCACTTGCACAGACTGACGGAGAAATCGGCACAATCCTTGATATGCTCAAGGACAGCGGAGTTCTCGATATGCTTCCGTCCGGTGCGGCGATTGCAAAGCTGCTGGTGCTTATTGTTGTTTTGCTGTTGCTTGCAATTCTCACCTTTGTCGGATTTGTGTATTTTTCAGTTACCCTTGCAAACACAAGACTGCTGCAGAAGCATCCGAAAATTTTCGGATTTCTGATTTTCTTCGGTTCGTATGCTGCGGCAAACTCAATCGGCGCAAAGCTTACATATTCACTGCCCATGAGTTTCAGCGTTACCGGTGACGGGTTGAAGTTTGCGTTTGCCTCAATGGAAAGCAGCGAATCGATTTTCTCGTTTGGAATCGGAGGAACAATTTTTATGGCGCTTGTTGCAGTTGCAATGCTTTTTGCAACCGGCTGGATCATGGAACACAAGGTAAATATCAAGTAAAAAACCGTATCGTACGTTCGGTTCTGTAGGACGAATTAAATTCAAAGGGAGCGAAAACAATGAAAAAGAGCGAAAGCAACCCCATTGCGGCGCTTTGCGGCGTAATAACACTCATCGCCGTTGAAATGGCAATCAGGCACTGCATGAAAAAATACGGCGGCAAAAAGAAATTCGGAAGATAAAAATGAAAAATAACGCACCAAAAAAAGAGGGCAGAGGCAACGGCTGCCCTCTTTATAAAAAATGCGGCGGCTGCCAGCTTCAGAATCTCAGCTACAAAGAGCAGCTTTCATACAAGCAGGTCAAATGCATCAAAGCGCTCGGAAAGTTCGGTCATGTTGAGGAAATCATCGGAATGGAAAGCCCGGTTCACTACCGTAACAAGGTTCAGGCTGCATTCAAAAGTGTCGGCGGAAGAATCATTTCCGGCGTATACCAGTCCTCAAGCCACAGGGTTGTTGAGGTTACCGAATGTATGCTTGAGGACAAGCTTGCCGATGAAATAATCGTATACATCAGAAGGCTTCTCCCCTCTTTCCGGCTAAACGCCTACAACGAGGACACGGGACGGGGATTTCTTCGCCATGTCCTTGTCCGCCGTGGTTTTTCAAGCGGACAGGTCATGGTAGTGCTTGTTACGGGGACACAGCTTTTTCCCAAGAAAAAGGAATTTCTTTCCGCTTTGCTAAAAGCTTTTCCGTCGATAACAACAGTTGTCCATAACATAAACGGCTCAAAAACAAGCATGGTGCTCGGCAAAAAGGAATTTGTTCTTTTCGGTGACGGTTTCATTGAGGATACTCTCTGCGGCTGTCGTTTCCGGATTTCGCCACGATCATTTTATCAGATAAATCCTGTTCAGACCGAGGTGCTTTACCGGACTGCAATTGAGTTTGCCGGGCTCAGAAACGGCGACCGTGTTCTTGATGCTTACTGCGGAACGGGAACAATCGGCATTGTCGCGGCGAAAAGCGCCGGGGTTTCCGTTGTCAGCGTTGAGTTGAACGAGGACGCGGTTTCGGATGCAATTTTCAATGCACGGCTCAACAAAAGCGAAAACACTGCCTTCTTCTGCGCCGATGCAGGTCGCTTTATGGTTGAAGCGGCAAAGGCAGGTGAGCGGTTCAATGTTGTTTTCATGGATCCTCCCAGAGCCGGAAGCAGTCCTGATTTCCTCCGCAGTATCGTGAAAACTTCTCCTGATAGGGTTGTCTATGTATCATGCTCAGTTGAAACGCTTGAGCGCGATCTGCTATTCCTTTGCAAAAACGGCTATAGGGTTAAAAAAATTCAACCTGTTGACATGTTTCCTCATACAAGCCATGTGGAGTGTGTGGTTCTGTTGACTAAAGTACATAAATAAAAGGGGTGTCATATCCTCAAATGAAAATGATTGATATGGGATTTTGGCAGGTTGGTTTTGATTTGGATGCAAGCAAGGGAATAAAAAACGCTCACTAGGAGAAATGTATGGATAGATTTTCAGAGAAAAGCCTTCTTTCACTTGGAGATTATTATGTGTACGGACTCATAGATCCACGCAATAAGCAAATCTTCTATATTGGAAAAGGCACTAAAAACAGAGTATTTGAACATGAAAAAGAAAGTCTGGGCAGTCCTGATAGTGAGAAGTTTAAACTGAAGACTATTGCAGATATTAAGGATGCCGGACTTAATGTTGAAAAGATAATCATTAATTCAAACTTAACCGAAGAAGAGGCATTTGCTGCAGAGGCATCACTGATCAATGCATTCAACTATGTTAGTGATGCGGGACTGACAAACATTGTTGCCGGGCACCATTCAGCAGAGGCTTTATCGGTTGATGAGTATGAAAGAATAAACGGTGCCATTGAACTTGAAGAAAAAGACATCAGGCACCAAATCCTTGTCATCAAAATAAATAGGCTCTACAAGAGAGGCATGGATGATAAGGTATTATATGATGCTGTTCGTGGCGTTTGGAGAACGTCAAAAGAAAAGGTTAAAACAGTCGAGTATGTTTTCGGTGTTTACAATTCTTTGATTGTGGCCGTATATAAGCCATCAGAGTGGTTTGTCTGTAAAGAGGCAAAGGACAGACTTCCAAGACAGGATATCGTTCTGACACCGAAAACTGAAAATAGATTATTCTTCGTGGATGAAAGATATGAACAGGGATTACCTCTTGATGAGAATGAATCGTTCTACATTGGAAAGTCGATAGCCGGACTTAAGTTAAATCAGTCGGCACAGAATCCGATTACATATCTGAACCCACAGAAGTGAGATAAAATTCTTATTTAATTAAATAAACAAATTAGAATTTGGAGGGATGTGTGCTTTGAAGGTTTCACGGATAATGGAAAAAATGATTGCTTTCTCTGAAGGCAATATTCATGATATTGATCATTTTGTTCGAGTCTGGAATTACGCAAAAACAATCTCCGAACTGGAAGAAATCGATTCTGAAATTCAGTTTATTCTGGAGGTGGCTGCAATCACACATGACATTGCATGCCCTCTTTGCCGTGAGAAATATGGAAACACAAACGGGAAACATCAGGAAGAGGAAGGAGTTCCTCTGGTCAAAGCGTTTCTCTCTGATTCTGGAATGACTAAGGCACAGATTGACCGAGTGGCTTTCCTTGTGGGGCACCATCACACTTTTAAGGAAATAGACAGTTTGGATTGGCAGATCCTTATAGAGGCGGATTACATTGCAAATGCAACTGAAAACGGGTACAGCAAGGAAAACATCAGTATTTTTATTCAAAGGTTCATGAAAACAGAAAGTGGTATTAGACTGGCTCATGCTGTCTTCTGCCTGTAACCAGACAAATCCCAGTTTGTAGGGCTGATGCATTAGCCTTGAAAATTGTAATTTAAGTAATAGACATTTACCCTATTTGCCTATACAAGAAATAAAGCAACTCAATATTGGTATCGGTTCAACATAGCCTTTTTAGGCGAAGATAAGTGTTCCACCATTTCCTTGTACAGTGGGTGTTGAATAGGTGGTTCATTGGAGAATCGTCCCATGTTGATACGGTGGTACGAAATCCCTTCAAAACAACTTTTCATTCTGAAAAGCCGGAGAGAAAGCATCTGCTTTTTGACAAGTGCCAAAAGGCAGAATAATCTATATGAGTAATCTGTACTCCTATTGGTATATCCCGAAATATAACCCCCGGCCTACCGGTTGGTTTGTTATACAATAATCTTTAAAGAGGTGAAAAAAATGCTATTCATACATTATCCGAAATGCACAACCTGTCAAAAAGCCAAAAAGTGGCTTGATGAAAACAACATTGACTACACAGAACGTCACATTGTTGAAAACAATCCGTCCTATGACGAATTAAAGCAATGGCACGAAAAAGGCGGTCTTGAGCTGAAAAAGTTTTTCAACACAAGCGGACGGCTGTATAAGGAAATGCAGCTCAAAGACAAGCTTCCTGCCATGAGTGAGGAGGAGCAGCTCCGGCTCCTTTCAACCAACGGCATGCTTGTCAAACGCCCGATAGTTGTCTGCAATGACACCGTGCTTGTCGGTTTCAGAGAAGCGCAGTGGGCTGAAAAACTGAAGTGAACCTGAGCTTGAAAAGAACAAAAAACCTCTCCACAGACCGGTGAAACCGGTTTCCGGAGAGGTTTTGTTCAAACCAAGTTTTATGATTCATTCAATCAGATTATAAACAGGAAAAATGCACCCATGCCAATCATTGAAAAGAATGAAAGA
>JAEDIH010000015.1 GCA_016292575.1 Clostridiaceae bacterium | reverse complement strand
GCATAATGAAGCTGTTGAATTGTCAAACCGATTCCCCCTGAAAACACAGCAAAAAGCTTTTATCAGCAGATTATTTTGCCCTTGCAACAACTGCGGTGCCGGACGCCGAGACCATGAGCATATTGCCCTGGCCGAGAACCTCATAGTCAACGTCAACGCCGACAACGGCGTTTGCGCCGAGCGCGGCAGCACGCTGCTCCATTTCGCCGAGAGCTTCGTTGCGTGCGTTTATAAGCTCTTCCTCATAGCCCTGCGATCTTCCGCCGACAATGTTTCTGATTGAAGCGCCGAAGTCCCTGATGAAGTTTACGCCCGAGATAACCTCGCCGAAAACAAGACCTTTGTATTCAAGTATTTCGGCATTATCAAGAGTTGAAGTTGTTGAACAAACCATAAAAACATCTCCTTATATGTTAATTTATTTTGAAGCAATTTTCATAACGCTTAGCCCAGCGTGAAACCGAAGAAGCGGACGGCTTTTTCGGCATTGCGGCAACAACAGCGGAAACAGCCGCCATACGCTCGCCTGTTTTAAGTATCTTTTTCAAAAGAGCCTTATCCTTGACAACGTTTTTAACCTTATTGATTATATCCGAAACCGAAACACCCGAAAGCATTGAAACAAGGCTTGTTGAGTCGGCACCGATGGTAAGATCTTCCGCAGTAAGAACACCGGTTTCAAACATATAGTCAAGCTCACTGCCTTTAAGCTTTGTGAGCAAAAGCTTTACGCACGCAAGACCCGCAAGACCTGAGCCGAGCTTCTTATAAAACTCAGTCTGATATTTCCAAAGGCTTTCCATGCTGAACGCGCCGTCCTTATCGGCTTTAACCGCGTCAGCGAGGATCTTTGCGGCTTTGAGCGAATTTGCAATTCCCGAACCGATGACAGGCACCGTCATAAAAGCACTGTCGCCTATGGCGGCGTAGCCGTCGGCAACAAGCACGCCGAGAGGCTGTCTTACCGGAATGCTCACCCGCTGTCCGCCGCGGACAATTCTGTCTCCGAGCCGCGGATTTTCCTTTTTCATGACCTCAAGACTGCTTTCAATCTCCTCATCGCTAAGTGCTTCAAAGCGACCGATTAAAACATCGGTAAACTCCTCCTCGCTTGCAACCCATCCGATTCCGAGCTTGCCCTGAGGAAGCATATATACTTTATAAATATCCTTTGCCGGCTCATCGCACGCCTTATTATAAAACGCACGGTAAACATAAAAGCGTGAAAATGCGCCGCCCTCCTTTTCAACAGGGATATACTGCGGAAGGTTCTTTCTGACGGGCGAGTCGATTCCGCAAGCGTCAATTACAAGATCGGCATAAACCTCACCGTCTGCCGTTTCAACGCCGACAACGCGGTTGCCGAGAAGCAGAGGCTTTTTAACCTCGCACTCAAAGACAAATTTAACGCCTGCGTTCTCCGCATTGGAAACAAGAAGGTCATAGATATCCTTGCGCTCCATCTTGATTTCAAGCTGAGAATCCGGCACGTTCTGAACAAGACCCTTTTTACCGTTCGGGCTGTAAAAGGTCATGTTGTCTTTATAGGTAAACTTATCCTTTTCCGGCATGGGTACCGAAGCAATTTTAAGCGCTCCGGGTGCAAAAATGTCCGTCCAGTCATAGCCGAGGTCAGCGCGCTTGTTTTTTTCGTATACGGTTACGTCAAAGCCGTCCCTTGCAAGCAGGGCAGCCGCCGCAAGACCGCCGTGTCCCGCTCCGGCAACAATTATTTTTTTCATCTGTTTTCCTCCTTTTTGATGATTATACCATTTATGCCGGGCATTTTTCAATATAAATTTTATTATGATTGAACTGATTTGACATTTGTGGTAAAATATAATAAATAGTTCAAAGCTTTCCTTTCGGAATATATGCCCGACCGGAAAAAGAGATCGGCAAAATTAAGGTAACGGGAGAAACTATGAAGCACTTAAAAGACTACCTGAAAAACTACAAGCTTGAAAGCATACTCTCTCCGCTTTTAAAAATGCTTGAGGCGTGTTTTGATTTGGCTGTTCCGCTCATTGTTGCGGATGTTATTGACACCGGCATTGCAAGCGGTGATTCGTCTTACATTGTCCGGCGCTTCTTTTTGCTCGTTGCAATGGCGCTTCTCGGTCTTGCAAGCTGCTTTATCGCGCAGTTTTTTGCGGCAAAGGCGGCAATCGGCACTTCCTCTGCACTTCGTCACGATCTTTTGAAAAAGATTCAGTCTCTCTCGCTCAAGGAGACCGACAAGCTCACCTCATCAACGCTTATTACGCGCATGACAAGCGATGTTATGCAGGTTCAGAACGGACTTAATCTTTTTCTGCGGCTTTTTATGCGCAGTCCGTTCATTGTTATCGGCTCAACCGTCCTTGCTTTTGCAATCAGCAAAAGTCTTGCATGGGTCTTTGTTGCGGCAATCGCCGTGCTTTTTATAATCGTATTCTCCGTTATGAAAATTACAAACCCGATGTATGAAGATGTTCAGAAGAATCTTGACAAAATCACCGAGGTGACGGGCGAAAACCTCACCGGAGCCAGAGTTATCAGAGCCTTTTCAAGAGAAGAAAAGCAGACGGAAACTTTCAATAATGCAAACACAAAGCTTTATAATTCACAGATCAGAGTCGGAAAGACTGCGGCGGTTCTTAACCCGATGACCTATGTTGTTGTTAACACAGTTATCATTCTTGTCCTTTGGATAGGTGCAAAAAGAACAGATTCGGGTCTGCTGCTTTCCGGCGATATCATTGCCCTCATCAACTATATTTCGCAGATACTCATTGAGCTTGTTAAGCTTGCAAACCTCATCACGCAGCTCGGACGTTCCGTAGCCTGCATGAACCGCATCGGCAGAGTTCTCGATACCGAGTGCTCAATGGAATACAAAAGCGATTACACAAAAAAGGATACCGGGGAAGCCGTCCGCTTTGAAAACGTCAGCTTCCGCTATTCAGACGCAGGCGGTAACGCGCTCAAGAATATATCCTTCACCGCCCTCAAGGGTCAGACCATAGGTATCACGGGCGGCACGGGCTGCGGCAAAAGCACGCTTGCCGGTCTTATACTGCGCTTTTACGACGCCGGCAGCGGCACGGTATATATTGACGGAACAGATATAAAGGACATTCCGAAAGAAAAGCTTGTTCACCTTGTTTCCGCCGTTTTGCAAAGGGCGGTTCTTTTCAAGGGTACGATAAAAAGCAATATGCTGCTTGCCGACCCGAACGCAACAGACGATGAAATTTATGCCGCGCTGGAAATTGCGCAGGCAAAGGATTTTGTAGACGCAAAATCGCAAAAGCTCGACGCCATTGTTGAGCAGGGCGGCGCAAACCTTTCCGGCGGACAAAAGCAGCGTTTAACCATTGCAAGGGCGCTGCTTGCCAAAGCTGAGATACTTATTCTTGACGACAGCTTTTCCGCCCTCGATTTTGCAACGGACGCGGCGCTCAGAGCAGCGCTTCGGTCACTGCCGAAGAACATTACGGTTTTCATAATCAGTCAGCGAGTAAGCTCAATTAAAAACGCCGACAGGATTCTTGTGCTGGACGACGGAGCACTTGTCGGAAACGGTACGCACGAGGAGCTGCTTAAAAATTGCGGAGTCTACCGTGAAATATACGAAAGTCAGAACAAAAGCGAGGCAAAATGATATGAACAGGAAAACTCTTAAAAGCGTTTTGAAGCTGATTCGGCCGCATTGGTTTTTTGTTGTCTTGAGTGCTCTTTGCGCCGTTTTCAGCGTTGCCGCCGCTTTGCTTATCCCCGTTTTCACTGGAGACGCGATTGACTTCATGCTCGGAAAAGGTAACGTTGACTTTTCCGGCGTCTTGAAAAAAGTCATAACCATTGCCGCCGTTGCGCTCGCGGCTGCGCTTTCGCAGTACTTCATGTCGCTTTGCAACAACAAAATCACATACTTCGTCTGCCGCGACCTGCGCAGAAAGCTCGGCGAAAAGCTCCATTCGCTCCCGATTTCATATATCGACTCCCATTCCTTCGGTGATCTGCTCAGCCGCATGATATCGGACGTTGACGCCTTTGCCGACGGACTTCTCATGGGCTTTACGCAGCTTTTTACGGGCGTTATCACCATCGGCGCGATACTTGTTATTATGTTTGTTTTGAACCGGAGGATTGCCCTTGCCGTCTTTGTGCTGACCCCCCTTTCAGTCTTTGTTTCAAAATTTATTGCAACAAGGACTCACAAATACTTCACAAAGCAGGCCTCTGTAAGAGGTGAACAGACCGCTCTCATAAACGAGCTTATTGAGGGTCAGCAGGTTCTTAAAGTTTTCGGCGCCGAAAGCAGAAGCCTTGAGGATTTTGACAAAATCAACAGTGAGCTTCAGGACGCGGCGCTCAAGGCAACCTTTTTTTCAAGCCTTACAAATCCAAGCACAAGACTTGTCAACAACATCGTCTATGCAATCGTTACCCTCCTCGGAGCGGTGCTTTGCATAACGGGCGCAGGAGCAATCACCGTCGGCGGACTGAGCGTTTTCCTCAGCTATGCAAATCAGTACGCAAAGCCGTTCAACGAAATAAGCGGCGTTATTACGGAATTTCAGAATTCGCTCACCTGCGCAGGAAGAATCGAGGAAGTTCTTGAAGCGGAAAATCAGCCTGCCGAGCCTGAAAATCCGCTTTGTCCGCCTGTCAACGGAGATGTCGGCTTTGAAGCGGTTTCGTTCCGCTACGTTAAAGAACGACCGCTCATTGAAAACTTTGACCTTGAAGTTGAAAGCGGTCAGTGCGTTGCAATAGTCGGTCCCACGGGCTGCGGAAAAACAACGCTCATCAATCTGCTTATGCGCTTTTACGATGTTGACTCGGGCGCAATCAGGGTTGACAACGCGGACATCAGGAAAATGAGACGGCACGATCTTCGCTCAAGATACGGAATGGTGCTTCAGGACACCTGGCTCTGCCACGGAACGGTAAAGGAAAACATCGCCTACGGGAAACCTGACGCAAGCGATGAAGAAATCATTGACGCGGCAAAAAAGGCTCATGCTCATTCTTTTATAATGAGGCTTAAAAACGGATATGACACCGAAATTTCCGGCGAGGGCGCAAACCTTTCCGCAGGTCAAAAACAGCTTTTGTGCATTGCAAGAGCCATGCTCTGCCGTCCGCCGATGCTCATTCTTGACGAGGCAACCTCGTCAATCGACACGCGAACCGAGCTGAAAATTCAGGCAGCGTTCGATGAAATGATGGAGGGCAGAACAAGCTTCATTGTCGCCCACCGCCTTTCAACAATTAAAAAAGCCGACCTTATTCTTGTCATGAAGGACGGCAAAATAATTGAAAAGGGAAATCACAGCGAGCTTCTTAAAAAAGGCGGCTTTTATAAGGCACTTTATGAAAGCCAGTTTGCAAAAGTTTAAGCAGCTTATAAATTCAGCTTTTTTCGGAAAATGTGTTTACTATTCGCTCATTGTGCAATATAATATAAAAGTTATAACATTTTGGAAGGTGAAATCCATGACATATGAAATAGACGAACTGCTTAAAAAAATTAAAAGAGTTCATTTTATTGGCATTGGCGGTTCGGGAATGTGTCCGCTTGCGGAAATACTCCTTTCGTGGGGCTATGAGATTACGGGGTCGGACAACAATCCCGGCGACAACATTGACAAGCTGCGCTCGCTCGGCGTTAAAATAACCATGGGTCAAAAAGCGGAAAACATTAACGGCGCGCAAATGATAGTCTATACCGCGGCGCTGCTTGAGGACAACCCGGAGCTTTGCGCTGCGGAGGAAAGCTCAATCCCGACCTTTGAGCGCTCAAAGCTGTTCGGCGCCATCACAAGGAGATTTTCAAACTGCATCGGCATTTGCGGAACGCACGGAAAAACAACCGTAACCTCAATGCTCACACAGGTGCTCATCATGGCAGGCAAAGACCCCACGGCCGTCATAGGCGGAAAGCTTCCGCTCATTGACAGCCACGGAAGAAGCGGAAAGAGCGAAACAATGGTTTGCGAAGCGTGCGAATTTGTTGACACCTTCCTTGACCTTTCTCCCGACGTTGCGGTAATTCTCAACATTGACGAGGATCACCTCGACTATTTTAAAACGCTTGAAAACATTATCAGGTCATTCCGCAAATTCTCGCTTTTGACAACACACACGCTCATTTACAACGGTGATGACGCAAATACGCTCAAGGCCGTTGCGGACGTTGACAAAAAGAAGATTACCTTTGGCTTTACCGATAAAAACGATTACTACAGCGAAAACATCACATATAACAAAGGCGCTTTCCCTGAGTTTGACGTAATGAGCAAAGGAAAAAAACTTACTCACCTTAAGCTGAACATACCCGGAACGCACAATGTTCTCAACGCCCTTGCCGCCTTTGCTTCGGCAGTCAACGCAGGCGTAAGCTTTGAGGACTGCAAAAAGGGAATTGAGGCTTTTTCCGGAGCCGGACGCAGATTTGAAATTCTCGGAGAATTTCACGGAATAACCATTGCGGACGATTATGCCCACCATCCGCACGAGCTTGAGGCAACGCTCACCGCCGCAATGAAGATGGGCTACAAGCACGTTTGGGCGGTCTTTCAGCCGTTCACCTACTCGAGGACAGCAATTCTGCTTGATGAATTTGCCCGTGTACTACAGATTCCCGACCGCTGCGTCATGACGGAGATCATGGGCTCACGCGAGGTCAACACTTACAATATCTATACAAAAGACCTTGCCGAAAAGATTCCCGGAAGCGTTTGGTTCAACACCTTTGAGGAGGTTTCAAGCTATGTTGCCGATAACGCCGAGGAGGGTGACCTTGTAATAACCCTCGGCTGCGGAGATATCTACAAAGCCGCTCGAATGATGAAAAAGCTGCTTGAGGACGAATGAACATTTTTGGAAAAAATTGCCGTGCATTGCTCCCTGCTGCGCGGCAATAATACTATCAGCGGAAAGCTTTAATGCGTTTGCGGCTTCCCGCTGTCTGAATCACGCGGGGAAGCCCGGCGTATTCGGAAAATTAAGATAGAGAGCTGTTAAGCTCACGTTGAAGCGCTTTTTGAACACAGCCTTTTCAGTAGAAAAAGCAAGGATGTTCATCGGGCGTTTCAAAAGCAGAAAACCGCCCGGTGATTATCACTCGAGCGGTTTTTTGATTATAATATAACCTTATCTTTTTGCCATTTCAGCAAGCTTCCTTGCACCGTTTGAAAAACTTTCCCTTGCGTTTGCGACAAGCTCCCTTCCGTCCGGAAGTCGGTCAATCAGCTTATCCAGAACCTTATGGAGCGGACCGTATTCAACGCGCATTGTTGAAAGAAGCTGGCGCGCTATCAAAAGAATATTTCTGATCTTAACGAGCCTTTCGTTCTTTTTTGCCTCCTTGTTCTGCTCATAGGGGTCAATATCCAGAATGTCTGCGGCTTTCCGTGTGTCCGAAACGCCGAATACCTGCTCAATGTCAATGCAGTCCGCAAACGCAAGAGCGCCGATTTCCGTAAAATGGATGCCGTCCTTGGTAAACTGCTCAATGAAAGCGGTCGGATTCTGCGGCTGTGCAAGGCAATCGGAATTTATGTAGCCGTCTGCAACGTCGTTTGTCTTGATCCATTCGTTAACGAGGTCACACATTTCCTGGAGATCTGACCTCCAGACAATATCATTCTTGTTTCCGAGAATATCGCGGACATAGCCGTTCCACGGGGTAATTTCCATGAAGAAAATCTTTTTCCCGTTTTCGTGAGCAATTTCAACGAGCTGCTCATAGCCTTCAATTATCTGCTCAGCCGATACATACGGCGCATTTTTTCCCATACTCTTTGATGAGGGATGGAGAATGTCATTTACACCGATTTTGACAATGATTCTGTCGCAGCCGGTAATATTCAACGCGTCACGCTCAAATCTATCCAAAACAGGATCACCGTACAGATTTCCGATAAGACCGGTGCCTTTATAAAACAGGCGGTTGCCCATAATGCCCGAGTTGACAATGCCGATGTCGCTTCTGCCTGCGTCAACAAGTCTGCCCGAAAGATATTCTGTCATTCCATTGACAAGGGTAGAATCGCCGATGAAAGCGGCAGCATAGGCGTCCTCTGATTCGGTGTAAGAATCAATTGCAGTAAGAAACGGAATAATATGGTAGGCGTTTGCGCCGGTTGCAATGCTGATTTCAAACGGATTGACCATGTGTCCGTTATCCGCTCCATCGGGCATCGACCTTGAAAAATAAGTCTTTCCGCAGAAAAGACCGACTGTTTTAATCGCTGTTTCTTCGGTAAGATACATACTGACGGTGAGCTTTTCAAGCGCAAAGGTTTTGATATTAACCTCGTCCGACCAAACGACCTTGCCCGCAGGAATAACAAGCCTTTCATCGCCGCCAAAGGTGATAGGAATCTCAGTATCGGTCAGAACAGCACCTTTTTCCGAGGTATCGGTCCTTGCAACAAAAACGCTTGAAATAGTTACGTCTCTGTCGCCGTATTCATTGGAAAACTTAAAGCGCAGCTTTTCACCTGCCGAGGAAACGGTAAGCTCCGTTCTCAAAAGCGTACCCACCGGAACTTTTCCGTTAACGGTAAAATTCGGGATATAATCGGCGAGCGAGATATAAAAATCAACGGGCGCCGTTCCCCATGTGGCTATCCACTTTCCGCTTTTGCCGACAGCACCGGCGGACAAAGCAAAGCAGCTCATGACCATTATCAAGGCCAAAGCAAAAGAAAGTATTCTGTTTGTTTTCTTCATCAATGATTCCTCCAAGAGATGATATACCGGAAAAAACGGCAGCCGAAGCAGCTCTTCTCCACCTGCCTCAGCTAATTACATGACAATTATAGCCCTGTTTGTATAAAAAGTCAAACAAGCAGTGAAACATTCATAGTTTTTAGTTAAACGTTAACAAAACTTTAAAAAAGTGTCAAAAACTGCTCCTTTTTCTGAAAGGAATTGTTAACAGCCGTGAAAAAAGTTGCAACAACACTGCAAAATATAGCTTTCCCCTTGTTTCAGCCTTGAAATTCTATAATTTCAACGTCTGCTCCAAGGGGAAATAATTATTGAATTAGAATTATCTTTCGAGGAACCGCGAAAGAAAGTCCCGCGTCCTCGGATTTTGCGGATTTTCAAAGATGTCCTGCGGTTTGCCCTCTTCACAGATTACTCCGTCCGCCATGAAAACAACGTGCGACGAAACGTCCCTTGCAAAAGCCATCTCATGCGTAACGACAATCATGGTCAGTCCCTCTTTTGCAAGCTTTCGCATAACCTCCAGAACCTCGCCGACCATCTGCGGGTCAAGCGCGCTCGTGGGTTCATCAAAAAGAAGCACCTCCGGCTCCATTGAAAGAGCACGGGCGATTGCAACACGCTGCTTCTGTCCGCCGGAAAGCTGCGAGGGTCTTGCTTCAATATACGGAGCCATGCCAACCTTTTCAAGATACTTCATTGCAACATCCTTTGCGTCCTTGCGGCTGCGCTTGAGGACGGATACCTGACCGATGATGCAGTTTTCAATCGCAGTCATGTTATTGAAAAGATTGAAAGACTGAAAAACCATGCCGACCTTTGCCCTGTATTTTGAAAGACTCAGATCGCCTGCTGTGATGTCCTTACCGTGATAAAGAATCTGTCCCTTTGTTGGCGTTTCAAGGAGATTAATGCAGCGAAGCATTGTGCTTTTACCGCTGCCCGAGGCGCCTATGATGCTCAAAACATCGCCCTTTTCAACGCTGAGGTTAATGCCCTTTAAGACGCTGTTTTCACCGAAGCTTTTTTCAAGCCCTTTAAGCTCGATTACTTTATCAGCCATGAACCTCTGCCTCCTTTGAAATGTGAATCTCAGCAGCACTGTCTGACTGCGAGCCGAAAACGGTATAGTTTTCTTTTCCGTCAAGCTTCTTTTCGGCAAGACGGAGAAGTCTTGTGATTGTGAATGTCAGAATAAAATAGAGCACGCAGACAACAAGATACGTTTGAAATGTTTCAAAGCTCTGCCTTTTGATGATTCCGGCAAAATAGTAAAGTTCGGTAACGCCGATAACATTAAGAACCGAAGTATCCTTGATGTTTATGACAAACTCATTGCTGACCGAGGGAAGAATGTTTCGCATAACCTGCGGAATGATAACCTTGAACATCGTCTGCGAATGGGTCATGCCTATTGACATTGCGCCCTCAAACTGACCCTTGTCGATAGAAATAATGCCGCCGCGGACGATCTCCGCCATATATGCGCCGGTATTGATTGAAACAATGAGAATACCCGATGGGATAAGCGCAAGCGTTTTTCCGCCTGTTGCAAAAGCATAGCCCCAATAGATAACCATCGACTGAACCATCATAGGAGTGCCGCGGAAAACCTCAACATAAACCGCAATGATTGCGTTAAGAATTTTATGAAGCACGCGAAGCACCGGGTTTTTGGACATCGGCGCGGTGCGTATAACGCCGGTCAGAAGACCGATAACAAGACCTGCAACCGTACCGGTGAGCGCAAGGAGCATTGTATTTCCCACACCCTTTAGAAGCTGAGGATAATACTTGATAACAATATTCAGAACATCTTGTAAAAAACTCATATGAATTCCGCCAAACTTTATTAATTTTGAGGCGGCCTTTGTGCTTTTGCCCAAAAGCCGCCGGAGAAATTTTCAGCTCAATTACTTCTTGTAGATAACAACAAGGTTTGATTCATAGTACGCATCGGTGAAGTCAATTTTTTCTCTGCGTTCCGCTGTCGGGCTCATACCTGCAACGATTGCGTCAACAGCGCCGGAGTTAAGAGCCGGAATGAGTGAATCCCATTCATAGGAATAAACCTCAAGCTTCATACCGAGCTTGTTTGCAACATACTGTGCAATCTGAACGTCATAGCCGTTTGCATACTGACCTTCCTTGCCCTCGCCGCTGATGGGTACTGCGCCGAGAGTTGCGGCGTCGGAAGAGGTTTCGGTCCAGTTGTACGGCTCATAAGCACATTCCATTGCAACCTTGAGCGTTCCGGTCGGGTTCTCAGGTGTCTCGCTTTCAAGGACAAACTTTTCAACCTTTTCGCCGGCCTTGATGCTGACTATCTGCTCCATAAGAGTTGCCTTCTGCTCGTTGGTGATACCGGCAATGACTTCGTTCATCTTTGCAAGAAGATCGGAGCCCTTCTTGAGGCCGATTGCAATGGCAACGTCGTCCTCGGTTACGGTGAAGCCGGTGTCATTATTCTTCAGGGCTACATATCCAAGGGTGCTGTCGGTCTTGCAGGCTGAAATTGCGGTCGGCTCTTCGGCAATGTAGCCGTCGATTGCTCCGGACTTGACAGCGGTGAGCAGGTCTGAAAACTCAGGATATGTATCGCCCTGAACGTTTTCAATCTGTGCGCGTGCGTCGGCGTGGAAGGTTCCGGTCTGAGCGGAGATCTTCATGCCCTTGAGATCTGCAATGCTTTGAGCTGCCGCAATTCCGGACGCTGCCGGTGCCGAACTGCCGGCGTCTGATGTTGCTGCGTCATCATTTCCGCCGCAAGCCGTGAAGCAAAGAGCGCAAAGAACAACCGCCATAACTACTGCCAAAATTCTTCTTACATTGCTCATGATTAACACTCCTAATATAAAATTCGGGCTTTGCCCGTGAGCAAAAATTTAAGCCTGCGCACCTTTTACATGAGGTATCACAGGCCTTATGTTCGTTATTTGAGAATAGCGAAGATATATTCCAATGATAGCGCTCCATATAAAACTATATGACAGTGCTGCGCCTGTTAAACGCAGTCCCAGCAACCACCCGGCGGCAACCGGACGGCAACTTCGGCGGAATCACCTTTCACCGCTGACCGCTTGCCGGCGTTTATCACAGGTTACTCATTTCATCCGCATCCTCTATCAGGTGCTGTCTTAAATTTGAGCCAATTATAACGCTGTTTTCAATCTTTGTCAACGGTTATTTTTAAAAACAGCATTTAAATGAAAAACTGCACAAAAGCCGCATGAATTATTGTTACAAATGACGAAAGTTCATTTTCATAAAGCTGTAAACGAAAACTCCCCTTACATTCCGAGGTCTTCGTCAATAATCACCACTTCGGCTTTCATGCCCATTGTCGGACCGAAATAGACGCACAGCGCACGGCAGATACGCTCGGTGCTTTTGCAGTCGAAGCAGCCGCTTTCACTCCTTGCGCAGGGCGTGTTTTTGCAAAGTCTTGCGGCGTTTTTCGGCGCAGCGATGTTTCTTGCGCGGTCTGCCGCTTTTTCAAGAGTCGGCTCAATCTTGTTCCTGCCGAAAACAAAGTAAACCTTTTCATGACCGAAAACGGACGCGGCAACACGGTTTCCGGCTCCGTCAATATTGACAAGCTCGCCGGTTTCCGAGGCGCCGTTGACCGAAGTCAGATAGACCTTTGCAAAAGCGGCTTTTTTTCGCGCTCCGGCGTCCTGTTTCCAGTGCCAATAAACGGTGTTATCTTTTGAAAGCGCGTCAAAAATATCAAGACTGTCAATCGTCTGCGAGCCGCCGATACCGACTGTGGTATTTTTAATTTCTGAAATGAGATAGGCGCCCGCCTGCTCCTTTGTTTCAAAGATTCTGACAGTATATCCGCGGGCAAGAAGATTTTTTTCAATCAATGAAAAGTCAGTCATTTTTATCAGCTCCCGAAAGTATTCTACAGCAATGAACAGAAAAATGCAAGAACAAACCGAATCATTGCCCGGCAAAGCTGAACAAAGCAGACCGCAGAGCAAAACCGCACGTCTGCTTTTCACGGCAAACGTGCGGTCAGTCGTTCATTAATCAGACGGCGATTAATTGCCGCAGGGTTGAAAAGACTCAGCGATCCGTACTGACCTTTTCCTTTTCATACTTTGAAACATACTTGTCCTGATAGTAGTTTTCAAGCGAAACGGAAAGCTCGCCGTCCGCCGAAAGGGAGATAACGGTGCAGCCGCGCTGCGCGCCCTTTTTAGAGATTCCTGTATAAGCAAGGTAGTCAATGCTCATACCGTATGTAAGTCTTATACCCTTATACTCGACACTTGCGTTGTTTTCGTGGTCATGACCGCAGAAAATGCCCTTTGTTGAGCCAAGCTCAAGAGCGGTTTCAAAGAAGTTATCCGAATAAACCCCGCAGTAGGACTTTTCGTCCTTTTCATAATATCCGCCCGCAAAGTGCTTTACGTTTTCGGTGTCCTTATAGCCGTTTGCCTTGTACTCCTGCCATGCGATGCCGAACTCCTCAAGCGGAATGTGGAAGAAGCAAAGCGACGTGAACATCGGGCAATCCGGGTCGATAGCCTTGTTTGCGGCATCAATGGCAAGAACACATTCCTTGTACCATTCAATCTGGTTTTCGTGGATATTGTCATACTTCCACTGAACGCCCAAAAAGTCGCCGTCTACATATGAGTGCGAGTCAAGAGTAAAGAAGGCGTTTGTAACGATACCCTTTGAGTTCTTTACCTTGATAACCTGGTTGCCGTAACCGTCAACGTCCTCCGGTCCTTTTTGGAAAAGGCTGTATTTGAGGTCGGGATTTGCATACTTATCGGCGAGCTGCTCACGGGTGTAGTCACTGTAAAGCTCGGAATCGTGGTTGCCGAAGCAAATGGTGTAATAAACGCCGAGCTTTTCAAGCAGCGTGATGACCATATCCGTCGAAATGCCGTTGTTGAATGTTCCGGCCTGGAAAGGTACGGGATAAACAAGGTCGCCGGTGATAACAACAAGGTCGGGCTTTTCGGCAGTAAGCATTGCTGCAACCGCGTTGAGAGCCATCTTGTCCTTTTTAACCGACATTATGCCACCGCCGATATGAACATCGGTAAGCTGAAGGATTTTGAGGTCTCTGTCGGTATAAAACGTCCAGTTGCCGTCGGAGTCCTTTTCGGGTACAAGCTGGTCTTCATATACAACCTGATCGAAAGAGGACGCAACTTCAAAGTTGCTTTTGTTGATGAGTGCGGTCAATGAGGACATACTCATTGAGATTGAGGTGATGATACCGAGTACAAAGCTGATAATTTTCATCAGAAATTCCGGCATGGTAATTTACTCCTTTATATAGTATTTTTGCAAAAGGACGGAAAGCCGTCGTTATAATGCGGAACAATTATATAGGTTTTTTCCTCTTTTTTCAAGCGTTATAGGGAAAGAAAAATAAACTTTTCTTAAGTCAGGCTTAAAATTCAGCGCAAAATTAGTCAACTGTCATAAAAACAGAAAAAAAATATGTAAAAGATGTGCAATTTGGTTGTTGTCTTTTTTGAAAAAGCGTGTTATAATAACTTGAATTACCGTTAAGGCGGTATTATGCCATTTTGTATCAATTAAGTGATTTTTCTTTTACCGTAAATATAAGACAGGAGGAAGTATAATGGGCTTCGTTATGGACAATGAAAACATAGCTTATAACCAGATCAAAGTTGTAGGTGTCGGCGGAGGCGGAGGAAACGCCGTCAACAGCATGGTTGACGCAGGCGTTTTCGGCGTTGAATTTCTTACCATCAACACCGACAGGCAGATTCTTGAGGATTCAAAGGCAACTCATAAAATTCAGATTGGCGAAAAGGTTACCGGCTGCATGGGCGCCGGCGGCGATCCCGCAGTCGGCAAAAAGGCCGCCGAGGAAAGCCGCGATGTTATTGCAGACGCCCTGCGCTCAACCGATATGGTTTTCATCACCGCAGGCATGGGCGGCGGTACCGGAACGGGCGCTGCTCCCGTTGTTGCCGAGGTTGCAAGAGAGCTCGGCGCACTCACGGTCGGCATTGTAACAAAGCCGTTCAAATTTGAGGGCAGAAGACGTATGCAGCAGGCTGAGGACGGTATCCGCGAGCTTCAGAAGCACGTTGACAGCCTTATCGTTATCCCGAACGAAAGACTCAAGCTTCTCGGCGATAAATCGCTGAGCATGAAGGACGCTTTCGGCAAAGCGAACGAGGTTCTTTGGCAGGGCGTTAAGAGCATTTCCGACACCATTAAGGTTCCCGGCTATATCAACCTTGACTTTGCGGATATCAAGAGCGTTATGAAGGACGCAGGTCGCGCTCACATGGGCATCGGTCGCGGCAGAGGCGCAAACTGCGCTGTTGAAGCCACCAAGGAAGCAATCACAAGTCCGCTGCTTGAAACAGCCATTGACGGTGCAAGCGGCGTTATCATCAACGTCACCTGCTCTTCCGATATGTCTCTTGACATGATTGAGCAGGCCGGCGATCTTATCACGCAGGCAACTCATCCGGACGCAAACATCATCTTCGGTTCAGTCTTTGACGAAGAGATGGGCGACGAAATGCTTATAACCGTTATCGCCACCGGCTTCGGCTCTCTTGAGGAAAACGACGCGGACAAGATGGTGAAGTCCGTTAACTCCGCCGCAGCCCCGGCTTCACAGCCGTCAGCAGGACGGAGCGGTTTCATCAGTCAGTCCACCAAGCCGAAGAATCAGGGAACTTCAATTTTCACTTCGATGGATACCGACTCATCGACAGACTTCAAGGCTACCGAATTCGGCAAGAGCTTTTTTGACGCACTTGAAAACGCCAAGAACGGTTCAAAGCCGCAGGAGCAGGTTTCGCAGCCGATTACCGATGTCAGCTCCTTCTCCTCGCCGTCAGCTCAGTCAAACTCAGATGTTCACTCGTTTGACGTGATTGAAACGCCGAAGAAAAAGTCCGGTTCAATCTTTGATGACCCCGATGACGACGAAAGCGATGTTCTTCCTATCTTTAAGGGCAGAAACATTTTTTCAAACAACAACTGATTGAATATTAACAAAGCCGCCGGCTCACCCGGCGGTTTTCTTTTTGCGGCGCAGGGTTCATTGCAAAGCAAAAGCGCATAAAAATAACAGCGTGCTGCCGCAGTTCGGTAACACGCTGTCTTGTTTTGTTTAATAGCTCAGCTGTGAGGACTGGTTCTTTGCCGCCTGCTTTGCAAGCTTATCAAGGAAATCGGTAACATCGCTGATAGCCTTATCGTTTTCGTTTGAAAGCTTAACATTATCGCTTTCAACAACCTCGTTCTGATAGGTTGAAAGATCTGTCTGGGCAAGTGCTGCTCTGACGGTGTCCTCCCATGTTGTCGTAGTTGTCTTTACAAAATACATGATATGATATCCGTAGGTGGTTTCAACAATACCGACATCGCCGGCCTTTCTGCCTTTGGCAAGCGACCAGGACTCAAACTCGGGAACCATCTGACCCTTGGGAACATTTTCATAAATGAGCGACTGCAGATGACCGTCATCGTCTCTGGTGTCTTCGGAATACTCCTTTTCAAGCGCTTCAAAGGCTTCCTCGGTCCTGTCACCCTTGAGGTATTCTTCAAGAATATCCTGAGCTTTCTTGTACGTTGCCTTATCCTTTGCGGTTTCGGCATTAACGTCAAGATAGACATTTACATCCTTATACTTTGATACGTCAAGAGTTTCAACCTTAACGTCCTCTGTTTTCTTTTCGTCAGAGGTTTCAGCCTTGGCGGTCGTTTCTGCGGCGGCAGTGGTTTCGTCTCCTTCTGCGGTCGTCTCATCCTCGGAGCTGCCCTCCTGTGCTTCGGGGAACTTAACAAGGATATGCCTTACGTCATATGTTAGGGTATCGGCAGCCTTATGCATCGGAGAGGTCATCATATAGACCGTGTAATCCTCAGTTCCCTTGAGCACATAGGTGTCTCCCTTTGCAGTCTTGGCGTTGAATGCCCATTCAAGGAAGTCGGAATCTGAAGCCGACTGAGAAAGAGCCGAATAAGTCATCTCTTCGTTCAGGGTCTTGCTGTCATCGGTGATGTAAAGCTTATAATCACTGTTCTTGAGCGACTTTTCCTCGTCGGCGGCAAGAGCCTTGAAGCTGTTTTCGTCGGTGACTGCCTTTGCGAAAGCGTCGGCCTTTTTCTTTGCCGCGGCAAGAGTGGTTTCGTTGACTGCCTCGCTCGAGCCGTCCTCGCTCTTGACCTTTTCGGCCGCAAACTTATAAGCTCTGTAGCTTACGGTTGCATAGTCCTGAGTATTTTTGTTGTACTCCTTTTCAACCTGCTTATCGGTATAGGAGGCCTTGAGTTCCTCAGTCTTGGCAGACTCAACCTTTTGAGCGAGGGTCTGCTCTTCAAGAATGGTTCGAAGGAGCTTTTCGTTAACGCCCTTTCCGTATACGGCGCGCAGGTATGAGTTGAGAGAATAGCCGCTGTTCTTTGCGGTCTCCGTAATGCTTTCGATGTTTTCCTCAATCTGAGCCTTATCGGAATCATCAAGCGTAATGTTCTTTTCGTTTGCAATCTTAACAAACGCCTTGATATACTTCAGGTTGTTTTCGGCATAATATTTGAAGAAATCCGACCATGTGGGGGTCTTGTCTTCCGGAAAATCAGGAATTTCACCCATAGCGCCCGCGTAGGTCTGGCTTGAGGGAGTCTTTGAAGTATCGTAGCCGACATAGGAAGCGTAGTAATTGGAAACCATCTGGTAGCCTGAGCTGTAGTAATAGGAAAACTCCGGCTGGTTAACAACAACATCACCGACCGTTACAGCGGTACGGTTTTTTTCAACAGCACCGGTAAGGTTGACCGCTAAAGCGGTAACTCCGGCAATGATTGCAACAACCAGAAGGACAGAGATAATCTTTCCGGCAGTTTTGCCTGCTTGGGGGTTATAGGCCTTTTTGTTGTTCTTTTTTGCCGCTTTTGCAAGGCGCGCCTTACGCTCCTGACGATAAATTTCGGCAGCGGACTTTTCTTCTTTTGCCATCGTGCTTTCATCCTTTTCAAATTGATTTCTTTTGGCGGTCAACAGGCCGCATTAACTTTTTTATTTTATACCATTCGGCACAAAATTGCAAGTATTTTTACAAAAAGTATACAAGCAAAAAGTGTTTGTAATAATTTATCATATTTTGCTTAACTCAAGATTAAAAATTGCCGTCAAACGGTATTGATTTAAGAAGCCATGAAAGCACATCGTTATAGACCTTTTCGCGGTCGTCCTCATTGAGGATTTCGTGTCTGTCTCCGGGATAGAGAATGACCTCCGGCTCATGACCGGCACTTTCAAGGTTATCGCAGCAGGCAATGACGCCCTTTCCGTTCAGTCCGACAGGATCCTTTGCACCGGAAATAAGCATAATCGGAAGCCCCAGAGGCACGCTGTGAGCCCAGCCCGTTGCGCAGGCGGAGTTTGCAAGCGAAACGATATCCCTCACGCCGCCGAGCTTGAGAGGATTGCCGCAAAGGGGGTCGGCAATATACCTTTCAACATTTTCGCGGTTACGGCTGAGCCAATCGGAATCGGTTCTTTTGTCTCTTATAGCAAGCGAGCCGAGCTTGTCAAGGATATTGCCCGGAACAGTTGCTTTTGTACCGAGCTTTTTGCAAAGGAAATTTAACGGTTCTTCAAGCACAACTGCCGCCGCAGGCAGCTCCCCTGTTCCGCAAAGAATCAGCGCGGCAAGCTCATTTCCGAACTGGGCGGCATAAACTCTTGCGCAAAACGAACCCATACTGTGACCGAAAAGAACAAGCGGAAGTTCGGGATATTTCCTTTTCATTATAAGCGAGAGAATGTGCATATCGTCCACAAGACGGAGATCCCCGTCCTCCTCTGCAAAAAAGCCGAGATCGCCAAGCGTTTTTGCGGAAAGACCGTGACCGAGGTGGTCGTTGCCGCAGACGATGAAGCCGTTTGACGCCATAAAGCGTGCAAACTCGTCATAGCGTTCGATATACTCCGAAACGCCGTGAGCTATCTGGAAAATTCCCTTTGGCTCTTTTTCATCGTCCTGCCAGACGCAGCAGTGAATATTATCCTTTCCGGTTGACGAAACAAAGTATGCGTCCTTTTTTATAATTGACATATGTATCCTCCTCATGCTGATATTATAATGATTATATTATAACTCTCCTCTTTAAGCAACAGTTTAAATTGTTTTTTATCTTTATATCAGCCCAAGACTGACAAAATTTATAAAAAATACTTGACAACGGCTCAGAATTATGATAATATTTCAAAGCACCAAACGGAGAGATACCGAAGCGGTCATAACGGAACGGTCTTGAAAACCGTCGTACGTCCTGCGTACCGTGGGTTCGAATCCCACTCTCTCCGCCATTTTTATCTTAGATATTCTGTTTATCGACACCTACGGAGAAGTACTCAAGTTGGTGACGAGGCGCCCCTGCTAAGGGCGTAGGTCGGGAAACCGGCGCAGGAGTTCGAGTCTCCTCTTCTCCGCCAAAAAGAAAAGTCGCACGAAAGTGTGGCTTTTCTTTTTGTTCTCTTCTCTCTTCACCCTTCTCTTCTTCACTCTTCTCCTGCGACTTTTCCAGATAAAAATTAAGAGAGAAGAGAGAAAAGAAAAAAGTATATTGGCTGACATTATTGAAAAGAACTCAAATTATTGAATATGATTATGACGAAATAATTGCCCTTGCAGAAGAAATTAAGCGAATGTTAATCGCTTCTCTCAACACCGCTAAATCAAATCAAAAATAGTGTTTCGCCATAAAAAACAGTTGCATCGGCGGCAGTTTTTTATGTTTGAAAAATCATATAATATTCCCAAAAACCCTCCGGACTTCACGAAAATCCGGAGGGCATTATCTTGTTATCTCATTTCACCGTTACGGTGCATCTGTAGCTTACGCCGGCGTGCTTTGCGGTTATGACAGCAGTGCCTTTTTTCAGCCCCTTAACAAGACCGTTCTTGTTCACGCTTGCAATCTTCGGATTTGATGAAGTCCATGTAACCTTGCTCACTGCGCCCTTGAGATCGAGATCGACGGTTTTTCCAACCTTAACGGTGAGCTTTGAACTGCTCAGCTTCTGCTGTATTACATTGACGGTGCAGGTAACGGAGTACTTATTCCTTGTTGCCGTAACAGTTACCTTGCCCTTTTTGAGCGCGGTGACAAGTCCGTTTTTATTGACCTTTGCAGTCTTGCTGTTTGAGCTTTTCCATGTTACGGTTCCGGTTCCGCCGTAATAATCAAGGTCAAAGCTTTGACCGATGTATAGCGTTTTCTTTGACGCATTGAGCTGACGTTTTTTGACCGTGACCTTGCAGGAAAGCGTATAGCCGCCCGTTGTTGCCGTTATTACGGCAGTGCCGGCGCTCACCGGAGAAACAACGCCGCTTGAGCTGACCTTTGCAACGGACTTGTTCTTTGTTTTCCAGGTAACTTTTTCGCTTGATTTGACAGTTAAATTAAGCTTTGTTCCGTAATAAAGAACGGCAGAGGTTTTGCTTATGGTCGGGAGTATTCTGAACTCATCATAAATTGTTCCCGTAAAACCGCCGGAAAGGAGAATTTCAACCGAGGCCGTTCCGACCTCCCGGTTGCCGTCAAGGAAAACGGTGTAATCCCTGCCCTCTTTAAGGGTCATATCCTTATATGTAAGCTTGAGCGCAGGCTTGATATATTTTCCCGTGTAATTTTTGTCCGCAATTTTTGAAACAACAACTTCCGTTTCCGGAACACGTTCAACATTAATCTGGAAGGTGTCGTAATTTCCGAGATAAATCTGATCGTCCGAGGGCTTCTGGTTATACACCTCACCGTAATGATAAACAGTTATGATTGCAGAGCCTTGGTCGCGCGCCTTGAGCACATAGCCTCCGGTTTCGTAATCGTCAACTTCAACCACGCTCGGATCGGAGGACTCAACAGCAACAATGCTGTATATACTGTCGTCAAACTCAATATCCGGACCGTCATTATGATATATATCATCGTCCTTATAAAAATCATAATAGTTTTCAAGTGAATCGAGAACATAGCTGTCATAGGAATAAGCATCAATATCCGTCACGCCTATGATGTTATCATCAAAAAGATAATCAAAAGGATCAAGATATTCCCCGAGCGCGTTTGCAAAAAGACCGTTCCCACCGGCAAAACCTATAGAGGAAGCAAGTAATATGACCGCAGCAAAAACAGCCGTGGCTTTTTGAAGTACCTTACCCATTGCCTATTTTCTCCTTTTATTCAAACTGTTTGTTAATCTTAACACTCGTTGTTTAAATTTAGTTATATTATCGCTAATAACATTAATAGTTATATCATTAAATTGTGAACATGTCAAGAAGAACAGAAAATTTAATTTCCTGATAAGAAGCTAAAAAATAAAGCTATAGTTCACAGCCGTATTAAAACAAAGACTGTAAATTATAGCTTTAATTAATTGCCACAGCAAATTATGTTTTCTTTTCCGCGTTTAACCGTTCAAATTGAAATCGCCGTTCAACGTATTAATTGCTTTGATATATTTATGGCAGTAAACAATCGGTCCTACAAGAATAAGCATTCCCAAAACGCCCCAAAGCCAAAAATCGGCCGCACCGAATTTATAATCAATGTTTCGGCGCTCAAGCTCAGCTCCCATTCTTGCGCTGATCTTGTGCCACCAGACTAAGTATCCTATGCCGCATGTGAGAGGGCCTACAAGGAAAGTCAAAAGCCAATAATTCATGGTTTTTCTTCCGTCATATCTGCTGCAAACTATATTCACATCTTCAGATATATGAGCATTTAACACAAGCGAATATATACCCAACGTTATAATCGAAAGCAAAACAGCTTTTAAAAGTCCTCTGTCTGTTCTGAGCTGAGAAACCGGAGAAGAAACGGTAACATTTATGTTCATGTTCTGCGGTGTGGTTTGATCCTCTGCCGCGTGCTGCGGCGTATTTTGATTATCTGTCATTTTTTAATCTCCTTTTTCAATAATACTAAAGTTAATTTTTTCTTAAGCGGCGATGTTGCCGATGTCTACCCTCCTCTTTTGATTTTGCACCTATATAGGTTCAAAAATAGTATAGCACACTGCTAAAATTATGTCAATTCAATTTTAAAAAGAAATTATAACACGGTCAGGGTGATATGCAATGAATCCCGAATATGAAAAACTTTTCGGCAAACAAATACCAAACGCAAGAGAAAAATCAAAACTGACGCAGGAGCAGGTTGCCGCAAAACTTCAAGTCAATGGTTGCGACATAACAAGAAGTGCTTTGGCAAAGATTGAAGTTGAACAGCGACACGTTTATCCCGATGAAATCAAGCTTTTGAAAGAAATACTAAACGTATCATATAATGATCTTTTTGAAATCAAACAAAGCAAAAACGGAGCTGTCGCAAATCGGTAAAACGAAGAGCGACAGCCCGTTTTTTAAAGACTTAGTCCGGAATAAGAAAAACCGCCGTCAGAATTTGACAGCGGAGAGTATAGCAATGCAGAGGTCGGTGAAAAATCGGCCTCTTTTGTTGTATATTTTGTTCTTTTTTAGCTGTTACGCAATCATTTTTTCAAATAAAGAGTGTCCG
>JAEDIH010000138.1 GCA_016292575.1 Clostridiaceae bacterium | reverse complement strand
AGGATTGCGGCGGAAAGACCGTTCTCAAGCGCAAGCAGGAAAAACGAAGCGTTGAGCACTCCCCTTTCCGGCAAGCCGAAGGAAACATTTGAAACACCGAGACTTGTATGGCAGTGTAGCCTGCGGCGAATTTCCGAAAGTGCTTTTATTGTTACTCTCGCCGCAAGCGGATCTGCACTGACTGTCATTGCAAGAGTATCAAAAACAATATCCTTTTTGTCAATACCGTATTCCTTTGCGGTACGAAGAATTTTTTCCGCAATCCTGACGCGCTCTTCGGCGGTTTCGGGTATTCCGTTTTCATCAAGAGTCAGCGCCGTAACAACTCCGCCGTACTTTTTAACAAGGGGAAAAACGGCTTTCATGCTCTCTTCTTTTCCGTTAACGGAATTAATCATGGGCTTGCCGTTATAAAGCCGCAAAGCACTCTCCATTGCCGAAATATCCGATGTGTCAATCTGCAAAGGAAGATCCAGCACTCCTTGAAGCTCAAAAACCGCCGATTTCAGCATTGCGCTTTCATCAATTCCGGGTATTCCAACATTCACGTCAAGTATATGTGCGCCGTTTTCCTGCTCGGAAAGTCCCTCGCGCAAAATATAACCGATATCATTTTCCAAAAGTGCCTGCTTAAAGCGCTTTTTTCCGGTCGGATTTATTCTTTCGCCTATTATGACAGGCTTGCTTCCGAAATAAACGGCATGAGTATACGATGAAACAACAGTGAGATTCTTTTCGCTCTGCTTTTTAAATTCAACGTCTTTAACCGTATCAACGAGAAGCTTTATATAGCTGTCATCTGTTCCGCAGCAGCCTCCGAGCAAGGTAACGCCTGCTTCGGCAATCTTTTTCATTTCGCCGCAGAATTCCTCTGCGTTAACATCAAAAACGGTTTTTCCGCCAATACTTTTCGGCATACCTGCATTAGGCTTCATTATAACCGGAACAGAAGCACAATTAAGCATTCTTTTTGCAATATTCTGAAGCTGCTTAGGTCCGAGCGAACAGTTTGCTCCAACGGCATCGGCTCCCATACCCTCAAGCATTGCAACCATAGCTTCCGGAGTGGCACCGGTAATGAGCTTTTCGTCCTCGCCGTAAGCATTGGTAACAAAAACCGGAAGCGAGCTGTTCTCCTTTGCGGCAAGCAGCGCGGCCTTTGTTTCATAGCTGTCGTTCATGGTTTCAATCATGATAAGATCGACATTGTACTTTACACCGAGCTTTACCGTTTCGGCAAAGACGGAAACAGCCTTTTCAAATTCAAGGTCTCCAAACGGCTTTAAAAGCTTTCCGAGAGAGCCGATATCAAGCGCAACAAACTTCTCCTGCGGTGCGGTTGAAGCTTTTTTTGCCGCCAACGCATTGTCCACTGCGGCTTTAATGATTTTTTCAAGCTCATCGGGGGCATATTTAAGGCTGTTTGCGCCGAAGGTGTTTGCGCAGACAATATTGCTGCCGGCGTCAAAATACTTTTTATGAACGCTTTGAACGACCCGGGGATGCGTAAGGTTCCAGCTTTCGGTATTTTCTCCGGGCTTGAGTCCTTCTTTTTGAAGATAGGTTCCGAGACCGCCGTCAAGAAAAAGAATTTTTCTGTTTAAAAGTTCAGTAATGCCCAAAAAGTCACCCCCTTTTCGTTATTTATAAACACCGATTATCGCCGTAACGGATTTTGACGGCGACATCATCAAATTTTCTCCGAGACTTATTCCGAGCAGCTTTGCACAGTCAAGCGCCGGCATTATCTCCCTTTGAAGCGAGAGCGAAAGATCTCCGTAGCCCGGACTGAACCGGGGTTTCAGCAAAAAGCCCTGTTTTTTGTACTGCTCTTTAAGCTCCGCGTTCAAAGTATCGCAAAGACTTTCAACCCTCTCGCTGCCTATAGCCTGCAGGCAGACGGACTTTGCCGGGGAAAGGAGGAACTGCTTTTTTATCAGCCTGTCCATTTCGTGACCTACTGTTGCGGCAAAAAGAACGATTTTCTCACACCCCTTGAGGTTAGTGAAAAGAGCCTTGCTTTTTGTTCTTGCAAAGCCGAGATTGATTTCATCGCCGCAAAACAGGAGCGGAAATTCGCGCCAGCAGGCTTTATACGAAAGAGCACCCAAGCATTCACTCAGACATTCCTCAAAAAGCCGCTTCATCTGCTCATCGGGAGATTTGCAGGACATATATCTGAAAGCTTCGCGTTCGTTAAGTGCTATCTTATCATAAGTTTTAAAAATAATTTCACTCATAGCTTTTTCCGATAATGTCCGAAAGATTTGAATAGATTTTTTTGGCAACATCCGGTTTGTTCATTGAATAAACATGAACGTTGCTGACGCCGTTTGCAAAAAGATCGATTATCTGATCCGTAGCATAAGCGATACCGGCCTGCTTCATTGCGTCTTCGTCATTGCCGAAGCGGTCAACAAGGCTGATAAATCTCTGCGGCACATGACAGCCTGAAAGTTTAATGGCGCGTTCAACCTGATTCGCCTTTGTAATCGGCATTATTCCGGCAACAACGGGAACGGTTACACCGGCTTCGCGCAGCTTATAAAGAAAGCTGTATAACAAATTGTTGTCAAAAAACATCTGAGTAGTCAGAAACTCGCAGCCGGCTTCAACCTTGGCTTTAAGGAAAAGAATATCCTCCTTGCTGTTTCTGCTTTCCGGGTGAACCTCCGGATAGCACGCCGCGCCGATGCAAAAATCCGGGTTCGTCTCTTTCAGCTCGCGGATAAGCTCGGTCGCATGATTATATGCCCAGGCGCTTCTGTCGAGGCCTATCATATCGGCAGGAATGTCGCCGCGAAGCGCAAGGATATTTTCAACTCCGCTTTTTTTAATGGCTTCAATCTGCCTGCGAACCATTTCCTTTGTTGAGGAAACACAGGTCAGGTGTTCAACGGTTTCAACGCCGTACTTTTCTTTAATGCTTTTTGCAATTTCAAGCGTATATTTGCTTGTTCCGCCTCCGGCTCCGTAGGTTACGCTCATGTATGCCGGCTTGATTGCGGCAATGGCTTGCACCGCGCGCTCAACGCTTTCAAACGAAGTTTCCTTTTTGGGCGGAAAAACTTCAAAGGAAAGCGACGGCTTTTGGTTCTTGAGGATATTTATAACTTTCATCTGATATCACCACGGAATAATTCAAAATTATTTCACAACACCTGTCTTGTCCTTCTGAATAACGTCGTGCGCGCCGCCCTCAACAATGCTGGTTGCGGAAACAAGCGTGATTTTAGCCTTTTGCTGAAGCTCCGGAATGGAGAGTGCGCCGCAGTTGCACATGGTCGATTTGACCTTTGAGAGCGAAATTGCAACATTATCCTTGAGACTGCCGGCGTACGGAACATAGGAATCAACGCCTTCCTCAAACGAGAGCTTTTTATCGCCGCCGAGGTCATAGCGTTGCCAGTTCCTTGCGCGCGCCGAACCCTCGCCCCAGTATTCTTTCATGTATGTTCCGCCGATGCTGATTTTATTTGTCGGACTTTCGTCAAAGCGTGCAAAATATCTGCCGAGCATTACAAAGTCCGCGCCCATGGCAAGAGCAAGCGTAATATGATGGTCATAAACGATTCCGCCGTCAGAGCAAACGGGAACATAGACCCCCGTTTCTTCAAAATACTCGTCCCTTGCCTTGCAGACATCAATAAGTGCCGTTGCCTGACCTCTGCCGATACCCTTGGTTTCACGGGTGATGCAGATTGAGCCGCCGCCGATACCGACCTTTACAAAGTCAGCACCGCATTCAGCAAGGAAGCGGAAACCGTCGGCGTCAACAACATTGCCGGCTCCGACCTTTACGCTGTCGCCGTAGCGCTCACGTATCCAGGCAATCGTGAATTTTTGCCAGTCGGAAAAGCCCTCCGAGGAGTCAATACAAAGCACATCCGCGCCGGCTTCGATAAGCGCGGGAACCCTTTCGGCGTAGTCCCTTGTATTGATACCTGCGCCAACAACATATCTTTTATGCTTGTCAAGCAACTCGTTAGGATTCTTTTTATGGGAATCATAGTCTTTTCTGAAAACAAAATAGCAAAGACGCTGTTCGCTGTCAATAATCGGAAGAGAATTAAGCTTGTTATCCCAGATAATGTCGTTTGCTTCTTTAAGACTTGTTCCCTCCGGAGCAACAACAAGCTTTTCAAACGGAGTCATGAATTCACTGACCGGTGTGTCAAGCTCCATACGGCTGATGCGGTAATCGCGACCGGTAACAATGCCGAGAAGTTTGCCTTTTTCCGTTCCGTCGTGTGTAACCGCAACCGTGGAATGTCCGGTTTTTTCCTTGAGCGCAATAATATCTTTCAAGGTTGCCGAGGGTGAAACATTTGAATCGCTGGTTACGAATCCGGCTTTATGATTTTTCGCTTTTGAGACCATAGCCGCCTCGTCCTCAACGCTCTGAGAGCCGTATATAAACGAAACGCCGCCCTCTTTTGCAAGGGCGACCGCAAGCCTGTCGCCCGAAACGGACTGCATAATGGCGGATACCATAGGTATATTCATGGTTATAGAAGGTTCTTCACCCTTTTTGAACTTCACGAGCGGAGTTTTCAGACTGACATTTGCCGGAACGCATTTGTCAGAAGAATAGCCCGGAATCAACAAATACTCATTAAAGGTGTGTGACGGTTCATTGATAAAGACTGCCATAATACTCCTCCTAAAGCAAACATTTTTAAAATCGCCGCTTTCCGCAGATTGAAAAGCCTGCAGAACACGGCGGTTAATTTATGAAATTTTATCACATCGTACAGGCTATGTCAACAACGGACGGGAAGTTTTTTGCCA
>JAEDIH010000137.1 GCA_016292575.1 Clostridiaceae bacterium | reverse complement strand
CTTGTTGTCTGCTGCGGCGGCGACGGCACCCTTAACGAAACCATCAACGGCGTTATGGATATGCTCAGGCGTATTCCCGTCGGATATATTCCGACAGGTTCAACCAACGACCTTGCTGCAACGCTCAAAATTCCGCGCGATATCGGCGCAGCTACCGACATCATCATGTCCGGAAACACAAACAGCTATGATATCGGTCTTTTCAACAACAGATATTTTTCATACGTTGCCTCATTCGGCGCGTTCACAAGATCCTCATACGCAACGAGCCAGAAGATGAAAAACCGCTTCGGTCATGCGGCGTATATTTTCAACGGACTCAAGGAATGGAAAAACATGAAGCCTGTTCATATGAGAATTGAGTATGACGGCGGAGTTATAGAAGATGATTTTTCGTTCGGCGCAATTTCAAACTCCACCTCGGTTGCAGGCATCTTCAAGTTCAATGTCAACGACGTCAAGCTCAACGACGGCTACTTTGAAATTCTCCTTGTCCGCAAAATAAGACCTATAACTGCTCCGGCTATGCTGGGAAAGGTTATCCGGCAGGAATACGACGGAAAGCAGATTATTTTTCTGAGGACAAGCAAGGCGAAGTTTTCCTCGCCCGAGGAGGTCGCCTGGACGCTTGACGGCGAATACGGCGGAGCGCTGAAGGTTGCAATTATCCACGTTCTTTCAAAGGCGGTTGAGCTTTGTTCGCCGGATAACCCCTTGTTTGAAAAGGACATTGCAGACGCCGGTCTTCCAACTGTGGGGGTCAAGGGCTGAAAAAAGAGAACGGAACCGCTTTTGTGTTTTTCTCTTTTGTTTTTTTGTGAATAAATGTCCTGTCTATTACAACGTTTTCGAAATAGTTAAAAATTTTTTAATAAATTATTGACAAAACTTGTGATATGATATATAATGTGTATCGAAAAGATGTGTCAGTGTATGTGTCAGCGAAGGAGGATAATAGCATGGATAACGGTTTCATGTCATACATTCAGCTTTTCATTGACTTCATTTTGAAGCTTATTGCTCTTTTTAAGTCAAATGATAATACTGAATCAAACAAAAAAGACTGATTTGAGGCTGTCGCTTTTTGCGCAGACCAAAAACCAAAAATAAAAGCTATAATTTACAAGAGCGTTTTGTTTGCTCTGATGTAAATTATAGCTTTTAATCTTTTTGCGGACTTTGCTTTTGCGCCCGAGCCGAAATACACAAGCTTTGCCGGAGTTACTCGGCGAGCTTGTTTTTTGCTTCGACCTTTCCCTCGGGCGTGTCGCGGTAGTATTGCGTTTTCGGATGCGGATGCGGATTACTGTTCCAGATTCTTTCTGCCTCAACCGCCCATTCTGCGGCAAATTTATCGCACTTTGAGCAAAGGCAGTCTGCCGTCTCCTCGCCGAGGAGATTGGTGGATTTTGCACCCGTTTCCTCAATGATTTGCCTGAGGCACTGCGGATTTTCAAGCATCGGGCAGGGACGCAGATGGTTGTCGTTGAACGGCTGGTTACGCCTGAACGCCATGAACAGCGGACTTTTAAGTCCCTCAAGGATAGTCTTTTCCCTGATGTTTGAGTCTGAAAAGTGGATGAAAACGCAGGGCTCCATGTCGCCTGCGGAGTTGATGTGGAAGTAATTCCTGCCGCCGGCAATGCAGCCGCCGACATATTCTCCGTCGTCCTGGAAGTCCATGACGAAAAGGGGCTTGCCGCTTTCGCCGTTTCGGGTTTTTCTCAGCCATTTATACATATGCTCGCGCTGCTCCGGGGTCGGAATAAGCTCAACGGGAGCGTCGTGACCGACAGGCATGAAGCTGAAGTATAAACCAAACTTTACGCCGAGGGAGATCATTGTGTCAAGGAAGTCGTCGCTTGTAACAAAGGAAACGTTTTCGCTCGTGTAGCAAACGGACATTCCGAAAAGACAGCCGTATTTTTTAAGAAGCTTCATTGCACTGATTGCTTTCTGATAGCTTCCGCTGCCGCGCCTTGCGTCGGTTGATTCCTCGGTACCCTCAACGCTTATTGCAAAAGCAAGGTTGCCAACGCGCAGAACCTCCTTGCAAAAGTCATCGTCAATAAGGGTTGCGTTGGTATAGGCAAGGAAGGCGCAGTCCGGGTTTTCCTCGCAAAGGCGAAGAATTTCCTGCTTTTTAATGAGCGGTTCGCCGCCGGTGAACATATAAAGGTGGGTTCCGAGAGCCTTACCCTGTCTGACAATGCTTGCCATCTCGTCATAGGAAAGGCTGACATTGTGTCCGTATTCCGCAGCCCAGCAGCCTTTGCAGCGGCAGTTGCAGGCGCTTGTGGGATCCATAAGAATGAGGAACGGTATGTTGCATTTATAGACGTCCCTGTTCTGCCGGACAGCCTTGGTTCCGTTGACTCCGGCGCCGAGACCGAGGGCAAGGGCCATCTTTTTGAGCAGACCGCGGTCAAGGTCACGCAAAAAGCTCATTGCGTAGTTGTAGTAAACGCCCTCGCCCTTTGATATGGCCTTTTTCATTGCTTTGAAGTTTTTCTCCGGGAAAATACTGCCGCTGAGCTTTTCAACAACGGAAAGCAGCTTGAGCAGGTTCGCCTGTGGGTTCTTGTCAACATATTTCAGCAGTTTTTCAAGTATCATTCCGGCAAGCTTGCGCTGAGCCTGTTCTTTTTTAGTCATCTTTTTTGCACCTCGCTTAAGATTAAATATTAATATATCATACCTATTTTAAAAAATCTATATTTTAATTGTATAAATTATTTGGCTTTTAGTCCAAAATTTGCGACATATTATACTATATAACTTTTAAATCCGTCTCAAAAATCGGTTCAAGCGGAAAATTGTTTGATAAGTCGGTATTTTTCCGGATTATTCTTGCAATATTCACGCTTTTATTATATACTGTTTTCCATCGTATAAACAGAGAGAAAAGAGGGCGTTTAGATGAACGAAAAAACAAAAGCAACCCTCCTTGCCCTTTTGCGCGCCGCTGTTGCAATGGTTATTTTTGTGCTTGCCGTTGTCAACTATGAAAAGCTCAAAAATATTGACGTGCGCGCAATAGTAAATTCAAGCGCAAATGTTGCCGTTGCTGTCGGTGCAATACTCGGTGTCTACTTTGTCAAGTCCGTTTTGTTCATCATTCCCGCATCGCTCATTTATATTTCGGTCGGAATGGCGTTCCCCGCACCGCAGGCGATTCTTATCAATCTTTGCGGCATCATAGTTGAGGTGAGCGCAACCTATTTGCTCGGCTTGTTCCTCGGCGGCGATTATGTTAACCGCCTGCTTGCAAAAAACAAGGGCGGACGGAAGATACTTGAAAAAAAGTTCAACGATAATTTTTGGGTGCTGCTCGGTATCCGTGCGCTGCCGGTTTTTCCAATAGACTTTGTGTCGCTTTTCTGGGGCGCTTCAAAGTGTAAGTTTTTGCGATATTTCATTGCCTCCGTTGCCGGAATAATGCCGCGCGTTATTCTTTTCACCATCCTCGGAGACGGAATTTACGATTATATTCCGATTCATCTCATTGTCAAAATTATCATCTGCGCAATACCCGTCGGAGTGGTTGTTTACCTCATCCGATACTTTGTCAAACAGAAAAAAGGCGAAGCCGCTGCGGCAGAACCGAAAAGCGTTCAGCTTCCGGAAGAACTGAAAGAAGAAGGTTAAAAAAGATGTCATTATATGAGCTTTTTATTCTTGCGGTCGGTCTTTCAATGGACGCATTTTCGGTTGCCGTCTGCAAGGGTCTTTCAATGCAGAAGCTGCAAAAAAAGCATTACTTCCTTGTCGGCGCATGGTTCGGCGGCTTTCAGGCGTTAATGCCGTCGATAGGCTACTTTCTCGGCAGCACATTCAAAAAGTACATTGACAGCTATGACCATTGGATTGCCTTTGTTCTGCTGACCCTCATCGGTGCAAATATGCTAAGGGAAGCGTTTTCCAAAGGGGAGCAGAACGATGAAAAGGACGCCTCGTTCGCGTTCAAAGCAATGCTTGTCCTTGCCGTTGCAACAAGTATTGACGCGCTTGCTGTCGGAGTTTCGTTTGCAATTTTGCCGCAGGTGAATATCACTGCGGCGGTGCTGTTCATCGGGGTGGTTACGTTCGTCCTTTCTGCCGTTGGACTCAAGGTCGGCAACATTTTCGGAGCTAAGTACAAAAACAAGGCCGAGATTGTCGGCGGCGTGATACTCATTCTTATCGGCTTGAAAATTCTGCTTGAGCACCTTGGTGTGTTCGGATAAAATTCATAGCGGCAGTTTTAATGACATTTTGCCTGCAAGAGGCGCAAAGGCTGAAATATTAAATCTAAATTTGTATGGGCGTCGCTTGAGGCGCCCTGATATTTTGCCTGTGGCTATTGTGTTAGGGAACCTCTGAATAAATCTGATGTACAGATTGCGCCGTCAGATTTTTCGTCAGATTGTGCAAAAGGCGTGCAGGAATCCTGTCGGATTTCAAGCGGCTTTTGTGCAATATGGCGGGAAAGATGCAAGTAATATGTGCATCAAAGCGTATGCTGCGATTTATTCAGAGGTTCCTTAGTTTAAGCTTCCAGGCTGTTCCTTTTTCGGGTAAACGGTGCAAATGGTTTTTATCCGTCCGCTCCGCTGGGGGTTACTTTTGTCGGTTGTGACAAAAGTAACCAAAAACACGCTTTTCGGTACGGCGCAAGAGGAATCAAAATGACGGCTTTGCGGGGGAAAAGCCGCATTTCGCTTCCATTGCGCCTACACATTAGCTGAGTGCAGAACCCCACCCCTTGCCGAAACACCAATCCGCTATTTCTTTAAACCACACTCTGTTATGGCTT
>JAEDIH010000014.1 GCA_016292575.1 Clostridiaceae bacterium | reverse complement strand
TCGGGTATTTGCGAAAAACAGTGGTTACAAATCACTTCAATTTCTCCTTTTCCGAAAGATTTATACTGCTGCGGTCTGCACGGGGTGCCTTGTGCGGAGTATACCGCGCGCTCCGGCAGCTCAGATATATTTCAAAACGTCGCGGATATCCTCAAGCTCGGCGGCAACGCCCGCCTTGCCGAGTCCCTTGCCCTTGAAATCGCCGTAATTCATTCTTATAACCTGCATTCCTGCGCCGAGTGCGCCCTCAACATCGTTGACCGGGTGATCGCCGACAAAAAGGCTTTCTTTGTTTTTGACTCCGGCGCGTCTTACCGCCTCGTCAAAAATGCGTCGGTCAGGCTTATATATGCCGATATCGCCCGAAACCACAACAACGTCAAAGAGGTCTCTTATCCCGGCCGTGTCAAGCTTGAGATTCTGCAAAGAGGACACGCCGTTTGTTATTGCGCCGAGGATATAGCCGCGGCGCTTGACCTCCTTGAGAACATCGACTGCGCCGGGAAGCATATCTACGTTTTTTCCGTAATCATAGTTAAAGGAGTCGTAAAGCTCCTGCATCGGCGGATGGTTTTTCCAGCTCCAAAGCTCTATAAGCTCCGGGAAGTAGACCTCCCTGTCCTTGTAGCCACCGTCAACGTGCTCCTCCATTTCATCAAGCTTTTTTTCTCTTTCCTCGTTTGAGATGTGAGGAAAATACTTGGTCAAAAAGTTTTCGCAATAGATGCGGTAGGCGCCTTTCCTGCTTTGCAGGGTATCGTCAAAATCAAAAAATACTGCTTTAACATTCAACTTGTTCATTTTTTTCTTCCTTTGTCCGGTCTTGTTCAAAACGGTTAAAAATTTCAACTGCTCTTTCGGCGTCGCGACCTATTGCCTGCGTCAGAGCGTCAATACTGTCAAATTTTTGTTCATCGCGCAAAAAGTCCAGCAGAAAAACCTCGACCCTTGCGCCGTAAAGATCGCCGGAAAAGCCGAGAATACAGGTTTCGCTCCGGAAGCTTTCGCCGTCAACAGTCGGGCGCACGCCGATATTCGTAACGCCTGCGTAGCTGCGACCGGAAAGGCAGACCTTTGAAACGTAAACGCCGCGCCTGAGCCTTACAAAGTTTTCCGGAAAGAACTGATTGATGGTTGGAAAACCGAGCAATCTTCCGCGCCTGTCGCCGCTGACAACCTCAAGGCAATAGGAAAACTCCCTGCCGAGCATTGCGTTCGCTTCCCGGACTTCTCCGTTCATCAGAGCGGCGCGAATGCGTGTGGAGCTGACCGGCTCGTTTTTATATTTCTGCTCCTTTGCAACGAAAAGAGCTATTCCTAAGTTTTTACATTCCTTTTCGAGCGTTCCGGCGTCGCCTTTTGCGTCCTTTCCGAAACGGTAGTTATATCCGCAGGATATCGCGCGGACATTAAGCGAACAATAAATCTTTGTCAAAAAATCCCTGCAGGAGAGGTTTTGAATCTCGGAAAAAGGGACGGTGACAAGCGAAAAGCCCATCTGCAAAAGCTGACTTTCCTTATCGCTTTTTGTGATAAGCTGCGGGGGAGCGGAACCGAAAAGCACCTTTTTGGGGTGCTCGTTAAACAGCAGAACCGCCGGAACAAGACCGCGCGCCTTTGCCTCCCTCAATGCTTTTTGGAGCACGGCTCTGTGTCCCTTGTGGATCCCGTCAAAATTTCCGAGAGCCAAAATGCAGTTGCCGCACAGTTTTTTGTCCGTTATAAACAACTCAGACCCTCCTATTGAAAAATAGGTATGATTTTTGTTACGCTTTTATCTGCCGATTATTTTTTTCGGCTTGAGAAGTCCCGATGAAAAAGCGGTAACGCCGACGCCCAGAAATTCATTTTCGGGCGAAAATATGCTGTAAAGCGTTTCATCTGAAACAGTTTTATTGATTCTTTCAAGAAAAAGCTCGCCGCCGTTTGCAAAGCGCCTTGCCTGCTTTGCGCTGACGGTCAACCTTTTAAAGCAGAGTGCGTCCGGAATTGAAACAACCGCCCGGGAAAGCTCGTCCGCCTTTTTGAGCGCTTCAAGCTCTTCAAGTGTGCGGCAGTTTTCAACAGCAACGCCGTTGGCACTTGTGCGCCGCAGCGCGGTCATTACGCCCTTTGTTCCGAGCGCTTCGCCGATGTCGGCAATCAGCGAGCGGACATAGGTTCCGGCGGAGCAGGCAACGAACAGTTCACCCTCCCGTTTTTCTTCGTCATATGACAGAAGCGAAAGCTGAGAAATGTTAATCCTCCTCGCTTCGCGCTGAATTTCTTCGCCCCTGCGAGCAAGCTCATAAAGGCGCACGCCGTTCTTTTTGAGCGCCGAATACATCGGCGGAAGCTGCATTGTTTCACCCCTGAACCTTGCAAGCACGGAAGAAAGCTGCTTTTCGGTCACGGGGACATCGCAGAAAGAAAGAACGTTCCCCGTGATATCGAGCGTATCGGTCTCAAGCCCGAAGCGAAAAGCGGCTCTATATGCCTTGCCCGTTTCCGGCAGAAGCTCAATGAACCGCGTTGCCCCGGAGAGAGCAACAACCATTGCGCCCGTTGCCATCGGGTCAAGAGTGCCGGTGTGGCCGCTCTTTTTTGCGGAGAAAATGCGCCTGACCTTTGCGCACACCAAAAACGATGAGTCGCCCTCAGGCTTATCAACAAAAACAAAACCGTTCACTCTGTTCTCCTTAGGTAATCAGTGGTTACTCAGAAATACTTTTCCATTTCATGTATCACGCGGCGCTTTGCTTCGTCAAGCATACAGTCGAACTGGCAGCCCGCCGCCCTTGCGTGGCCGCCGCCGCCGAACGCGGAGCAGAACTGTGCCGCGTCAAGGCTTTCGTGGGTACGGACGGAGACCTTATATGTGCCGTCCTTTTTTTCCTTAAAGGTTATTCCTGCCCGAACGCCCTCAATCTGGCGTGAGAGCGCAACTATCGCGTCGCAGTCCTCCTCGCCGCAGCCGCAGTCTCTAAGCATTTTCTGCGTTATGGTTATTACGCAGACCCTGCCGGCAAAGTACATTTCAAGCGAGGAAATGCAAAGCCCCTGCAGCTTCAGAAAGCCCGGCTTTTTGGTTTCAAACATTCGCACGTTGACCTCGCCGTGCCTTGCGCCATGCTCAATAAGCTCGGCAGCAATGCGGTGAGTCCGTGGTGTCACATTAGTGTAGCGGAAGCAGCCGGTATCGGTGGAACAGCCGGTGTAAAGCCGGGTTGCAATGGAGCTGTCAATCTCAACGCCGAGCGCCTTTATGAGCAGATACACCACCTCGCAAACGGAGGCACTTTCGCCCTCAACATAGCTTTCCTTTGCAAAAAGCCTGTTTGTTGAATGGTGGTCAATGGCAAGGGAAACCTCTGCGCCGTATCTGCTTTGCACGTCATTGCCGAGCAACACGGCGTCGGCAACATCAACGCTGAGGACAAAGCCGTCCTCAAAATCATCGCCCTCAGAGACAAGAAAGCGATATTTTTCGGGTATCGGGTCGTTGTTTACAAGTCTTGCCTTTTTTCCGAGCTTCCTGAGCGCGCAAAGCAGGGCAAAGCCTGCGCCGAGCGTGTCCCCGTCAGGATTTGCGTGGGTAAGAATGATAAAATTGTCGTTATCGTGTAACAGCGAAACAGCGCGCGAAAAATCAATTATCATCGTGACTTCCTCTTTTTGCTCTGTCAAGCTTTTCAAAAAGCCTGACTCCCTGTTCAACGGAATCGTCCGCAATAAATTTAATGTCCGGGGCTTTTCTCAGGTGGAGGCGGTTTCCAACCTCGCGGCGAATGAGTCCCGTTGCGGCGGTGAGGCCTTTGACAGCCTCCTTTGCCTCCTCAACGCCGGAAAGGGCGCTGACAAAAACCTTTGCGTATGAGGCGTCGGGGCTGACCTCGACCCTCACCACGGTGAGCATTTTATCTTTCACGCGCGGGTCTTTCAGCTCACGGATAAGCGCGGTTATTTCTCTGCGTATGTCCTCGGACACACGGTCTTTTCTGAAACCTGCCATAGCAATAAATTCCTTTCTCCGAACAAATATTTATCGTTCGGAAATGCGGACATCAGTCTCTGTATTCTTCCATTACGAAGGCTTCAAAAATGTCGCCCTCCTTGATATCGTTGAACTTTGCAAGACCGATTCCGCACTCAAAGCCGGAGGCGACCTCCTTAACGTCGTCCTTGAAGCGGCGCAGGGAAGCAATCTCGTCCTCCGCAATAACAATTCCGTCGCGGACAACACGGATCTGTGCGTTCCTTGTAACCTTGCCCTCAAGCACATAGCTGCCGGCTATTTTTCCTGCGGAGGAAAGGTTCATAACCGTTCTGACCTCGACCTTGCCGAGCATAACCTCGCGGAACTTGGGGGCAAGCATGCCCTTCATTGCCGCTTCAACCTCCTCAATGCAGTCATAGATGACACGGTACATTCTCATTTCAACGCCGTCGCGCTCCGCAGAGGCCTGAGCGTTTGCGTCCGGGCGGACATTGAAGCCGACTATGATTGCGTTTGAAACGTTTGCAAGCATGACATCGGAGTCATTGATTGCGCCGACGCCGCCGTGGATAACACGGACACGGACTTCATCATTGGAAAGCTTTTCAAGGTTCTGCTTAACAGCTTCAACCGAACCCTGAACATCGGCTTTGACAACGATATCGAGCTCCTTCATTTCGCCCTCCTTGAGCGAGGAGAAGAGGTTATCAAGAGTAACCTTATGGTATGCCTTGAACTGCTCCTCCTTTTCCTTTTGCTTTCTCTGTTCAACAAGCTCCCTTGCAAGCTTTTCGTCCGAGACGGCGTCAAAGCTGTCGCCGGCGTTGGGCGTTTCCGCAAGACCGGTGATTTCAACGGGAACGGACGGGCCTGCTTCCTTGAGTCTTCTGCCCTTTTCGTTAACCATCACACGGACACGACCGACTGCTGTTCCTGCAACGATGATATCGCCCGAACGCAGCGTGCCGTTCTGAACAAGCAAGGTTGCAACGGGACCGCGTCCCTTATCGAGCCTTGCTTCAATGACAACGCCCTTTGCGGCTCTGTTCGGATTTGCTTTAAGCTCTGCCATTTCCGCAACAAGGAGAATGGATTCAAGCAGTGAATCAATACCCATCTGGGTCTTTGCGGAAACGGGAACGCAGATGGTATCGCCGCCCCATTCTTCGGGAACGAGGTTATATTCGGTAAGCTGCTGCTTGATTCTTTCGGGGTTTGCGCCCTCCTTATCCATCTTGTTGATGGCAACGATAATCTGAATATTTGCAGCCTTTGCGTGGTTGATGGCTTCAATGGTCTGAGGCATGATTCCGTCGTCTGCGGCAACAACCAGAACTGCGATATCGGTTGCCATTGCGCCCCTTGCTCTCATCGAGGTGAACGCCGCATGACCCGGTGTGTCAAGGAAAGTTATCATCTGACCGCTGCATTCAACTCTGTATGCACCGATATGCTGAGTGATTCCGCCTGCTTCGGTTGCGGTAACGGCGGTATTGCGGATAGCGTCAAGAATGGAGGTCTTGCCGTGGTCAACGTGTCCCATGACAACAACAACCGGATCACGCTTGACAAGGTCTTCCTCCTTGTCCTCGCTGTCGTCAATAATTCTGTCTTCAATTGAAACAACAACCTGCTTTTCAACCTTTGCGCCAAGCTCGGTTGCAACAATTTCGGCAGTGTCATAGTCAATAACCTCGTTGACGGTTGCCATGACGCCGAGCGAGAACAGCTTTTTGATAACCTCGGACGCAGTCATCTTGAGCATTGAGGCAAGCTCGCCGACGGTGATTTCATCGGGAACCTTGATAACAAGCTGCTTTTTCGCCCTTTCGGCGGCAATTCTCTTGAGTCTTTCGGCCTCCGTCTCGCGCTTGGAGGAGCGCATGCCCTGCTTCCTGTATTGCTGACTCTTCTGCTTGATTTTCTGCTTTGAAGAGCCCATGTCGCGCATCTTGTTTGCCGGAGCAATCTGCTCGTAGCGCTCATTGTATTTTTCAAGGTCAACGTTGCTGCTTCTTGTGTCAACATGCTTCCTTTCGCCCTTGGTGCGTGCCTGAAGCGGCTTGTTTGCCTTTTCCTTTGCCTTTTCCTCTTTCCTTGAGGGCGCAACGGGAGCAGCTGCCGTCTTCGGCTTTTCCTCCTTTTTGCTTTCGGGCTTTTTGGGTGCCTTTTCTTCCTTTGCCGGTTCGGACTTTTTCTCCTTCTTTGCGGCTGCCTTTTCCTTTTTCGGCTCGTCTTTTTCCTTCGGCTTTTTGGCGGCTTTTTCGGCCTTTTTCGGTTCCTCTGCCGGTGTTTCTTCTGCCGCTTCGGTCTTTTCTTCCTCAGCAGCTTCCTTCGCAGCCTGCTTTTCGGCTTTTTCCCTTTCGCCGGCGGCAAAGTATTCATCAAAGGATTCAACTTCGTTTTCTTTTGTAATAGTATCAAAAATCAAATCAAGCTCCGCGTCCTCAAGAGCCGTCATGTGCTTCCTCGGCTCCGGAGAGTTGCCGTCAAGGATTTCAAGAATTTTTTTGCTGTTGATACCGAAATCCTTTGCAACCTCATGGACTCTGTATTTTTCTCTCGGCATATGATCATTCCTTTCTCTGTATCTCTTGTTCAAGCATTGACAAAAGCTTTTTGGAGAAGCCCTCGTCGTTTACGGAAATAACGGCAGCCTTTGTGCCGATAGCTTTTGAAAGTTCACCGGTTGAAAAGCCGGCTTTTATTACGGGTATGTTCTTGCCGTCATACGAGCAGGCATGGCGGATTTCCCTTTCGAGACGTTCGGAAGCTTCAAGGCAAAGAACACAAAGTCTTGCTTTGTTTTTAACAATGCTTTCAACAACGGCGTCATGACCCGGAGCAAGTCTGCCTGCCCTGCGTGCAAGACCGAAAAGCGAAAGAATTTTTTCATTCACTTTCCCTCATCTCCTCCTCCATTCTGTCATAGACCTCATCGGGAATGCGGCAGGAAAGCGCCCGCTCAAGCCGCTTCGCCTTCCTTGCAAGAGCAAGGCACTGAGCTTTTCTGCACACATAAGCTCCGCGTCCGGCTTTTTTTCCGGTCAGGTCAAGGCTTATTTCGTAATCGTCCTCTCCCTCGCCGGTTTTTGTTTTAACAACTCTTACAAGCTCTTTCTTCGGAAGCATTTCATTGCAGCCGAGGCATTTGCGCATCGGAACTTTTTTGGTGTGCATAATCAAAACTCCTTATTCTGCTTCTTTTTCCTGCGCGGCTTCCTCAGCTGCGGAAACGGCGCTCTGGGGCTTGATGTCAATCTTCCAGCCGGTGAGCCTTGCGGCAAGGCGAACATTCTGTCCCTTGTTGCCGATTGCAAGCGAAAGCTGATTGTCCGGAACAACAACATGGCAGCTCTTCTGGTTTTCCTCGTCAATACTTACCGAGAGAACCTGTGCCGGTGCAAGCGACGCGGCGATGTATTCCTTGGGATCCTCGCTGTAGCGGACGATGTCGATTTTTTCGCCGCCGAGGGTATCTATAATGTTATTGACGCGCTGACCCCTCTGTCCGATGCAGGCGCCGACGGCGTCAACGTTTTCGTCCTTGCTGTAGACCGCGATCTTTGTTCTTGAGCCGGCCTCCCTTGAAACGGACATGATTTCAACAACGCCGTCATAAATTTCGGGAACCTCGGTTTCAAAAAGTCTCTTAACAAGACCGGGGTGTCTTCTTGAAATGCTTGCATAGCTGGTCGTGCCCTCGTCCTTGATTGAGGCAACATAGACCTTGATGAGCTGACCGGGCTTGAGGTTATCGTTGGGAAGCTGATCGGCTTTCGGGAAGAAGGCGTTTGCTCTGCCTATTTCAATAGTGGCGTCACCCGTTTCGGTATCAACCATCTGAACCTTTGCGGTAACAACCTCCTGATATCTGTTCTGAAATTCCTTTGAGGCAAGCTCCCTTTCCGCCTCTCTGATACCCTGACGGATAACGCTTTTTGCGGTCTGGGCAACAATGCGTCCGAACTTTTTCGGGTCAAGGCTAATTTGAACAACCGAGCCGACCTGCGCGTTGGGATCATAGCTCCTTGCCTCTTCAAGAGTCATTTCGGCAGAGGGTTCGGTGACCTCGTCAACAACCGCAATATTGACATAAACGCTCATGGTCTGCTTTTCGGGGTCGATGTCGCAGACAACATTGTCACGGTTGCCGTACTGATTTTTTGTTGCGGAAATTATCGCCGCTTTAATTTTTTCATAGATATAATCGGCGGAAATTCCTTTTTCTGTTTCGAGAAGCTTTACGGCTTCAAAAAAATCCTTGTTCATTTTTTATAATCAATCCTTTCAGAAGTTGTTACATTTTAGTGCTGCTGTTAAAGGTGTGCTCAAAGGTGTGCTCAAAAGCTGAAATCGTCAAGCTTAATCCATGCGGCTTCCTTTTTGGAAAGGGAAAGACCGCTTCCGTCCTCAAGGCGGACGGTTGCAAGACCGTTGTCGTAGCCTTCAAGCACGCCGGAAAACTCGCGCTTTCCGTCAACAGGGCGAATGGTTTTGAGCTTTACCGGGGCGCCGAGGTACTTTTGAAAATGCTCGTCGCGCAAAAGCTGGCGCTCAACCCCGGGGGAGCTGACCTCAAGGCAGTACGCCTGCTCAATCAAATCCGCCTCGTCCAAAGGAGCGTTCAGTGCGCGGCTCATTTCAACGCAGTCATCAATACCGACGCCGCCGTCCTTGTCAATAAAAATCCTCAAAAACCAGCCCGTTCCCTCTTTAAGGAAGCGGATATCCCAAATTTCAAGCCCGAGCCGCTGTGCTATAGGCTCGGCGATTGCGCGCACCGCCGAAACGGTGTTCGAGTCCTTTGCCATTTTGCAATACCTCCAAGCTGAACCGTCTGCCGCCCTCAAAGGGCAACAAATAAGAGCGGACTTCAAAAGCCCACTCTAAGGTTCACAATTCTACCTTGATTATAATACCACACCTTTCTTCAAATATCAAGCCTTTTTTGAAATAATGTTCGGCGCGGCGGTTAAATAAGACGGTCTTTTGCGCAAAAAAGTCCCGCCCGTGCGCGGCGCAGACGCTTCCCGTTGAAAAAAGGCGTGGAATATGCTATACTTTGACAAAGGCTGAGGAGCCGGATCGGGGTGAACAGCAATGAAAAAGCTCGAAAAGAAAGACATTCTTATCGGCGCGGCAGTCGTTTTTCTCATCGCCGCCGCCATGTCATTGCGCTATTTCGGCAGATATACCTCCTACAACGCTACAATCACCCTCGGTATTCTGCGCAGCGCAATATATATTTTACTCATGGTTGCATGGGGGCTTTCAATTCGCTTCAGAATTATTCATGCTCAGACCAAAAGGTATCTCCTGTCAATCTCCGGGCTTATCATTTTCTGGCTCATTATCAGAACGGTGAAATACCATTTTGTTACCGGTGCTACCGCTCAGCGCTATTTATGGTACCTTTACTATCTGCCGATGCTTTTCATTCCGCTGATGGCGGTTTTTGTTGCCCTCTCGCTCGGAAAAAGCGAAAACTTCCGTCTGCCGGGTCTCACCAAGCTTTTGTATATTCCTTCCGCCCTGCTCTTTTTTTCGGTCATTACAAACGACCTGCATCAATTTGTCTTTTCGTTTCCCGAAGGTTCGGTCTTTTCGGACGAAAACTGCTCCTATGCCGCAGGCTACTACACAATAGCGGTCTGGGTGGCTCTTTGCTCCGCCTGTGCGCTTGTAATAATGATTTTAAAATGCCGCCTGCCGAAAAGCAGGGTCTTCCTCTGGCTTCCGATTGTTCCTCTGTCTCTGATGCTGATTTACGGATATCTTTACACGATGAAATCATACTGGTTCTGGCTGATTTTCGGCGATATCACTGTGTCCGTAAGCCTCTTGACGGTGGCCGTTTTTGAAAGCTGCATTGGCTGCGGTCTTATTCAGTCAAACACGGGCTACGAATCCCTTTTCTCCGTGTCGGAAATAAAGGCTCAGATAACGGACGAAAGCTTTAAACTGCGTTTTTCCTCCGCTCTTGCCCGCAGCTTTTCCAAAGAGACGCTGAAAAACGCAAGCACCGCACCTCTCCGCCTTGACAGCGGAACTCTGCTCAAAAGCAGCAAGCTGCGCAAGGGCTACGTTTTCTGGCAGGAGGATATCTCTGAGCTTACAAAGGTTATAAGCGAGCTTGAGCTTACTCAGGAGGAGCTTCGGGATACGGGCGACATTCTCAAGGCCGAAAGCGAGCAAAAGGCCCGTTGGCTGCAAATTACGGAAAAAAACCGGCTCTATGATCTTGTTGAAAAGGAGACTGCCTCTCAGGTGGCTCTGCTGCGCAGTCTGCTGCTTGAGCTGAAAGGAACCGATGACCGAAAGACCGCGCAGCGTCTGCTCGGAAAAATTGTTGCCGTCGGAACATATATCAAGAGGAAAAGCAACCTGGTTTTTGTTGAAAACCAAAAGAAAAGCGTTTCAGTCGGAGAACTGCGCCTTTGCCTCAATGAAACGGCGGCAAACCTGAAACTGTGCAATGCCGACTGCCGCGCAGTGCTGAGCCTTGAAAATCCGCTTTGCGCACAGAACGCAAACTTCATCTATGACCTTTTTGAGGCTGTGATTGAAAAAAGCCTTGACTCGCTCAATTCGCTGCTGATTTTTGTCGGAGAGGACGCTGACCTCATTTCCATTAATATCTGCGCTTCCTGCAAAGAGAACCTGTTTTGCCTCAAAGAGAGTTTTCCGGCTCTTTTTGTTCAGCGCGACGACGACGGGCTTATCTATCTTTCCGCAAAGTGCAGGAAGGACGGTGACGACCGGTGAATATTATCAAGGAAAGCTTTGACAATCTTCCGATAGGCATTTGCTTTTTCGATTCCCGCGGTCTTATCAGACTTATTAACAAGCAGATGCTCTCCATCGGCTGCGTTCTGCTTGACGGAGGCTTTCAAACGCTCCGGGAGCTGCGTGCGGCTCTCCTTTCCCCTCCGGACTGCGTTAGTGTGCTTGACGAAAAAAACACCCTTTTCCGCTTTCCCGGCAACGTTATTCTGAGGTATGAGGAAAAACAGATTACCGACGGCAGAAATAACCGCTTCACTCAGGCAACCTTTTCCGATGTTTCCGAGCTTGCCTCAAGGCAAAAAGAGCTGAAAGAGGAAAACGAACGCCTTGAAAACGCAAACCGCCGCGCAAAACAGCTTTATGACAATATGGCCGGCATTGTCCGCGAGGAGGAAATTCTTTCAATGAAGATGCACGTCCACGACGACATCGGTCACAGTATCCTTTCCGCAAGGAAGGCACTCCTTAGTGACGCAAGCCTTGAGGAGATCCGCTCCAGTGCCTCAATCTGGGAAAGATCCATTGAACTTTTGTACCATGCAAACAATATGCCCGATGAAACCGATGACCTTGAATACGCAAAGGAACGGGCGGCGGCACTCGGGGTGAGCGTTATTACAGGCGGAGACTTTCCGACGGACAGAGCCGCACGCAGAATTTTTACCCTTGCCGTGCGCGAATGTGTTACAAACTGCGTTCGCCACGCCGGCGGAAACAAGGTTTTTGCTTTTTCGTCCGTGGAGGACGGAAATCATATACTGAAGATTACAAACAACGGCGCCCCACCCGAGGGTGAGGTTATCGAGGGCGGCGGACTTTCCGCACTGAGACGGCGCATTGAAAAAAGCGGCGGCACAATGGAGATAAAAAGCTTTCCGTTCTTTGAGCTTTGCGTAACACTCCGCCGCACGGGAGGAAAAGTATGATTAACGTGATGATAGTTGAGGATCAGAAGATGATCCGTTCCCTGCTGGAAAACTACATTGAAAAGGAGCCGGGCTACCGCGTGGTTTCCTCCGTTGCCGGAGCGGGTCGCGCCCTTGAACTCTGCGGCGAAATCAAGGTTGACCTCATTCTGATGGACGTTCAGACCGAACACAGGGAAAACGGTCTTTCTGCCGCAGCAAAAATCAAGCAGAAATTTCCGCAGATAAAAACGGTGATAGTTACTTCCCTTGTTGACTATGATGTTTTGAAAAAGGCAAAAAAGCTCGGTGCGGACAGTCTCTGGTATAAAGACACCGATGAGGCAACACTGATGGACATTGTTCGGCGCACCGTTTCGGGCGAGCATATTTTTCCCGACTCCCCTCCGGAGGTGACGATAGGAACGGCAAAGAGCACGGAATTTACAAAAACCGAGCTTGTTGTTCTGCGCCACCTTGTGCGCGGTCTTTCATACAGCCATATTGCCGAGGATATGGGCATCGAGGTAACAACGGTCAAATACCATGTGACAAATATGCTGCAAAAAACCAATTTTAAAAACAAGCTTCAGCTTGCGCTCGCCGTCAGCGACGCAAAATTTATTGCGGATCTTGCCGAGTAATAAAGATACCGCTTCCTTAATATTCAATCACTACCTGCAAGGGGCTGTTCTGCGTTTTCAGAACAGCCCCTTAAAAATTGCACAAACCTGTACCATTGTATAGGGTGCAGAATTCAAAAAGCAGGTATAATCTGGGTGCAAAATGATATGTCATGGCAGAAAGGAAGGTGAGATCATGCGAAGAATTGTGCTTGATATGCAATGCACACTCTTTGCGGACGCAATTTCGAAGGCACTGACAGACGGTGAGATGGATTTTGAACCGAGACGAACCGAAAGCCCGAACGATGCCGCTGCGCTTTGCAAATCAAGCGGTGCTTATGCGGTTATCATGGAGGTCAAAGGCTATACCCCATGGCGTCTTGAGGAACGGCTCGGGCTTTGCGAAAAAATCAGAGCCAATGCGCCGGGCTGCAAACTCGTTTTTCTTGTTGACGAAAAGGCGGACGAAGCACTCGCCGCAAAGGTCAGGCAGGCAAAAAAGGACGGTCTTGTTGATAACTTTATATACGCATCTGTCTCACCTACATACCTTTCGGCTGTTATTGACGCACTTTAAAAAGAATTAAACCGAATATCAAAGCTAAAGGAGTTTTAACTATGGGACTTATCAAAGCGGCGGCCGGTGCCGTCGGCGGCGTTCTTGCCGATCAATGGAAAGATTATTTCTATTGTGATTCGCTTCCGAACGACGTACTCATGCGCAAAGGAGAAAAGAGAGTCAGCTCGCGTTCCTCCAACAACAAAGGAAGCGACAACATTATCTCCAACGGCAGCGGAATTGCCGTTGCGGACGGCCAGTGCATGATCATCGTTGAGCAGGGCAAGGTTGTTGAATTCTGCGCCGAGCCGGGTGTATTCACCTATGACACCTCAACAGAGCCGAGCATCTTTTCCGGTTCTTTCGGGGAAAGCATTAAGCAGACATTCAGAACAATCGGAAAGCGCTTCACCTATGGCGGCTACACCGGAAATGATCAGCGCATTTACTACTTCAACACAAAGGAGATCATCGGCAACAAGTTCGGAACCGCAAATCCGATCATGTTTGAGGTTGTCAATAAGCGCATCGGAATCAGCAGAACCGTTCAAGTTCGCTGCAACGGCGTTTATACATACGTTATCACGGATCCGCTGCTTTTCTACACAAGGCTTTGCGGCAATGTTGAAACCGAGTTCACAAGAGAGCAGATTGACGATCAGCTCAAAACCGAGTTCATTGACGCTTTGCAGCCCGCCCTCGCCGCTCTCGCCGAACAGGAGCTTCGACCGGCTCAGATACCCGGCAAGGCAAACGAGCTCAAAAAAGCCATGAACGAGACGCTCAGACAGGAGTGGATTGAAAACAGAGGTATTTCCGTCGGAAAAATAGCGCTCAACCCGATAACCCTGACCGAAGCGGACATGAAGAAGATCAATGAGCTTGAGGACGCGGCAAATGTCAGCACAAATCCGTTCATGATGGCCGGAGCCATGACGAACGCCACGGCGGATTCGATGAGAGACGCCGCCGGAAATTCTGCCGGCGCAATGACGGGCTTCATGGGCATGGGTATGGTCGGCATGGGCGGACAGGGCGGATTCGGCGCTGCGCAGAGCCTCTATAACGTGGGTTTGCAACAACAGCAGGCTCAACAGCAAGCTCAACAGCAGGCGGCTCCCGCAGCCAACCCGAACGCCTGGAAGTGCTCCTGCGGCGCAACTGTCAGCGGCAACTTCTGCCCGGAATGCGGCAGCAAAAAGCCTGCGCCTCAGCCTGCCGCCGATTCGTGGAAATGTTCCTGCGGCGCAACCGTCAACGGCAATTTCTGCCCGGAATGCGGTTCAAAAAAGCCTGCCGAAGCAGACGGCTGGACCTGTTCGTGCGGTGCGGTCAACAAAGGCAGGTTCTGCCAGAACTGCGGCGCAAAGAAACCTGAGGGTGCTCCCCTTTACCGCTGCGACAAATGCGGCTGGGAACCTGAGGATCCGAAAAATCCGCCAAAATTCTGCCCGGAATGCGGCGATCGATTTGATGATAACGATATTAAATAAAACCACAAAGGAGTTGTTATTATGGGACTTTTTGACAAAAAATACTGCGATGTATGCGGTGAAAAAATAGGCCTTCTTGGAAACAGAAAGCTTGAGGACGGAAACCTCTGCAAGGACTGCGCAAAAAAGCTTTCTCCGTTCTTCAGCGAAAGAAAACAGTCAACCGTTGCGGACATCAAGGAACAGCTTGCATACCGTGAGGAAAACGAGCACCGGCTTGATTCCTTCCGCCCCACCCGGACATTCGGCGAGAACATGAAGGTCTATATTGACGATATGGCCGGAACGTTCATCGTTACAAGAATGAGCAACTGGAAGAGCGAAAATCCGGATATCATCGGACTCAATCAGGTCACCTCCTGCAATCTTGACATTGAAGAGGACAGAGACGAGCTTTATTACGAGGACGAAGAGGGCAACACAAGGTCATATACTCCTGCCCGTTATGAGTACAGATATGAATTCTTCGTTGTTATCAACGTCAATTCGCCATGGTTCTCCCAAATAAGGTTCTCACTCAACCCCTCCAACCGTCCGGACAGCCGCTATACGGAGCTTTACCGCGAATATGAACGTGTTGGCAACGAGCTTTGCGCGGCTCTCATGAGACAGGGTACGGCCGCTTACGGAGCACCGCAGGCTGCATACGCCGCTCAGGCTCCTTACGGAGCACCTCAGGCTCAGTACGGCGCACCCCAGGCTCCTTACGGCTCACCCCAGGCTCCTTACGGCTCACCCCAGGCTCCTTACGGCTCACCCCAGGCTCCTTACGGCGCACCTCAGGCTCAGTACGGCGCACCTCAGGCTCAATACGGCGCACCGGCAGCTTATGCCGCTCCCGTTCAGCAGCCTGCCGGCTATCGCTGCGACAAGTGCGGCTGGGTTCCCGCTCCCGGTCAGAATGTTCCTAAGTTCTGCCCGCAGTGCGGCGATCCCTTTGACCGGAGCGATCTCGTATGACGGCTTTACCTCAGATGCGGTCAGAGGACATTGTTGGCGTTTCGCTTTCCTGCAATCATTCGTGCTTTGCATCTTCCTCGGTCATATCGGCGTGCACCGCTTCTATGTCGGCAAAACCGGCACGGGTATCCTCTATATCCTGACAATCGGCTTTTGCGGAATCGGCTACCTTGTTGACCTTATCAAAATCATTATGGGATCCTTTACCGACAAAAACGGTAATCAGATTAAACGCAACTAAAAACTCTTTGCATCAAGAAAGGAAAGTTGTTATGAAAAGAATAATAGCAATCACACTTACACTTCTTATGGTTTTCAGCCTTTTTGCCTGCAACAAGGGCGGAAGCGACACAACAACCGAAAACAGCAATCCGAGCGAAAGCACCTCTGCCGAAGCTTCCTCCACCGACGCCGCAGCCTCCACCACTGAGGCTGACTCCACCACTCAGGCGGCTGACCCCTCAAATCTTGAAGTAGGCAGTGAGGGCGCAGGCCCCGTTGAACTCAAGACCGACTTTTTCAGCGTTAAGGTTCCCGAAAAAGCAAGCTACGAAGTCAGCACTTACTATGTTGATAAAAGCAATCCCCTTTTCGGAAGCATCGGAATCAGATTCAGAAACGAAAAAAAATACATTATTGCAACTCTCACAGCAACAACGCAGAACATGGTCAAGAGCAAGAAAGAGGCCATTAAAAACACAATTGATCTTTGCAACCTTGATACCTATAAAAACGGAGCCTCGGCAACAGAGGGCAAGGATGCCAAGTATGGCGAGAACACCTTTTCAACAATCAATGTAAAGACCGAATTTTATGAAAAAGATTTCTATGTTGATTATGTTAAGAGAGGCGACAACGACAGCAAAGGCCTTCTTGTTAAACTTGAGGTAAATCTCGGCTCAACCGGCGTTCAGAAAGACGATCCGATAATCAAGGAAATTCTCAGCTCGCTTTCCATCGTAATGGAGAAATAACACACCCCTCAGGGGCTGCCGCAGCAAAGCTTCAGCGTCAGCCCCCGCTTTTTTAAGGAGAATACAAAGACGAAAAGAACGGAAAGAAAAAGCAAAAGCTTGAAATCCGTTGACCTTATTGCAATTTTGCTGACGCCGTTGCTTTTTGCAGCGAAGCGAGCGGATAAAAAAGGAAAATCATTTTCAGGAGGTAACAAATTTGAGTGTATTACAAGAATATAAATGTCCGTGCTGCGGCGGTGCGGTCGAATTTGACAGTTCAATCCAAAAGATGAAATGTCCCTATTGTGATTCCGAATTCAGCATTGAAGCGCTGAAAAACGAGGAGAGCAACTCTGACGCCGCAAATGCGCAGGACGAAATGAACTGGGACTACAGCGCAGGACAGCAGTGGAGCGACGGCGAAACCGACGGAATGAAGGTGTACACCTGCAAAAGCTGCGGCGGCGAAATTGTTGCCGATGAAACAACGGGCGCAACCCACTGTCCCTACTGCGGAAATCCCGTTGTAATGACCGGTCAGTTTTCCGGAATGCTCAAGCCGGATTGCGTTATTCCGTTCAAGCTTGACAAAAAGGCGGCAAAGGCAGCGCTGCTCAAGCACGTCCGCTCCAAACGCTTTGTTCCCAAGATTTTTAAGGACAGCAACCATATCGACGAGATAAAAGGCGTTTATGTTCCGTTCTGGCTTTTTGACGCCGACTCCTTCGGAGACGTTGATTTCAACGCAACAAAGACCCGCCAATGGAGCGACAGCACCTATAATTACACGGAGACCTCATATTTCAAGGTCAAGCGCAGCGGAAGAGTCTCGTTCCTGAATGTTCCCGTTGACGGCTCAAAAAAGATGGATGACGCCCTCATGGAATCCATTGAGCCGTTCAATTTAAACGAAGCCGTTGATTTTCAGACCGCTTATCTCTCCGGCTATCTTGCCGACAAATATGACGTTGATGACAAGCAGAGCATTCAAAGAGCAAACGCCCGCATTAAAAAAAGCACCGAGCAGGCGTTTGAAAAAACCGTTAAGGGATACGCCTCCGTTTCCGTTTCCTCAAGCTCCGTCAGGCTTTCAAACGGAAAGGTCAGATATGCGCTTTTTCCCGTTTGGATTCTGAACACAAGCTGCAACGGCGAAAACTATGTTTTTGCAATGAACGGTCAGACCGGAAGGCTCGTCGGTGACCTTCCGGCAGACAAGAAAAAAGTTAATCTTGCAAGGCTGCTGTTTGCCCTCGGATACTCGGCCGCCGCATTGATTGCTTCATTTTTCTTTTTCTCTTAAAGGAGGGTACGGAAATGAAAAAAAGAATTCTTGCTTTTGCTGCGGCGGTCATGGTTCTCGCCCTTTCGCTCTGTGTTTTTTCCCTTGCGGCCGTAAAGCCGGAAACGCGCCAGGTTCCGCGCCTTGTTGACAAGGCGAACCTCATTGACGAGGCGGACGAAAAGCGGCTTCTTGAGCGCCTTGACTCGCTCAGCGAGCAGTATCAGTTTGATTTTGTTGCCGCAACCGTCAAAACGACCGGCGGAAAGGAAATTGTTGAATTCAGCGACGATTACTTCGATTACAACGGTTTCGGCTACGGCAAAGACGACTCCGGCGTTGCCCTCATCATCAGCATGAATCCGAGGATAGTTTATATCAGCGGCTGCGGCGAGGGAACGAAGTACTTTGACTATGGCGACGCTCAGGAGATTATTGACGTTTTCTATGGCGACCTCAAGGCCGGAAACTATGCCACCGTTGTTGACACCTTTATTGACGAGGCGCAGCGCAGCGTTGAGTTCGGCCGCAACGGAGTTCCGTTCAGCTACAGATTCCAAACCCTCCTTCCGAATTGGATGGTGACTCTTCTGGCTCCCGTTGTCATCGGAATTGCCCTCGCCTTTGCAACCGTGAGCTTTATGACAAAAGGACTCAAGTCCGTCCGAAAAAAGGAAAGCGCGGCGGATTATGTTGTTCCCGGCTCAATGAGGCTCACAAGGAACGAGGACGTCTTTTTATACAGCAACGTCAGCAAATCCGCTAAGGTTCAGGACAGCTCTGACTCCTCTTCCGGCTCCTCATACGGCTCAAGCGGAACGCACACAAGCTCCTCCGGAAACAGCCACAGCGGCGGCGGAAGAAGCTTTTGATAAAGCCGCGAAAAAACACAGACAACAAAGAACAAGGAGACTTTATGAGTATTTTTGATAAACTGAAAACCGGAGCACCGAACACCCCCGCCGCTCCGGTCGCGCCCCAAAAGGTTGGCTCAAAGCGCGAAAGCTTCACCTTTCCCGCCCTTCCGGAAAGTCTTGCGCAAATGCAGGCTCTTCCGGAGGCTTCGCTCGACACCCCGTTCAAAACGGCTGCTCTCACCGTCTGCGCCCTTTGCGCCTATGCCGCAGACAGGAACGTCGGAACCGAGATGCTCAACTTTTTGCGCGGCCCGCGGCCGCTGAACGGCTTTGACATCTCCTTTTTGAACGACCGCTTCAGGGGCGGAAAGACCTATATCCCGTTTTCATATTTCTCCGGAGCGACTCCGGACAACGGATATACGCCGCAGCCGCCCTTCCGCGTTACCGTTCAAAGCAACCACGTCTCCGCCGAGGAGGCGGGATACATGAAGCTGTTTATCCCCTGCTTCGGTGCGGACAGTCCGCGTCCCGTCAAGCTTCGCCAAAGGGGAAGCGACGGAAAATGGTTCCTTTGGGAGCAGTATCTTCTCACCGATATCCGCCAGCCCAAGTCGCTTGACCCGTGGGCATAAGCGGCCGGATATCTTCAAAATCAACCAAACAAACATTTTCAAGGAGGAAAAACCATGAAAAAGAACAAAATTCTGCTGTCCGTTCTCCCGGTGCTCGTTTTGCTTTTTGCTTTATCGCTCACCTCTTTTGCGGCTGATTCCTATTCCGTCGAAGAAAACACGGTCTATGTTTCAACCTATGCAGAGCTTAAAGCCGAGCTTGAGGACCTTAACGCAACAGCCGACAGCAACAAGCTTGTTGTTCTCAAAAACAACATAAGCGTTACAAACCAAGATATTGACTACAACATTTCCATCAGCTATCCGGGAAAGCTCTTTCTTGACCTCAACGGATACAGTTTGAATGTTGACTCCAATCGCACCGACGCTCTTTTCAATATTCGCAAAGCCAAAACTCAGACCGAATATCCGAAAACGACGTTCACGATTCTCAATTCAAAGACCAAGGTACAAAGCACGGTAACTTTACACAGCAATTATTACTCTTATAACGGCGAATCTGCCGCAATTTTGAAATGCAACAACAGCCAAGCGAACATCAATATTTTCGGCTATGCGCAAATTAATTCAAGCGGCAACTTTACATCTCCGAACCTCGCCTTCAAAATGAACGTCAACAAGAACAACACCTATACCGGCCGAGCTTTCTACATAATTAATGTCACCGACGCAAACGATATCTATATAAACGGTGCGCTTTTTGAATTCGGTCCCGTAAAGGGAACGCCCGTTTTCATCTTTAAAATCAATCGCGGTTCATTAACCACCATCACCGGTCAATCGCAATTCTACAGAAGCAGCAAGGATGAATGCAACTCAAACGCAGTTGAAATAGTCCATCACAGCAATTATTCCAAACAAAACATTCTCAGGCTCGGAAACTTAACTATCGAAAACAAAAACCACGCCGGCACTCCGCTTTACATTAGCGGAGCCACTACCGGTCCCTGCGGTTCAAACGGCTACTGGTCAGACATTGTTCCCGCAGCGGCAAACCCGAGCTTAAACGCCAACATTCTCCACGGCTTAACCGTCACTAATTTCAAAACCGTTCCGGCCAAGAGTTTCGCCAGCACGGACAAAAGAACCAGAATCATCTCCAACTGCTGCTCGGTTTCCGGTTCCTTTACAGAGCATTACATCTTCGGCTCAGTCAAAAAGTGCAACACCTGCCACGGCATCAAGGAAATAAAAGCCCACAATTACACTTCGCTCATAGACAGCGGAAAAGCCGCGACCTGCACCGAAGGCGGAATTTCTCCGAAAAATAAATGCTCCGATTCCGGCTGCAAATTTTATACCGGCGGAACAGCTCTCAATCCCCTGGGTCACAGTATGACCAAAGGCGGCACCCTTTGCAACCGCTGCAAGAAGCTTTTCAATCCCGCAAAACTCAAGGTCGGAGCCAACGTGTACGACCCGATCGTTATGAACACCTTCACTCCGGAAAAGGACGGAATCTACACGTTCTTCACCACCCCGCCGCAAGGCTACAAGTTCTATCGTTACGACATTTCACCGATAGTCAACGGAAAATACTGTCCCGAACAGTCTTTTGACCTTGGAACGAAAGTCGATCCCCTTGACGTTGAGCTGAAGGGCGGCGTGAGCTATGTTGTTTATTCCATCTGCTACGGAAGTCCGATTTCAAGCTATGTTTTGACCATAACCGAAAAGAGCGTTGCTCCCGAGCCGAGCGACCCCGGCTCAAACCCGACTCCGAGCGACCCCTCCGCGAACTGCAACTGCAACTGCCACAAAAGCGGCATTGTCAAATTCTTCTTCCGGATTATCCTTTTCTTCCAGAAGCTGTTTAAGCAAAACAAGGTCTGCGGGTGCGGCGTGAACCATTATTGATTTCAAAGCCGCCCGTTTTGCGGCTGATTAAAAAAACGGCCGCCGGTGTTTTCGCTCTGAATTAATCGGCAGTTACAAAAATTATAAGCCCCGACCGCGCCGCCGAAAACGGCAGCCGGCCGGGGCTTTTCCTTGATTTGCGCCCGCCTTACTTGAACCTGTCAAAAAAGCTTTTCTTTTCTTCGCCAACGGTTTTTCCGTCGTCGATATTGTTTTTCGGCTTGTTCGGGAGAGAGTCGTTGAACTGACGCAAAAGCTCCTTCTGCTTTTGGCTGAGACCCTTGGGAACGTCAACAATGATTCTGACGAACTGGTCGCCCCTGCCCCTTGAGCCGAGCTGCTGAATACCCCTGTTCCTGAAGCGGAAAACCTCCCCCGGTTGTGTTCCTGCCGGAAGCTCATATTTAACCTTACCGTCAAGAGTCGGAATATACAGTGTGTCACCGAGAGCCGCCTGAGCATAAGTCACGGTGAAATCGCACCAGACGTCAAAGCCGTCGCGCTCAAAGAACGGATGCGGACGGACGTTGATGTTAACTCTCAAATCGCCGACAGGACCTCCGTTGACGCCGGCGTTGCCCTTTCCACGGACATTCAATGCCTGTCTGTCGTCAATACCTGCCGGAATTTCGACCTCTACGGTTGCGTTCTTGCTTTCAAAGCCTGTTCCGCGGCATTTCTGACAAGGGGTCTTGATAATCTTTCCCTTTCCGCCGCAGGCTGTGCACGGCTTTGACGTGCTCATCACTCCGAACGGCGTGCGCTGCTGAACATTGACCTGACCGCGACCGCCGCAGGTTTTGCAGGTTTCGGCTGTTGTTCCTTTTGCGGCTCCCGTTCCCGAGCAGGCGGAGCAGGTGTCAATCCTTACTATGTTAACTTTCTTTTTGCAGCCCTTTGCGGCCTCTTCAAAAGAAAGTGTAATGTTCGCCTGAACGGTTGTGCCCTTGCGCGGAGCGTTTGGATTCTGCTGTCTGCCGCCGCCGAAACCGCCGAAACCGCCGCCGAACATACTGCCGAGAATATCGCCGAGGTCAAAATCTCCGCCAAAGCCGCCGAAACCGCCGAAACCTCCGCCGCCTGCGCCGAAGTTCGGGTCAACGCCAGCGTGACCGTACTGGTCATAGCGCGCCTTTTTCTGGCTGTCGGAGAGGACTTCGTATGCCTCGTTCGCCTCTTTGAACTTTGCTTCGGCTTCCTTATCGCCGGGGTTCAGGTCGGGGTGATATTTTTTTGCAAGCTTTCGATATGCTTTTTTTATCTCGTCCTCGGACGCAGTTTTGCTCACGCCGAGCACTTCATAATAATCACGCTTGTTTTCTGCCATAAATATAACTCCAATTAAGGAAGCTCTGATTAAATCTGATGTACATATTACGCCGTCAGATTTTTCGTCAGATTGTGCAAAAGGCGCGCAGGAATCCTATCGGATTTCAAGCGCCTTTTGTGCAATATGGCGGGAAAGATGCAAGTAAGATGTGCATCAAAGCGTATGCTGTGATTTATTCAGAGGTTCCTTATACATTAGAGCTGCATTGCGCAGCGTCTAATGTCTAAATCAAAATCTGATATCTAACTTCAGTTAGCGTCGGTAAAGTTTGCGTCGGTGTAGCCTGCGTCGGTATAGCCGCCGTTGTTTCCGCCCTGAGCGCCGCCCTGGTTGAAGTCTGCACCGG
>JAEDIH010000136.1 GCA_016292575.1 Clostridiaceae bacterium | reverse complement strand
TGCTGACGGTTCATATTCTGCTTTGCCATACATTTTTCTCCTTAATCGGTTTATTAGGAAAAAACTTTCCCGTATCTAAGTATGCGCAGATTGCCTCTGATAATTCTGCCGGTCGCATATGAATAATCTGTCAAATTGCGCAAAACGGCAAACTGACTTAAACAAAAAAGTTAAAGGCTATAATTCACAGTAAGCGGAGAACAAAAACGCTTACTGTGAATTATAGCCTTTGTTTAACAGCAATTAAATCAGGTCATATCGACAAGGTGCTTTACAAGGATAAGAATTTTTGTAATCAGGTCCATTAAAACTGCAACCTTTTCCATTGTGACAACCTCCTTCAGTATAGGTTTAGCACTAACTATAACTATACTATAGCACCCCGTTCACAAAATGTCAATAATCCGTTCACAAAACAACAATTAAAAATTCTTGGGAAGCTCTGATTAAATCTGATGTACAGATTACGCCGTCAGATTGTGCAAAAGCCGCATTCTGTCGGATTTCAAGCGCCTTTTGTGCAATATGACCGGAAAGATGCAGGTAATATGTGCATCAAAGCGTATGCTGTGATTTATTCAGAGGTTCCCTTGGTTTTTATTGTTCCTGCATCTCAACAAAGCGGATAACATCGCCGACGGTACGCAGATTCATTGCGTCGCGGTCGGAAAGGGTAATGTTAAATTCCTCCTCAACAGCTCCGGCAAGATTGATAAGCTGAAGCGAGTCAAGCGCAAGGTCGTTTTTGAAATTGGTCTTTTCAGTAATTTTTTCCGGGTCAACAACGGTATATTCCGAAAGTATTGCAATAATTTTTTCAAGCATGGCTTTTATCCCTCAAATCTGTATATTTTTTATATTCCTCCTCAACGTTCTTTCTTATTATCTTCATCGTTGAGGTTTTTTCAAATTCATGGCGCACTGCCATAACGTCGGCAATACGTTTATAGGCCGGAAGCTTTTCGTTGAGAAGATAAATCTCCCGAGAGACCTTTTCAAGCATTTTATCGTCGCTTTCGTTTTCAAAAAAGCCTTCCTTAATGCTGACCGCAAGGGCAAGCAGCTTTACCGTTTCGCCGTTCACACGTCTGGTATGTTCAAAGGCAACAGCCTCCCTGATGAACGGACAATTCTCAGCAAAAAATGCCTCAAGCACTTCGGTATAAATGTTCTTTCCGTTATCAAGAATGATAAGATTCTTTTTTCGTCCGGAAATATATATTTTTCCGTTTTTGTCCATTCTGCCGTAATCACCGGTCAAAAACCAGCCGTCCTTGAACGAGAGAGCGGTGGCGTCCGCTTCGCCGTAATAGACGCTTGCAATGTTGCTGCCCCTTACCGCCAGCTCTCCGACTCCGTCCGCATCGGGAGAAAGGATTCTGCATTCGGTGCAGCTTACGCATTTTCCGACGCTTTCGCAGTTGAAAAGAACGTCATCGTTCACGGCAACAAGGGGCGAGGCCTCCGTCAGCCCGTAGCCGATATATATATTGAAGCCGAGAGCCGCAAGAAAGCGCGCCCTTTCGCCGTTTACCGACGCTCCGCCAACGGCAATCATCGGCAAACGGTAGCCGAATCTTTCGCGTATTGACGAAAACAGGAGCTTTCTTATATCTATTCCGGCTTTCAAAAGCGTTCTGCTGAGCCTTGCGGCCCTCATAAGCTTTTTAAGCTTTCCGGTCGCGTCCGCGCTTTTGATTATCTGTTCATATATATTGTCCATAAGCAGCGGAACGGCTGCCATTGCTTCGGGCTTGAACTCAAGGAGATTTTTTTGAAAATGTCTCAGGCTGTCGTTAATATACAGCACCGCGTTCAGGCACAGAGCCGAAAAAACGCAGCACGAAAGCTCATAGGTGTGGTTCATCGGCAAAACGGACATTGCGCTGTATACAGGCTCAATGACGCCGAGAACCGCATAAACATTTGAAGCAAAATTGCGGTGAGTCAGCACAACGCCCTTGTTTTCCCCCGTAGTTCCGGAGGTGAAAACAATCGCCGCCGCGTCCCCGGGCTTTGCGCAGAGTATGCTTTCCTTTGCCGTCACGCTTTCAAGAAGCTTTCCGCCCTCATGAATAAGATTGCCGAGAGAAATGCTTTCCCCGCAGTTTTCGCCGTTCAGACAAACGGTAAGAAAGTTTTCATCGGTTTTACATTCGAGCGCGGCATTTTTATATGTTCTGCTGAAAAAGACAGCGCTGCAGTCCGCTTTTTTGCAAAGCTTTGCAATCTCAGAATCGGTCAGTTCCCTGTCAATGGGAACAGCAACAGCGCCGAGGCAGCTCACTGCAAAAAACGCAACCAGCCAACTGTATGAGTTTTCGCCGACTATTGCGGCGTGCTTTTTTTGAAAACCCCGACTGTTGAGGAAAGCAGCAGCGCAAAGGACGTCGGAGTAAAAATCGTCAACGGTGTGCGTAACGGTGTTCTTTCCGACCTTTTCAACAATGCAGTCTCGACCACGGTAATACCTGTTCATTCTTTGGAGCATATCGCAAAGCGACTCCAGCTTTCCCTGCCCGAAGAAGAGCTTTCTTCTTGCGTCAAGGAGGCGTTTATATTTTCGGTTTGGCTTTTCCATAGTTATTGAATCCTTTGCACGTTTTTGCCTGCTGCGGAAGCGAAATCCGGTTTACTTCTTTGATTCTCCACCTACTCTTATAAGCCGAATCTGTTAAGATGTCATAAACGCCGTGTTAACGTTCAGTTAATAAATATGTATAATTTCCTGCAAATTTATCCACTACCAACACAATTTTCTTCTGTGTAGGACTTGGTTCACCGTTCATCAGCAGTATATTCTTTTACAGCCATAGCTTTTTGCCGTTTCCTCGCCTTTTTGGATAAGGGCTTTTTTAACCTCCTCGCGGTTGCAGCCGTCCTTAATCTTTCCGCCGCAGAACAGCGCAACGGGGAACTTGTCCGTTATTCCGTCAACAACAGCAACGCTCATCACTCCGCAAAGCGCACCGCCAACAAAGCAGAGCAGAACGCTGTGACCGGTCTGGGCAAGAACCTCGTCAAAGCGGTTGCAAAGCGCAAGGTCAAAAACCGGCTTTTTTTCAAACACAAGGTCAAGAACGGCATAAAGATCCGTTCGGCAGGCTTTTCTGACTTCAATTTTCATTATCATCTCTCCCATAAAAATGCCGCGTAAGGCAGCTTTTTTGAAATATATATGAGAGAACGCGCATAAAAATGAATTAAGGAACCGAGGTGATTAAATGAACTGCTGTTCAATAACCGAGCTGAGGAACAAGGAGGTAATCAACGCCAAAAGCGGCTGCCGCATCGGCTTTGTTTCCGATGTTGAAATCAACACCTGCGACGGCAGGCTGGTTTCAATCATTGTTTGGGGCAAATGCCGCTGCTTCGGCCTTTTCGGCAAGGAGGAGGATATCCGCATCTGCTGGAACGATATCCAGGTTATCGGTGACGACACCATCCTTGTCTGCGTTGACATTCCGGAAAGACCCTGCCGAGTGCCGAAACGTCCGGGAGGAAAAAGCGGTCTTTTTGAAAACCTTTTCCGCTTCTGAACAAAAAGCAATTTTTATCACAACAATAGCATTTTTACGAACAAAGAGCAATTTTTCAGTATGGTAATAGTAACATTTACGCCTGCCGTTGTCAAGAACGGCAGGCGTGTTGATAAGCAAAATATTACGGCTCAAGCGGTCATTTTTTCATAGCAAGACGGCAAGGGTCTTACTTTTTTGCCATTCCTCTCTGTATCGCCTTAACAAGCTCAACAATCGGAATGATGAGGAAGGCAAGGAAAAGCGAGATGAGGTATGCCTTTGTATCAAGATGAGCAAAGCCGAAAAGATTGGAAAGGAAGTCGATTTCAACAACAGCGGTGGTGAGAAGCAGGGAAGCCGCCATTGCAAGATACAGTGCCTTGTTATGGCTGCCCGAGAAGAGGAGCTTCACAGATGAGCCGCGCTGCGAGCGCATGTTGAACGAATGGAAAATTTCACACATGGACATTGTGAAGAACGCCATTGTCATACCCTCGGCACTGTCCTGAATATTTCTGAAAACAAGCTTTCCCGTTTCAAGGAATTCGCCGGTATAGAACGCGATAACGGTCAGAAGCGTTACAAGAACGCCCTGATAGAAGCAGTCGATGCCAAGTCCGCCGGCAAAAATTCCGTCGTCCTTCAAGCGCGGCTTTCTTCTCATAATATCGCTTTCCGGTCTTTCAAGTCCAAGCGCAAGAGCGGGGAAGCAGTCGGTAACAAGATTGATGAAGAGCAGATGCGGAGCTTGAAGAATTGTGAAATTCATTACAGACGCAAAGAAAACGGAAAGCACCTCTGAAAGGTTGGAGCCAAGCAGGAACTGAATTGCTTTCCTGATGTTGTCATAGATACGTCTGCCCTCTCCGACTGCGGAAACAATGGTTGCAAAGTTGTCGTCGGCAAGAACCATATCTGCAACATTTTTGGTAACGTCCGTTCCGGTGATGCCCATTCCGACGCCGATGTCCGCACTCTTGATTGACGGCGCGTCGTTAACACCGTCGCCCGTCATTGCAGTAACATAGCCGAGCGAGCGCCAGGCATTGACTATCCTTGTTTTGTGCTCGGGCTGAACGCGTGCATAAACGCGAACCTTCTGAACTATATCCACGAATTCCTCATCGGAGTATTGGTCGATATCCGAACCCATCATTGCCTGACTGTCATCGGAGAGTATTCCAAGCTCTCTTGCAATCGCTTTTGCGGTATTTATATGGTCACCGGTTATCATTATCGGAGTGATTCCGGCGTTTCTGCATTCCTCAATAGAAGCCTTGACCTCCGGACGAACGGGATCGATCATTCCGGT
>JAEDIH010000135.1 GCA_016292575.1 Clostridiaceae bacterium | reverse complement strand
TTCAACCGGAACGATTGCTTCGTGCGCCGCAATCTGGAAAACGCTGTCGGCGGAGGTGTAAACAATCAGCGCGCCTGTTTTAAGGTGTTCTTCGCCGTAGTCTTTGATAACCTTTGTTCCCGAGTAAGGCTTGTTGCAAAGAATTTTCCGTCCGGTGAGTGCCGAAAACTCGTCAAGAAGCTTTTGCGGAAAGCCGTTCGGAAAGGTCGGCATCGCTTTTTCTGAGATAAGACCGCAAATTTCCCAATGACCGGTTGTTGTGTCCTTGCCCTTTGAGCGTTCGGCGCATTTTCCGTATGCGCCCGAGGGCTTTTCGGCTCCCTTTTCAAAATCAACTCCGTCAATGTTGAAAAGACCGCATTTTTTGAGGCTCGGCACGCTGAAGCCGGGTTGCTTGCAGCAGGCTCTTATTGTGTTGCTGCCCAAATCACCATAGTCCGCCGCGTCCGGAAGCTCGCCGATTCCGACGCTGTCAAGCACAATGAGAAAAACACGCTTGATGTTCATCAACCTTTCTCCTTTCCGAAAAATCAGGCTTCGTCAATTTTTATCGCTGTTTCAAGCGCAAGTCGCATCATGTCGGTAAAGGTGTTCTGCCTTTCCTCGGCCGTGCAGCCCTCTCCCGTGAACGGGAGGTCGGAGACGGTGCAGATTGCAAGCGCGCGCTTTTTCAGGTGCATTGCCGTAAGGTAAAGCCCGGCGGCCTCCATTTCAACGGCGAGCGAGCCTGCCTTTGCCCATTTTTGTAAGTTTTCGCTGTCCGCGTCATAGAACGTGTCCGAGGAATAAAGATTTCCGACCTTGAGGTTGACGCCGATTTCCTTTGCAGTCCGGGCGGCGGCGCAAAGCAGCTCAAACGAGCAGGTGGGTGCAATCGTTCCCGTAACGCCGTACTGCTTTCCGAAGTTCGAGTTTGTGTTTGCGCCGATGCCTGCAACAATGTCTCTGAGCTTCACGCCCTCGCCGATTCCGCCGGCTGAACCGATACGGATAATGTTTTCAACGTCGAAAAAGCTGAAAAGCTCAAACGAGTAGATTCCGATTGAGGGAATACCCATTCCGCTTGCCATTACGGAAACCTTGTGTCCCTTGTAAAAGCCCGTGTAGCCCTGAACGCCGCGGACGTTGTTAACAAGGACGGCGGAATCAAGAAAGGTTTCGGCAATCTTCTTTGCTCTGAGCGGATCTCCGGGCATGAGGACGGTTTTTGCAAAACCGATGTCGCTTTTTAAATTAATATGCGGTGTGTCTTTCATAGCTTTTTCCTCCAATCAATAGCCGTGAGCTTCTTCGTTTTTGACAATTTTAACAATCCTGCTTGTTCCGAGCCTTGACGCGCCGAGCGCGAGCATATCTTCCGCGTCCTTGAGGCTTGCAATTCCTCCGGCAGCCTTAATTTTAAGGTGCGGCTTAACGTGGGAGGCAAAAAGGGCAATGTCCTCTCTTGTTGCTCCGCCGGTTGAAAAGCCGGTTGAGGTTTTGATGAAGTCCGCGCCGGAGTCGGAGACTATCTCGCACATTTTGATTTTTTCTTCCTCGGTGAGCAGGCAGGTTTCAATAATGACCTTGAGCAGCTTTCCGCCGCAGCTTTTTTTAACCTCCTTAATCTCGTTGAGGACATAGTCGTAATCCTTGTCCTTGAGTGCGCCGATGTTAATGACCATGTCAATTTCGTCCGCGCCGTCCTTTACCGCTTCGGCGGCCTCAAAGCATTTGACGGCGGTGGTGTTGTAGCCGTTCGGAAAGCCGATTACGGTGCAGATTTTGATTTTGTCTTTCACATATTCCTTTGCTTTTTTAACAAATGAGGGCGGAAGGCAAACGCTTGCGCAGCCGTATTTTATTCCGTCATCGCAAAGGGTTTTGATGTCGGCAAGGGTTGAAGCCTGACCGAGTACGGTATGATCCACTTTTGAAAGAATGTCCGAAAGCTCCATTGCAATTCTCCTTTTGTTATAATATTTGTCTTACGGTTTGATTTTATCACGAAGGAGAAAAGAGGTCAAGAACCAAAGCCGCTATATTTATCGAAGATTCTCCGCATTTCCTCAAGGCTCAGAACGTTGTCATCGTCTGAAAAGTTTTCAACATTTTCAACATTGCCCGGCGCAAGCTTTTCTTTTGCCTTGTTTTCTTTATTAGTATTTGATTTATCTTTATTTAATTTATCTTTATTTTGTTTATCTTTATTTAATTGTGCACGTTTTTCAGTAGTCAGAATTTCAGCTTGCTCTTTTTCAGCATACAGATTTTCGCAAGACTGTTTTTTTGTCGGACGTTCAAAAATATCGTACTCATATTCAATTCTTCCGCTTTGAGTTTCGTTCGGTTTTTTCATTCTGATTTTCAGATAACCGAACCTTTTCAGCTCGCCGAGAGCCGCTCTTACCGCCGATTCATTTTCCTTGCAGATTGCGCAGATTCCTTTGATTGAAAAGTCCCAATCCTCGGGGAGCGAGAGCAAGAGCGCAAGCAGACCCTTTGCCTTGAGACTCATTGCAGTTTCTCTTAGCGGCCTGTTGCTCATCACCGTAAAATTCTTTGCTTTTCTGTCTCTTATAACTGCCGTTTTTTTCACCCTCTTAACGAATTGTTTAAGGGAAAAAATATCCCTCTGTTATAAGTGCTAAGACTGAAAAAAGTCGCATAATTTCTGCAACTTTTCCGGTTGTAAATGGCAAATTTAATAATTTTAATTTGTTCGGGAATTAAATTAGTTCACAATATAAAAAAGCAAAGTCTTTTACTTGAAAAAAATTCCCCGGTGGTGTATGATAATATAACAAGCAAAGCCGCACGGCGAAACGGAGGACAACAATGGAAAGCTTTACAGTAACAAGGGAAACAAAACTCAAAGATATACTCAAATCCCCGGCGGGGCATGATATCCTTGCAAAGGCTCTTTATGCCGCAGGTCTTGACCTTTCAGTCATTACAAATACACCGCTCGGTTCTTTGAAAATTTCTGCGCTTCAAAAGCTTACGGCAGGAAAAATTGATAATAAGTTCATTGATTCTCTTCTCGGAATCCTCAACAGCGAAAAGGATGCTCCGCTTGAGGATGACGCACCCATTGAGCCGAAATGGTGGAAGGAGGCGGTGTTCTATCAGATCTATCCGCGCTCGTTCTGCGATTCAAACGGAGACGGCATCGGCGATCTTCAGGGAATCATCAGCAAGCTTGACTACCTTAAATCGCTTGGAATCAACGCAATCTGGTGCAGTCCCGTTTACGATTCGCCGAACGACGATAACGGCTATGATATCCGCGACTACCGCAAGATAATGAAAGAGTTCGGAACAATGGAGGATTTTGATGTTCTCCTTTCCGAAATACATAAGCGCGGCATGAGGCTCATTATGGACCTTGTCATTAACCACAGCTCCGATGAGCACGAGTGGTTCCAAAGTGCGCTCAAAGACGAAAATTCGCCGTATAAGGACTACTACATCTGGCGTGACGGCGATGAAACCACACCGCCGAACAACTGGGATTCAATTTTCTCCGGCAGTGCATGGAATTATTATCCGGAAAAAAAGCAGTGGGCGCTTCATCTTTTCAGCAAAAAGCAGATGGATTTCAACTGGGAAAACGAAAACCTGCGCCGCGAGCTTTACGATATGATCAACTGGTGGCTTGAAAAGGGCGTTGACGGCTTCCGTCTTGACGTAATCAGCTTCATTTCCAAAACCCCCGGTCTGCCGGACGGTCAGGAGCTTATCGGAACTCTAATGGGCTTCAAGGGCGTTGAGCATTATTTCTACGGTCCGCGTCTTCATGAATATCTGAGAGAGATGAACGAGAACACTTTTTCAAAGTATGACGCATTCACCGTCGGCGAATGTCAGGGAACGGGAATTGAAATGAGCAAGCTTATGACCGGCGATTACCGCAAGGAGCTGAGTGTTGTTTTCTCCTTTGATCACATGGATAACCCCGGCAAAAAGCGTTTCCAAAAATATACCTACGACCTGCGACCGATGGCAAAGGAGCTTGTCAAGTGGCAGCAGAATTACGGCAATCACTGCTGGCCGGTTGTATTCTTTGAAAACCATGACTGGCCGCGCATGACCTCAAAGGTATGCCCGGACGGCTTTTACCGCAACGAGCTGAGCAAGCTGCTTTGCACAATGCAGATGACCTTCAAGGGTACTCCGTTTGTTTATCAGGGTCAGGAAATTGGCATGAGCAACAGCGAATTTCGCATGATGGACGATTTCCGCGATGTTGAAAGCCTCAATCTTTTCAATGAACTGCGTGCAAAGGGCAAAACGCCGCACGAGGCCTACCGCACCGTTTGGGCAGGCAGCCGCGACCACGCAAGGACGCCCATGCAGTGGAACACGCAGGAGAACGCGGGCTTTTCAACCGGAAAGCCGTGGATCGAGGTCAATCCGAACTATAAGGAAATCAACGTTGAAACCGAGGAAAAGAACGAAAACTCCGTCCTCAATTTCTTTAAAAAGATGATTGCCCTGCGCCATGAGCACCCGGCGTTTGTATACGGCGGCTTCACTCTTTATGATGAGAAATTCTCAGATGTTCTTTGCTTTTTCAGAACGCTTGAGGGCGACGGCGAATACTTTGTTGAGCTGAACCTTACGCCGAAAAGGGCAAAAAGGACGCCTGTCACAAAGGAATATACGCTCATTGCAACCAACGTCAATTCCGACAAAACTCAGGATCTGACTCCGTTTGAGGCGAATGTATATAAAGTCAACTGACAATTTCCCTGTTTTTTTGATTGTTCATGAAAAATTACTTGACAAAATGTTTTGATGTCTATATAATGTTATTCGTTATTATGAGGTGAGTTATGATTATCACGCTTGAAAG
>JAEDIH010000134.1 GCA_016292575.1 Clostridiaceae bacterium | reverse complement strand
GCCTGCCGAAAAAGCGCAATTATTTACGAAGTCCGAGTCTTGCAACGATAGAACGATATCTTTCGATATCCTTCTTCTGGAGATAGGCAAGCAGGTTTCTTCTGTGACCGACCATTTTAAGAAGACCGCGGCGAGAGTGGTGATCCTTCTTGTTGGTCTTGAGATGCTCTGTGAGGGTATTGATTCTGCTTGTGAGAACAGCAATCTGAACCTCCGGCGAGCCGGTGTCGCCCTCATGGATAGCATACTCGGCAATGATCTTGCTCTTTTCTTCTTTGGTAATCATGGTTTTCACCTCATTAAAATATTTGCGAGCCGTGCCCTCAGCAAACGGTCGGTGAAGCGCTCATTGAGCTTTGTCCGAAAACCGGGAAACAGGCATAACGCTGAAAGATTATAACACAGCGAAAGAAAAAAGTAAAGACTTTATTATAAATATTTTTGCACATCAAAAGCCCGTTTAAAACATTATTAAAGTATTTTTACTTTTCCAAATGATAACTGTTGCCAAAACAGAATTTCTGTGCTATATTAATATCATTATTTAAAAACGGGGTAAAAAAATGAAAAAGACATTAAAATTGGGCGCGGCGATTTTCCTTGCGGCAGCAACGGCTTTCATTCTCTGCCTCACGGTCTCCGCAGTCTGGGACAACGAAAACACACATTCCTCCTGTCACGAGCGCGGCGAAGAAGAAACGTGGTTTGAATGGGTCGCGGATTCCGCTTCAAAAAGAGCTATGATAGTAAACGTAGAAGACTATGACGGTTCAATGCCCTTTCTTCCGTCATCTGTCCGTCTGTATGATGACGAAAGCGATCTTTACACGGTTTACACCGTCACCGACATCAAGCTCAAGCCGTCCTCGGAAGATTATCCAAGGAGCATTTTTATCCCCGCCTCCGTCACCTCAATAGAAGGCATCGGCTTTTGGCAGGATTGGGACAGCTTTTGGGACAGCGAATACTATTGGGACGAAGACGGCAAAAACGAGCCGGATATTCAAAAAATTTCCGGCTTTACGGTCTGCTGCGTCAAAGGAAGCTATGCCGAAAATTACGCAAAGCAAAACGGCTTTTCAGTCAGGTATTACAGCGACATCGCAAAGGCAGACATCAAGCTGAGTGCAGCAAGCTATTATTTTGATTTTTATGAAGATATTGAACCTGAGGTCACAATAACTCTTGACGGAAAAACACTTGTCAAAGACAAGGACTTCACCGTTGAATACGAAAACAACTGCCGCATCGGTACAGCCTACGTCAGCATCAGCGGTATCGGCGATTACGTTGGAAGCATTAAAGAACCCTTCTCAATTACGAAAATTCCGGCAAAGGCAATTTCCATATCATTTTATGAAAATGAAGTTGAGTATACCGGCTATAAGCGCTGCCCGTATCTCACGGTAAAATATAAGGACTACTATCTCGATGAGGACGATGATTACACCGTTACATATTCAAACAACACCTTCCCCGGAACGGCAACGGTAAAACTCACCTTCATCGGCGACATCTACACGGGAACAAAAACGGCAACGTTCAAAATTGTTGTTCCGGCGGTCAGCTATCCGAGTATTGAAGCGAATGCGGACGCCTCCGTTACACTTTACTGGAGCTGGTACGGGGAAAAGGAGCCGGAAAGATACAACATTTACAGGTATAACGCCGGCAAGAAAAAGTATGAATACATCGGAAAAAGCAAAAACAGCTACTCCGGATTCACCGACAAAAAGACCGCTCAGCTTACAAAATATACCTATCGTATCGTTCCTGTCATCTCCGAAAAGGACGGAAAAAAATATAACGGTAAGCCCGTAACGCTCTGTGTGACAACTCCCCTTTTCCAGCCGACCGTCACCGGTGCGCTTTACAAAAAATCAATCAAGCTGACCTGGGAAAAGAACGCGAAGGCTGACGGCTATATAATCTATCGGCGGACGGTCAAAAAGACGAGCCTTTCCGGCCGTAAAAAGCTTGCAACATTCACAAAAAACAGCAAACGCACCTTTACCGACACAACTATCAATCCGAAATATACTTACTACTACACCGTCTGCGCCTACAAAAAAATCGGCAACAAGACCTATTACAGTCTTGACGGCTCCTATTGCCAAAGCAACACGCCCTCAACAATACTGGCCGGTGCACAGCTCAAAAAGCGCACAAGCTTTAAAATCTACAACACCCAAGGCTCAAAGACATCCTGCTATACCTACACAATTTCAGACAGAGATCAGAAAGTGCTCAAAAAATTTGCCGATAAGCACTTCAAAAAAGGAATGTCGCGCGAAGAAAAGCTCAGGTATACCCTCAACTGGATCAACAAAAAAGTCACCTACGCAGTCGGAAACGATTGGAACAAAATTGCCGGCAAGGGTTTTGCAGACGCAATCTTTACCTACAGGCTCGGTCAATGCGTTCAGTATAACGGCGCAATGGCAGAGATGATGGCGTATCTCGGCTACGACGCTTATCTGATCCAGGGCTACCGCGGAAATTACAGCGCAGGTCGCTATTGGCAGCATTTCTGGTGTGAGGTTAAAATAAACGGAAGGGTCTACCTGATGGAGACCGGAAACTACGAATGTGACGGCAACTGGAGCTATTTCCTCACGCCGTACAGTGAGACGTCAGGATACATTAAAAACAAAAGGAACCTTGGATATAAATAAATCAAAAGGGGGCCGTCGCAAATCGGTAAAACGAAGAGCGACAGCCCCTAAAACTATTCAAATATTAATCTCACCGCACCGTTACGGTTCTTCCTCTCCAGTTTGAAAATGCGGTCTGCTTTCCGCTGATAACAAAAGCACTGACATAGACTTTGCAGCTTCCTGCCGGAAGATTTTTGAGTGTTACGGCCATTGACTTTAAAGTCTTGTAGCTTTTGTTAACGGTATTTCCTTTGCTGTCAATGTATCTGATCTGAAAACCGGTCGCATTCTTAACGGCGTTATATTTGACTTCGATTGCGCCTTTTTTGCCGGTAACCGTGATTTGCGGCTTGTCCAAAACAAGCTTAGATATTTTTTTATATCCGATTTTGTAGCCGCATTTTGTGCAGTACTTATAAGCTGTGTGACCGTCTTTAAAATATGTTGCCTTCTTCGCATTTACGGTTTTGTAGGTATGTTTTTCAGCCGGAACATTGTATTTAAGGTCACCCTCAACATAAATTCTTGCTTTTTTGCATTTGCAGACTTCGCCTTGCTTATTCAGCTTGCCTGCAAGATTTTTTGCAACCGAATTGTTGTTTACGTTAATTTTGAGAACATCCTTTTTGGTCGAAATTGCATTAACGGTAACATAATCATAAAGGGAAAGCTGAACTGTTTTTGCCTTTTTCAGATTAATTACTGAAAGATTGTCACAGCCCCAGAACATACCGCTCGGAATAAACACATTCTTGCCGAGGAATGTAACTGTTTTCAAGGACTTGCAGTTTTTGAAGGTATTCCACATTTCATCTTCGTTAAAGCCCGACGGCAAGCTTGCATTTTCGGGAATCGTAACAGCTTCAAGACCTGATTTTTCAAACGCCGAGCCGCCGAGAGAGCGAAGTGAAACCGGAAGATTAATCTTTTTGAGCGCCTTGCAGTTATAAAAAGCAAAGTTTCCGATTGATTCGATTTTGTTCTTATTGAATTTGACTGTTTTTAACGCCGTGCAGTTTTGGAAGGTTTTTTCAAATATATTGGTAACCTTATCGCCGCCAAAGATTACAGACTCAAGCGATACGCAGTTCATAAATGCGCCCTGACCCAATTTTTCAAGACTCTTCGGCAATGAGACCTTTTTGAGCTTTTTCATATTTGAAAAACACTCTGCAGGTATGAGCTTTATTGAAGTGGGAATTGTAACCTTCTGGACATTGGCTCCAATCTGCTTTTCGATTGCTCCGTCATTGCCGTCATATGTATTATAGCAAACGTATCTTTTTCCGAGGTCTTCGGTATTTTCGCTGATCTTAGTGTTATAACAATCGTATATAAGCCTTTCGGTTGAGTTTTTGCAGTACTCAATTCCGGCCTCGGTAACAGGTATGCCGTCAATCTGTCCGACTATTTTAATTTCGGTTGCGGTTTTGGTGTATTCGAGAGTGTCAAACAAAACGCCCACCGTATAAGCCGTACTATAGCCATCGTCATAAACCTTTCTGCAATATTCGACATGATCTATAGTTTTAAATTCATATTTGAAATTACCCTTTTTTATGCTGCTTTTGCTGAAATCAAGCTGTCCCGATTCCGGCAAAGAGGTTTGCAAAGCTTTTGCCGAGGTCGGAATTGATAAACATATGGAAAACACAAGAATCAAAGCCATTAAGACAGATATGAGCTTTTTCAAAAGTATCACTCCTTGATAAAAATTTTTTCATGTAAAAATTTATGCCATACAGGTTTTTATGTGCGTGTGATTTTGTTTAGCTAAATTGTCTGTGTAACCACTACTTTCCAATTAAGACATAATCATGTTATCATATTACCCAATAAATTTCAAGAGTATAAAAAACTCACCGGAACATTTTTCCGCATTTTTCCCTCAAAGGGCGAAAAATGCAAAAGGCTCTTTCCCGCCGCTGTGACCGACTTTTTACAAATTTAAGGAAATTGTAAGGAACAAATTGAACAATTTGTGTTATACTGTTTGTTGGAAAAATCAAATCGCATTTCTTTGGAGAGTGTAATATAAATGAAAATTCTCATTGTTGACGATGAAAAGGAAATTGCCGACCTAATTGAAGTTTACCTCAAAAACGAGGGCTATGAAACGGTGAAGTGCTTCACCGGCTCTCAGGCACTTGAAAAAGTGAAGCAAACCGTCTTTGACCTTGCAATACTCGACGTAATGCTTC
>JAEDIH010000133.1 GCA_016292575.1 Clostridiaceae bacterium | reverse complement strand
CAAAAATATTTGATTTTTTTGAAAACTTGGTATATAATTTTAAAGTATAGCGTTAAATCCGAATATGGGTTATGCCGCAAAAAAGGAGTTGTATTAATGAAAAAATCAAAGCTTGTTCTTTCCGCGCTCGGCGCGGCAGCCGCTGCAAACGCAGTTCATGCCGCAGTGTTTAAACCGAAAAAGAGAGTTGTTGCCTCCCTTACCAAAGAGGAGGTCAACGTTGAGCGTTACCGCCGCAACCTTTCAAAGGCAATTCAGTTTAAAACCGTTTCATACAGGGATATAGAGCTTGTTGACTGGAACGAATTTGAAAAGTTCCACAAGTTCCTTGACGAAGCGTATCCCCTTATTGCAAAGAACCTTGAAAAAACCGTTGTTCCTCCGGCGAACCTTGTTTACCGCTGGAAGGGCAAAAACAGCGACCTTGACGGCGTTGCCCTGCTTGCCCACCAGGACGTTGTTCCCGTTTCCTCCGGCACCGAGGGGGACTGGACTCACCCCGCGTTCGACGGCGTTGACGATGGCGAATTTGTCTGGGGTCGCGGTGCTCTAGATATGAAGAACCACCTCATCTGCGTAATGGAAGCGGTTGAAGCTCTGCTTGAGGACGGCTTTGCTCCGGAAAGGGACGTTTATCTCCTCTTCGGCGATAACGAAGAGGTTGTTGCAAACGACAAGAACGGCGCAAATGACATCATGAACTATCTGCGCGAAAAGGGCGTCCGTCTTGACGCAATCCTTGACGAGGGCGGAGCAATGCTGCCCGTTAACATTCCCGGCGTTCTCAACGACAAGTATCTTGCAGGAATCGGCATTGCCGAAAAGGGCTATGCAGACATTGAAATTGTTGTCAACGCAAAGGGAGGTCACTCCTCTCAGCCGCCGAAGCACACGGCACTCGGCAAAATGGCGGACGTTATCAAGGATCTTGAAAACAATCAGTTCAAGGCCTCCTTTACCGCAAACATGAAGTTCCTCTTCGATTCAATAGCGCGCAACTGCACCTATCCCGTCCGTCTTATCACCTGCAATCTCCCCGTGCTCTATCCTCTGCTGCTTCAGGTCTGCAAGCTCATTCCGCCCGCTGCCTGCATGACAAGGACAACCACCGGAATCACAATGGCCGAGGGCAGCCCGGCGGCAAACGTTCTTCCGCAAAGAGCGGCAATTACGGTTAATTTCCGTGCAATGCCCGGAACAACCACCGACGATATTGTTGCACACATCAAAAAGGTTGTCCGGAACAGGGATATCGAAGTCAGGGTACTCAACAGCAAGGAGGCTTCAAAATTCTCGCCGACAGACTCGCGTTCCTTTAAGATTATTGAGCGCCTTTGCAAGTCTATCGAGCCGAAGGCGATCGTTGCACCGTTCCTTGTAATGGGCGGAACGGACGCCTGCCACTATGAGCCTGTCTGCGAAAACATCTATCGCTACGCTCCGTTTAAGATTGATACCTCGCTGATGCTTTGCACCCACGGAACGAACGAGCGACTTCCCATCAAGGCAATGAACGACGCGCTTGTCTTCTTCAAAAACTATATCAGAGACGTCAGCGCAGAATAACACAATAAAACAAAAAGAAAAGCACCGTTTGCAGTTCGCAATGAAAAGCAGGCGGTGTTTTTATGTAAGCTCTGATTATTTGATTTTTATCTGACGGTAAACAATGTAGTCGCGCTCATAGGTATAGGTGATATGAATCGTGTCACCCTTTACTACTATTGCCGGATATGAATATTCACCAACGCCGAACTCAAGGTTCATAATCCGCCTGAAGCTTTTTCCGTCATCGGTTGAAACAAGCAGCGAAAGCGGAGAGCGTATGCCGATGAACGGGTGCGGATTGCAAACGAGAAAAATTCTTCCCTTTTCGTCTGTGTCAAGGTCAAGACCGCTGTTGTTGTTTCCAACCCTTGTCGGGTATGCCTCTGACCACGTTTTTCCGCCGTCGTAAGAGTCGCTGCGGTAAATTCTTCCGACCTTTGTCCTTGTGAGCATATGAACTGCCCCGTCTTGTGACTGCCAGAGAGAGGGCTGAATCATCGGAACGTCAACAAGACCGAGCTTTGCCGGAGCAGGCGCGGATTTTTCCCACGTTTTTCCGCCGTCGTGCGAGATATCCACAAATACACTCCACGTTTTTCCGCTTTCATCGGACGCCGGAGCAAGAATTGTGCCGTCGGAAAGCGTAATCGGCTTGTTTTTAACCGGGCCTCTGCCGCCACTTGTATCGCCCTCAACAAGCTCCTGCGGCTCGCTCCAGCTTTCTCCGTCCTCGGAATACGAAACGTAGGTTTTCCAAGAGGCAATTTCCTTTCCGACCTTGAAATACAGCGCAATTCTTCCGTCCGGAAGCTCAAAAAGCACCGGATTCCAGTGCGCAGTGTTTTCGTCTGCGGTAACCTTTACGGGTGCGCCCCAACCGTTTTCGGTGCGCACGCAGGTGAGAATGTTGACATCATCGGCCTTTTCCTTTGTGCCTGCAAACCAGGCGGCAACAACGTTTCCGTTTTCAAGCGGAAGAACGGTTGAAGCGTGGCAGTCCTCCGTGGGCTTTTCTGTGAAAATCAACTCCCTTTCGGACGAAACGATGATCTCCTTTGCCGCGCTCTGCGAAACGCCGAGCAAAAGAAGAAAGGCAGATATCAATGAAATTATTCTTTTGATTATCATGTTATCAAATCCTTTCATATTAATAATTATAGACTGCTTGACAAATATGGAGAAATGTTGTAAAATGAAAGTGCAATAGGAGGCAATTAACGATTGCCCAACTGTGATTACTTTATGAAGAAAAGCAACCGGTAGCTTGGGAACTTAGCGGTTGCTTTTTCTTTTTTTATCTACAATGTATACAATGATTGATGCTACTGAAGCGATTGCTCCAATAACACTGATAATATCAATAATCATTGCCATCATCCTCCGTTTTATGTATTTGCCTGAGCATATATATAAAAGGGAGAGAATATAAAAAAACAGAAAAAAACAGCCCTCCCTGTAAAATTGTTTTTTCATAATCACAGTTTGGGACAACCGCTAATCGCTATAAAAAAGGATAAAATGACTGCTATTTAATAACAGCTTACCTCCTATTGCGTAAACAGTATATAATAACCGTCAAATTTTGTCAAATCTTTTTTCTGTATCATATCAATCATGTGCGCCTTGCTTTTATTCTTTTTTCGGTTGATTTAAACCTTTTCATATGATATACTTAATAAGTTAAGCCGATTTTTACACTGAACAAAAAAGGAAGTGTTTTCAATGATAAGTACAAACAATGTCACGCTTCAGTACGGCTCAAGGGAGCTTTTCAAAAGCGTTTCAATCAATTTTACCAAGGGCAACTGCTACGGGCTCATCGGCGCAAACGGTGCAGGAAAGTCAACATTTTTGAAAATCCTTTCCGGTGAAATTGAGCCGAACAAGGGCTATGTCAGCATCACACCGGGCGAGCGCCTTTCCGTCCTCAGGCAGGATCACTACGCCTATGACGATTACGATGTTATCCGCACCGTTCTCATGGGCAACGCTAAGCTTGTTGAAATCATGGACGCAAAGGAAGAGCTTTATTCCAAAGAGGATTTCACCGAGGAGGACGGAATAAGAATAAGCGAGCTTGAAGAGGAGTTTGCGGAAATGGACGGCTGGAGTGCGGAAAGCGACGCCGAAATTCTTCTCAACGCCCTCGGCATTCACAACGAATTTCACTATAAGCTCATGCGAGAGCTGACCGGCGAACAAAAGGTTAAGGTTCTCCTTGCTCAGGCACTTTTCGGAAATCCCGACATTCTTCTTCTTGACGAGCCGACAAACCACCTTGACGTTGCCGCAATCAACTGGCTTGAGGACTTTTTGCTGAACTTTGAAAACACCGTTATCGTTGTCAGCCACGACAGACACTTCCTCAACAAGGTCTGCACCCACATTGCAGATTGCGACTTCGGAAAAATCACGCTCTATGTGGGCAACTACGACTTCTGGTACGAATACACTCAGATGGCTCAGCGGCAACTTCGTGAGCAGAACAAAAAGAACGAGGCAAAGGTTAAGGAGCTTCAGGAATTTATTGCCCGCTTTTCCGCCAATGCCTCAAAGTCCAAGCAGGCAACCAGCCGCAAAAAGCTGCTTGAATCCATCGTTATTGAAGATATGCCCGTTTCCTCAAGGCGTTTTCCGTTCATCGAATTCAAACCCGAACGGGAAATCGGAAACGATATGCTCACGGTTGAGCACCTTTCAAAAACCGTTGACGGACGGAAAGTGCTCAGTGATGTCACTTTCACAATAAGACCGAATGAAAAGGTTGCCTTTGTCGGCACGGACGCAGTTGCAAAAACAACCTTTTTCAAAATCATCACGGGCGAGCTTGAGCCGGACGAAGGCTCGTTCAAATGGGGCGTTACCACCTCTCAGGCATACTTTCCGGCGGACAACTCTGCTTTCTTTGACGGCGTTGAGGATTCGCTCATCGACTGGGTGCGGAAATATTCCGACCTTCAGTTTGAAAGCGATGTCCGCGGCTGGCTCGGACGGCTGATGTTCTCCGGCGAGGAGGCAACAAAAAAGGCAAAGGTTCTTTCCGGCGGCGAAAGGGTGCGCTGCATGCTTTGCAAAATGATGCTCTCCGGTGCGAACGTGCTCATTCTTGACGAGCCGACCAACCACCTTGATCTTGAGTCTATCACCTCGCTCAACAACGCCCTCATAAAGTTCAAGGGTTCGCTTCTTTTCACCTCCCACGACCACCAGTTTGTTCAGACTGTTGCCGACAGAATCATTGAATTTCGTGCGGACGGCGTGTACGACAAAAAGGAAACCTATGACGAGTACCTTGAAAACAACGAGCTGCTTGT
>JAEDIH010000132.1 GCA_016292575.1 Clostridiaceae bacterium | reverse complement strand
ACCTGTTATATACTTTTCCTCAATGCCTGCCGAACGCATGGCGCGCCATTTGTAATGGTCGCCGGAAAGCCAAAGCTCGCAAAGGTTCTCCGGAGCCTTGTTTTCAAAAATCTCCTTTGCGCTCAGGTGGCAGTGCCAGTCAAAAATCGGCTTGTCCTTTGCATAAAGGACAAAAAGCTCCTTTTGGGTCTCGTTGTTCAAAAGAAAATCCGAACCCATGAATTTTTTCATCGTATCACTCCTGTTGCTCATTTTTTTTCACAGGTGGTCGCTATATTGATTTTATTACCGGCGCCGCTTTTTGTCAAGATGCTGCGCTTTGTTTAAGCGCGGAGAAAAGCCGCCTTTAATGCGCCGCAGTCCTTGCTGCAAACTGATATAATTCTAATCTGATTTTACAAAAAATTAAGTTTTCCTGCCGCCATTTTTGTTGACTATTCCAAATATTAGTGGTATTATCTGTTTGATATGAGTTTGCGGTTCTTTTGGTGCAGTCTGCACAAAGGGACGCAAAAATCACCATTACAAAAGCGAAAGGAACTGGATAATATGCAATATGATGTTGCCGTGATCGGCGCAGGCGTCTGCGGTGCGCTCATCACGCGCGAGCTTTCAAAGCTCGATCTTAAAATTGTTATGCTCGAAAAATTCAGCGATATTTCCATGGGTACCTCAAAAGCAAACAGCGCCATTGTTCATGCCGGCTTTGATGCGGAAACAGGCTCGCTCAAGGCGAAGCTGAACGTTCAGGGCGCGTCACTCATGGCGTACTACTGCAACAAGCTTTCGGTGCCGTATAAAAATATCGGTTCGCTCGTTGTTGCCTATTCATGGGACGATATGCAGACGCTTGAGGTGCTTTTTGAGCGCGGCTTTGACAACGGCGTTCCCAATATGGAAATCATCAGCCAGGAAAGACTGCGCGAAATGGAGCCGTATATCAGCGAAAAGGCAGTAGGCGCGCTCTGGGCACCCACCGCCGGAATCGTCAGTCCCTATGAGCTTGCCATTGCCGCAACGGAAAACGCCTGCCTCAACGGCGCAAGAGTCAAGCGCAACAGCGGCGTTTTTGACATCGAGTTCAAGGACGATCTTTTCTTCATCACCACCGCCTCGGGCGTTATCAAGGCGAAGTATGTTATAAACTGCGCCGGTGTTTTTGCCGACCAGATTGCAAACATGATAGGCGATACATCGTTCAAAATTATTCCGCGAAAGGGCGAATACTATCTCCTTGACAAAAACGAGAGCAAAATGGTGAATCACGTCCTTTTCCATTGTCCGTCAAAAATGGGCAAGGGTATCCTTGTTACTCCGACCGCTCACGGTAACGTGCTTATGGGTCCGACGGCCATTGATCTTGACTTTGACAGCAAGCTGGACGTTGACACGACCATTGAGGGGCTTGACGCGGTCAAGCGCGCCGTTAAGGAGGTTATTCCGGCTCTTACAACGCGCAATGCAATCACCTCCTTTGCCGGTCTGCGCGCCCACATTGCAGGCGACAACAGCGATTTCGTGATAGGAAGAAGCAAGGCGAACGATAAATTCATCAACGTTGCCGGAATTGAATCGCCGGGTCTTACCGCCGCGCCGGCTATCGCAAGATATGTCGGCTCAATATTCCGCGAGATGGCTCCGCAGTATGAGCGCAAGGAAAAGTTTGTTACAACACGACCGGCTCCCGTCAGGGTCAACGAGCTTTCCGACGAGGAAAGAGCCGAGCTTATTAAAAAGGATCCGCGCTACGGCAGGATCATCTGCCGCTGCGAGGGCATTACGGAGGGCGAGATTGTTGACGCAATCAAGGCTCCCTGCGGCGCAAGGGACGTTGACGGAGTTAAGAGGAGAACAAGAGCCGGAATGGGCAGGTGCCAGTCAGGTTTCTGCGGCTCCAAGGTTGTTGAAATTCTCTCCCGTGAGCTTGATATCCCGATGAACCAGATTACCAAGCACGGCAACGGTTCAAAGATCCTTTTCAAAAAGACGAAGTGAGGTGAAAATAATGCTTAAATACGATCTCGTTGTAATCGGCGGAGGTCCCGCCGGAATGGCCGCTGCGCTCAGAGCAAATGAGTGCGGCGTTAAAAAGATCATTATCCTTGAAAGAGCCGAAACGCTCGGCGGTATTCTTGAGCAATGTATCCATACGGGCTTCGGTCTGCATTATTTCGGCGAGGAGCTTTCCGGCCCCGAATACGCCGCCCGCTTCATTGAACAGGTGAACAAAACCGATATTGACGTTAAGGTTGATACCATGGTTACCGAAATAAGAACAGGAAACATTGTTGTTGCAACAAATAATACCGACGGTCTGATTGAAATTTCCGCAACCGCCATTGTCCTTGCAATGGGCTGCCGTGAAAGACCGCGCGGTGCGCTGGACATTCCCGGCTCCCGTGCCTCCGGTATCATGACCGCAGGCACGGCGCAGAAATATGTCAACATTGACGGCTATATGCCCGGTAAAAAGATTGTTATCCTCGGCTCGGGCGATATCGGTCTTATCATGGCGCGCCGTATGACCCTTGAGGGCGCAAAGGTTGAAATGGTCTGCGAGCTTATGCCGTATTCCGGCGGTCTTACGCGGAACATTGTTCAGTGCCTTGAGGATCTGAACATTCCGCTCAAGCTTTCCTGCACCGTTATCAAAACCCACGGCATTGAGCGCCTTGAGGGCGTTACCATTGCCAATGTTGACGAAAACCGCCGCCCCATTCCCGGAACGGAGCAGTTTGTTGAGTGCGACACGCTCCTGCTTTCCGTCGGACTCATTCCGGAAAACGAGCTTACAAGAATGGCCGGCATTATCATTGATCCCGTTACAAACGGCGCGATTGTTGACGAAAACCGCCAGACGAACCGCCCCGGCGTTTTTGCCTGCGGCAATGTTTTGCAGGTGCATGACCTTGTTGACTATGTTACGCTTGAAAGTCAGCTTGCCGGCGAGGGCGCGGCAAAGTACATTCTTTCAAAGAACCGCCGCCGCACGGTGAAATATGTCCAGACCAAGGCCGGCGAGGGCGTACGCTACGTTGTTCCGCAGAACATATCGCTCGATACCGAAAACGACGTTAAGCTTTATTTCAGAGTACGCGATGTTTACCGCAACGCAAAGATAACCGTCAAGAGCGGAAACAAAGTTATATATTCAAAGAAAAAGCCCAAGCTTTGCCCCGGCGAAATGGAATATGTCGTCATCAAAAAGGACGATATAGCTTCGCTCGACAAAAAAGAGCTTGTTGTTTCAGCGGAGGTGTAAGACGATGAAAAGAGAACTTGTTTGCGTATCCTGCCCCATTGGCTGCGCTCTTTCGGTTGAGCTTTCCGAGGACGGAAAGGAGGTTTTGTCCGTTTCCGGCAACACCTGCAAGCGCGGCGATAAATATGCAAAAGATGAATGTACCAACCCCGTCCGTATGCTGACCTCAACCATCAGGGTAAACGGCGGAAACCACCCCGTGGTTCCCGTAAAAACGTCCGCCCCTATACCTAAGGGCATGATGTTTGAGTGCATGAAGGCAATCAACAACGAGGTTGTTGACGCACCCGTCAAGATCGGCGAAGTGCTAATCAGCAACGTTTGCGACACGGGAGTAGATATTGTTGCAACAAACGAAATATAAATTCATATTTCAGAAATACGGAAGCCCCTTATTTGAAGTGATAAAGGAGAAAAGTGAATGAGAGAATCAAAGCTTCAAAAAAAGACCTCCGGCTTCAAGCTGTGGCTCCTTGTGTGGGGACTCGGTCTTGCCGGTCAGATCTGCTGGAACATGGAAAACCAGTGGTTCAACACCTTTGTTTATTCAAAGATTGCAAAAGACCCGTCAATAATTACCGGAATGCTCATTTGCAGCGCGGCCGCAACAACCTTTGCAACCTTCTTTTTCGGAACGTGGGCTGACCGCACCGGAAAGCGCCGCGTTTTCATCTCTGTCGGTTATATTCTCTGGGGAATTTTCACCATTGCGTTCGGAATGACGGAATTTATCAGTAAATCCCATTATCTTGTTGCAGCCATTGCCGTTGTTGCCGCCGATACTGTTATGAGCTTCTTCGGCTCAATGGGCAACGACGCGGGCTTCAACACCTGGACGAACGACATGATGACCGATAAAAACCGCGGTCAGATAGGTGCCGCACTTGCAACCCAGCCCGTTCTCGGAACTATCTTCGGAACGGTTGTCGGCGGACTTCTTGTTGGCGAAAACGACAACTATATGCGCCTTTTTGTTGTTATGGGCGTTTTTGTAATCATTTTCGGCTTCATCTCAATGCTCACAATGAGCAAGGGAGACGATGTTGAGCCGTCCGTCAGAGGCTCATTTTCAAAACAGTTTTTCAGCGTTTTCAATTTTAAGGAGTTCTTTAAGCTCAGGGAGCTTGTCTGGGTCAATATCATGGTCTCGGTCTTTTTCATCGGCTTTAACGTCTATTTCGCTTATATGGGCAACTACATTATCCATTACCTCGGCTATACCGCAGACATGATGGGCATTATTGAGGCTGTTCCGCTTGTGCTTGCAATGCTGACGGCTATACCGCTCTCAATCCTTATCAACAAAAACAAAAACATTCCGATAACATTCTTTGCAATCATCATCAACATCATCGGACTGCTTGTCATTGCGCCGATTAAGACAGAGAATGTTGACAGCAGTCAGATTTTCAACCTCAGGATATGGCTCGGCATTTTTCTTGTGGGTGTCGGCTATGTTGCAATTCTGCAGGTTACAAAGGTCTGGACAAAGCAGCTTTATCCGAAGGACAGCAAGGGACAGTTTGAGGGCATATGGATCCTTTTCTTTGTCCTCATTCCGATGATCGGCGGTTCGCTCATCGGCGAGGCTGTTGTTAAAACAAGCGGCGAAACCTTTGTTGACGC
>JAEDIH010000131.1 GCA_016292575.1 Clostridiaceae bacterium | reverse complement strand
CGCCTGAAAAGCCGGCTCAAATATCTTTTCCGTTGATTTTCTTTTCAAGCGTTACCGTTGTTCCGCGCCCGGGGGCGGAGCGGACTCTGACCTTGTCCGTGAAGCTTTCCATCACTGCAAAGCCAAGACCTGCGCGCTCGCCGCCCAGGGTTGTGAAAAGCGGCTGGCGCGCCTGCTCAATGTCCTCAATTCCGACTCCGCGGTCGCGAACCTTTATTCTGATAATATTCTTGTCCGTAATTGAGGCGGTTATGTAAATTTTGCCCATTTTTTCCCGGTAGCCGTGAACAATGGCGTTTGTAACGGCCTCGCTGACCGCCGTTTTGATGTCGTTGAGTTCCTCAAGCGTTGGGTCGAGCGCGGAAGCAAAGCTTGCAACCGCAACGCGTGAAAAGCCCTCGTTAATGCTTTTGCTTTCAAAGGAAAGCTTCATTTCGTTGATTGTTTTCATTGTTTTCAAACCTCCTTTTCAAGTGGCACTTTGAACGCTTTGCGGGTCGGTTGCTCTGAGCTTCAGCTCGCCGAGCTTTTCAAGTCCGGCAAGCTTCATCACCTTGTATGCGGTGGAGGAAAGATTTTCAACCCTTATTCTTCCGCCTACGCTTCTCATAAGCTTGTACCGCCCCATAACAAGACCTATCCCGGAGGAATCCATGAAGCTTACTTTTGAAAAATCAAGAATGAGTGTTTGCGGGCGTTTGTGAATGATTGCGTCGTCAATGCTTATGCGGATAAGACTTGCGCTGTGGTGGTCAATTTCCCCATCGAGCACAACGCGAATCTCTTTTTTAAGGTATTCTATTCTTGCAGACATTGCTTATCTCCTCTTCCTTTCTTATTCAGATAAATCCGAATTTTCCGCCCTCGTTTGTTCTGCGGCGGACAACGGATTACGGCGGTTGCGGACAAAAATAAAAAGACCTGCCGTAAAGACAAGCTCTATGGTAAGTCATTTTCTGTGAAATTTTTGGCGAAAGGCGTCAGCAGATAAAATTTTTACGCACGGCGCCGGCAAGATAAAACGAACCGGCAATAACCAATGCGCTGTCAGAGTGCAAAAGCGAATCTGCTTTTTTGAGCGCTTCGTTCATGTCGCACTCAAAAAGGACATTGCCGCAGTATTTTTCCGCGTACCCGGCAAGAACGGACGGGTTCTCTCCGCGGTGCTCGTCGCAGAGGGTGAAAACAATGTTTTCGCAGCGCGGAGCAAGAATTTCAATCGCCGCTTCATAATCCTTGTCCTTCATGTATGCAGCAAGCAAGGTGACTCGCCTGCCGGAAAAAAACCGGTCAATGAACCGTGCAAGCGTTTTTGACGCGCCCTCGTTGTGACCGCCGTCAATGACCGTCAGCGGTTCTGCGCGCACAATTTCCGTCCGCGCCGGAAGGAAAGCACTTTCCATTCCCTTGCGTATGGCCTCGTCTGTAACGGTATAGCCGAGCGTGCGCAGCGCCTTTATGCTCTCGAGCGCACAGGCGGCGTTTGCAAGCTGATGCTCGCCCGGAAGACGGAGGGAAAACGAAAGCGAGTCGTATTCAAGCTGTGTTTTGAACATACTTTCGCCAAGAATGTGCGCTTTTTTCATGTCGGGGAAAACTATCCGGCAGCCGTGTTTTCTGCTTTCCCGGCAAAGAATTTCCTTAACGCATTCCTGCTGCGGACAAAAGTCAAAGCCGCCGTCCTCCGCCGGGAACGAAACAACGGTGCTGCCGCGCTTGATTGCGCCTGCTTTGTTTGCGGCAATTTTTTCAACCGTATCTCCGAGAAGCTCCGTGTGGTCGAGCGAAATGCACGTAAACACCGTAACGAGAGCAGCAGGTATAACGCTTGTGCTGTCATCCCTGCCGCCGATTCCGGCCTCAAGCACAACAAGATCGCATTTCTGCTCGCAGAAATACAAAAGAGCAACGGCAAGAATGAATTCAAAAAACGTTGGCTGAAGCTGCTGCGGCAGGCTTTCGCTTTTTTTCCTGACTGCTTCGGTAAGGCGGCAAAAATCCGTCTCAGAAATATATCTTGAATCAATCTGAATACGCTCGCAAAAGCTTTCAACAAACGGCGATGTAAAAAGCCCTGTCCTGTAGCCTGCCGCTGTGAGACACGAGGCGGTCATGACCGAGACGGAGCCTTTTCCGTTTGTTCCGAGAACATGAATGAACCGCAGCTTTTTCTGCGGTTCAGAGAGGGCAAAAAGCAGGGCGCTTATTCGTTCGAGCGAGCTGCTTTTTGCAAATTTTTTTCTTGAATAGACGTAGCTTAGCGCTTCGTTAAAGGTCATTTGAACACTTCCGTCGGCTTTGATTTATTTTTCTTCGCTCTGTGCAGACGGCGGTAAAGCCGTTGTTTCTTCAGCCTTTGAGCTTTCGCTTGCGCTGCTTTGTGAAAGCGTTGAGACTGCGGACGTGCCGTCTTTCGGTGCGAACGAACCTTTTGAGGCGCGCGGACCGAAAATCAGCAGGGCGGTTATTACTGCACAAATGATGAAAAAGATGAGCGACGCAACAAGGCAGCCTGTACCTTTTGTGCCTTTTCTCTTTTTCGTTCTGCCGCCTGAACGGGAAACCGTGCGGCTGAAAGAGGGAGGAACAGGCGGAAGCGTTGCAGCCGGGGAATCTGTTTTGGTTTCGGACTCCACGGGGCTTCCGCAGCCGGAACAAAAGACTGCATTGTCAGGCAAAGCTCTGCCGCATTTTGAACAGTTCATTTTCCTTTCCTCCTGTCTTTCAGCAAGTATTTATGTTATCTGTTGTTAACTCTGTAGGTTGCGTAAGCAAGGAACTGACCGCCGACAAAGTCGCACGCGGTAACTATTATGTATGACGGATAGGCCGTGATGAAAAGACCCTCGCTCATTGTGCCTGAGTTTGAGGTAAGCTTCGGCTGAAGCGGACCTGTTGTTCTCGGTGCGGCGCAGCTTGAAACATGAACCATTGTTGCCGTTGTTCCGTTGTAATCAGTGATGTTAAGCCTTGGATTGTAGCTTTGCATATCATAGGTAAAGTGCGAATGTCCGTTGAAGAACGTTACGTTCTTGTATTCCTCAAGGAGACTTCTGAAACGCTTTTCGTCCTTGTTTCCGGTGCGATAGGGGAGGGTATATGACTTTCCGTAGTCGTTGATGAGGTTGCCCTCGCCCATTGCGGGTTCGCCGTCCGGTGCGTTAAGGAACGTGTGGAAAAAGAGGTAAACTCTTTCGTCCTTGTGCGCTTCAAACTGCTGCTCAAGCCAATTTAGCTGCTTGTCGGTAACAAGGCGGACGCCCGGTGCGTAAACGCCGGAAATCTGTGAGAAGAAGATGAAAACATCACCGTGGCTTTCCTCTCCGCGGAAAACAAAGTCGTAGCCGTTATCGGCAACGGCAAGAACGCCCTCGCGCGGGTTTTCGCCGTAAACGCCCTTGTTGAGATATTTCTGCCACATCTTGGTGTTGAGCTTGTTTCCGCAGTCATGGTTTCCTCGGCAGGTAAAGACCGGAAAATCGTGCTCGGCAGAATACTTGCTGACCTTTTTGAACGAGCTTGTTTCGCCTGCAAAGGAGAGGTCGCCGCTCATTCCGACCATTGAAACGCCGAGGCTGTCAAGGAAGTTGAGCGCTCTTGGGAAAGAGGTGTCGGACTTGTCCTTTATGCCGTCAAAGTATCTTCCGAAGTGGATGTCGCTGAGGGCGCCGAACGAATAGATTTTTCCGTCATAGGCATTGATTTTTTCTGCGGGAACGGCGTCTTTGTCAAGCAGTTCGTCGCCGTAATAGAGCAGGACGGTTTGTGCTCCCTCGGGGATAGCGAGAAACTCGTTGAGCGTTTCGCTGCCCTCACCGTTCTCAACCGTGACTTTTGCAAAGCGTGAATAGGGAACTTCTGCACCGCTTGCGGTTTTTGCGGTCAGCTTTTCTCCGTCTGCCGTTCCCCAAAAAACGCTGTACTCGCCGTCATAGTTTGAGGTGACGGAAACGGTTCCTTCCGCGCAGCCGGGATCGCTGTCGTTAAACGTGACTGCCGAATCGGCAACAATTCCGCCGTCGGGCTTTTCCGGAGCTGCCGGTGCGGCAATGATGCCCCACGACATCAGCAGAGCAGTGATCATTGCAATGAGTTTTTTCAAAGTTGAAGATTTCATTGATATAGTTCTCCTTTCGGTTTTTCGCGCACAGGTTGCACTTTTTTACATATATTCTATTCCTTGACTGTACTTTTGTCAATAATTTTAACTTGATATATGTATTGTTGAATTTTCTTGGTAATTTTCTTTAACTCTTTTCTTGCATTTGAATGACTTATATAGTATAATGACTTGGTATGCATGTCTCTCCGGTTTGAAAACGGCGTTTTTTGCTCAATTCCGCCTTTTGACCGGGTGAAAATTTACGTTTGGAGGAAAGAAAAAATGGCTGAAACCGAGAAAAGCAACAGCTTTATCCAAATGGAACACGATATTCTCAAATTTTGGGAAGAAAACGATTGTTTCAACAAAAGGAAGGAGAAAAACGCTTGTCACGAACGCTTCAAGTTCATTGACGGCCCGATAACCGCCAATAACCCGATGGGTATCCACCACGCATGGGGAAGAACGCTCAAGGATACCTTCATCAGGTATAAATACATGAACGGCTATGACTGCCGATGCCAGAACGGCTTCGACTCGCAGGGTCTCTGGGTTGAGGTTGAGGTTGAAAAGGAGCTCGGCTTCAAAACAAAAAAGGATATTGAAAACTACGGCATGGACAAGTTCACCAAAAAGTGCGTTGACCGCGTTAAGCACTTTTCGGGAATTATTGCCGAGCAGTCAAAGAGACTCGGTCAGTGGATGCAGTGGGATAACTCCTATTACACCAATACGGATCTTAACATTGAGGGTATCTGGCACTTCCTCAAAAAGTGCGATGAAAGCGGCTGGATTCAGCGCGAATATA
>JAEDIH010000130.1 GCA_016292575.1 Clostridiaceae bacterium | reverse complement strand
CTCCCTGCAACACCCGAAAGGAAAAAACTCTCTTATAAAACAGAAAGCGGTTCAAGGTCGGACGCCGCGAACCGCAGAGCATGAAAAAATACGGAGGTAATAAACCATGAAAAAATCAGCAGTAATAATTTCTGTCCTTTTGCTTTTTGCGGTGCTTTTCGCTGCCTGCGCAAAAGGCACAGCGGCAAATGAACCGGAGCTTGGCAATTATGTCCTTCCGGCATACATTGTCAAAAACAGCGGAAAGGATCTCCTTGTTACCGCAGAGGAGGGCTTGTACTTTGTTTCTCTTTCGGAGTCTAAGGTCTATGAAAATTCAAAGGAAATCGGAAAAGAGGAGCTTAAAGCCGGAATGAGCGTTCAGATAGGCTTTGACGGAGTCGTGCTTGAGAGCTATCCGGCTCAGATTACAGCAGATATCATTAAGGTTACCGGTGAAACACAGGACAAAATTTCCCTTTTTGAAAAGGTACTTGAAGAATATTTCAACCAAAGAGAGGATTATTCCTGGTTTAAAACCGTTGCTCTCGATTTCACAAAGCTTTCCGTTTCCGAGCCGCAAAAGAATGCGCTTGAATATGTTTTCACAAACTATCTGAGTACAAAAACTAATGCAGATGTAATCAGAAGCACTCGCGAGAAGCTTGAAAAGGAAGGAAAGCTTAAAAACGGAATTTTTGAAAACGGCGTTATTCTTTCAATTAAGGAAAACGGGGACTCAACCTATGACTTTCGCGCCTATACGGGACCGCTCGGTGCAGAGGGCAGCACCTTCAAGGCGAAAATGAAAAACGGCGAATGGAAAATTGATTATACCGGCTACTGGATAAGTTAAAAACTGACCTTCAGAAAGCTGCGCGCTTCAACGGTAACGCCGCTTACGGTAACGTCCTTTTTGTTGTAATTGACGTATACCCTGTCTGACGAGCCGTACTCCGTGCAGTAAACACCGCTTGCAACCTTGCTGTGGGCGGTGATTTTTTTGTCTCTCAGGTCGGCAAAAACCGCGTTCAGCCGCTCATAGCAGCGCTGCGCCTCGTTCGCGCCGTTCATGTAGTAAAACCCGTCCTTTTTTTCCTCGGTGCCGAGGTCTGCGCCGTACCATTCAAAGCTCGGAACAGCGCCGTATTCCGCGGCTTTCAAAAATGCCGTGTCGCTGTTCTCCTCCCTGTTGAAAGCAGTGTGGGAATAGTCAACATAGCCGTGGAACACCGCCTGCAAAAACGGAACGGCCGTGCAAAGCTTCTGCTTTGCGCTTGCTGCGGTTGAGGGTATGTCCGTGAGAAACGCGGCATACTTGACGGCGTAAAGGTTTGCACCGTTCACCATCAGCTTTTTGCTTGAGGAAAGCGCACCGCAGAAAGAGGCAAAAAGCTCCTGCATTTCGCTCCTGCCGGCAGTTGCCTTTGATGAAAAATCGGAATACAGTATTCTTCCTGCGTCCGAAACGCAAACGCCGTCAAAGGAAAAACCGCGCACAGAGGAAATCAGACTGTCGGCGTTTTTTTTCGCTCTTGCGGCCGGGGAAAAGCCAAAAACGGTGTTTGAACGCGCAAAGCCGCTGTTTAAAAGCAGCTCCCCCTTTTCCACTCTGCCGCCGTCTATTGAAACCGCGCCGCTTTTTTCGCTTGCGGCGGTAAAAAGTCCTGCTTCGGCAAAGACGGAGACGTTCTGGCTGCGGACTAATTCCGCAAAGTCCTCAAGCTCCCTGCCCGTTCCGACGGGTGAAAACAGCCTGACGCGGGAAAAGCCGTTTTGAACAAGACCGCCCTCAAAAAGTCCCCTGTACCGGATATTGATGCTTTTGATACCCTTTGAGCGCAGGAAGGAGATGATGTCCGAAGCCTCGCTCAAGGAGGTGAGAACCCTTTGCTGCGGACGGGAGGAGCCTTGCTCTTCAAGCCTGGCGGAGCCTGTCAGGGTCAGCTCAAACGGCAGTCCCTCGCTTTGCGGCGCGGTTCTTTCGTCCATTCTCAGGGCGCCCGAGCGTATGAGCAGCTCGCGGCAGGCGCCGGCCATTGAAACGTAGCCGGTGCTTTCGCCGGAAAGGAAGCGGTAGCTGAGGGCAAGAGTGCCGTCAAAGCCGGTTTGGGAAACATAGGTGTTCTTTTCCCCGGTATAGGTCTTGCAAAGGTCAAAGCTTGCATAAACGCGGTTAAAGCCGCTTTTTTTGAGGGCTTTTTCCGCGCAGATTTCGGCCGTTGCCTCTCCGCTTTCAATCAGGGAAACGAACGCGGCGTTGCCGCTCCTTTTCCCGAAAGCCGGAATGCACGCAAAAAGGGAGGAGCTTTCCTTTGCCGCCGGGTCTGCGCCGTAGACCGGAATGCATAAGGGGGTGAACTTTTCCGCCCTTTGCTCCGTGCTGATTACTGCTCCGCAGCCGTCCGGAACAAGGATAAAATCGCCCTTTGCTCCGTCCGCGTCCGCGCCGAAGTAGCTTAAAAGAGAAAGACTTTTAATCCGTGCGTTCCTGTTCTTTTCGCCGAAGACAATGCTTTTGCAATCGACAAAGACCTTTAAAAGTCCGTCCGAAAGCTCAAAACGGACGGGTACGGTGAAGTCCGCCTCTGCGGTTTTGCTAAGCTGCCTGCGGAAACGGTAGGCTATCGTCAGCACGCCGTTTTCCGCTTTGTACTGAGCGTTTTTGAGAGCTACGCTGTCATTCTGCGAGTCAAGGATATACTCCTCTGAGCCGGAAAGAACGCTCACCGAAAGCAGACAGGCGTTTTCCTTTGATGCGCTTTCCGGCAGCGAGCGCCAGAGCTTTCCAGCCGCGCCGTCAAAAACGCAGACGGAAAAGCTGCTTTCGTCAAAGTAAAGTGTTGTAAGCCCCTTGCGCGCAATGCTTTTAAGCTTTTCGCGCGGGGCAACCGAAGCGTTGAGGGCTTTGTTTTTTCCTGCGGCGGATACCGTGACGGGGGCTGCGGCCTTTTCAAGCACGGCGGCGCCGCTTTTTTGGGCGCCGCAGGAGGACAGCAGAAAAAGGCAAAGCAGCGCGGCGGCCAAAGCAAATGCTCGTTTTTTCATGTTATAGTACCTCTGTAATACTTTCTCGCTACAGTATAGCACAGCTTGCAAAAAATTTCCACCCGTGCGTTTTCGGCTCTCTGCGGCGTTTAACAAAGGCTTTTTTGGGTAAAAATACCTACAAAACGGGAAGTTCCCGCCTCGCAAAATGAGCAAGTTTACAAAATCACCCGGACGGGCGGTCTTTTGAATAAACAGTTGTTGACAAACGCAGTGCTTTGGTGTAAAATAAGCAGGTATGCTGTATAGCCGGGTTCATGCCCGGCTGCGGTAAACAATATTTTTAAGAAAGGAGATGCTGTAGTTTGCCTACCTTTAACCAGTTAGTTCGCAACGGCAGAGAAACACTCGTCAAAAAGCCGAAGGCTCCTGCTCTTCTCAAGGGTCTCAACTCCAAGAAGAACGTCATGACCGATCATGATTCACCGCAGAAGCGCGGCGTTTGCACCGCTGTTAAGACCGCTACGCCGAAAAAGCCGAACTCCGCTCTTCGTAAGATTGCAAGAGTTCGCCTTACCAACGGAATTGAAGTTTCCGCTTACATTCCCGGCGTTGGTCATAACCTTCAGGAGCACAGCGTTGTTCTCATCCGCGGCGGCCGTGTTAAGGATCTGCCCGGTGTTCGTTACCACATCGTCCGCGGTACTCTTGATACTCAGGGTGTTAACGGAAGAATGCAGGCCCGTTCCAAGTACGGCGCAAAGCGCCCGAAGGCTGCCAAAAAGTAATTCTGAGCTTTAAATCAGAAAGCTTCCGCAATAACGGCGGAAAATTGAATTGACAAATCTTCTTGCAGGCTGAGCGTATGCTCACGGTGCGAGAGTGTATATATAATGCTTTTATTATTGTATATGCCTCTGCATTGGTGCCGACGGGAATTTGTCACTCGAGTACCTATGATATCATTACTATGAAGGAGGGAAGCGCAGTGCCAAGAAGAGGCCAGATTGCAAAACGCGATGTTTTGCCCGATCCGCTTTACAATTCAAAGCTTGTAACACGTCTTATCAACAGTGTTATGTATGATGGTAAAAAGGGCGTTGCTCAGAAGATCGTTTACGACGCTTTCGATATCATCAAAGAAAAAACAGGCAAGGAACCCCTTGAGGTTTTTGAAGCCGCGATGGAAAATGTTATGCCTGTTCTGGAGGTTAAGGCCCGCCGCGTCGGCGGTTCAACCTATCAGGTTCCGATCGAAGTCCGCGCCGAAAGACGCCAGACTCTCGGTCTTCGTTGGATCACTCTTTACGCTCGTCAGCGTTCGGAAAGAACGATGAAGGAAAGACTCGCCAACGAAATTATGGACGCTGTTAACGAAACCGGTTCAGCGTTCAAAAAGCGTGAAGACACTCATAAGATGGCTGAAGCCAACAAGGCTTTTGCTCACTTCAGATGGTGATCTTTTTCCGTGCTTTATAACGGAAGCCGCATTGCGGCTTAAATTGTGTTTGTTTATGGCAGTGCTTGACTGCCGAATTAAATGTTGAAACAAATTTGGAGGTCAAAATGCCGAGAAAAGTTTCTCTTGAAAAAACAAGAAATATAGGCATCATGGCTCACATCGACGCAGGCAAAACGACCACTACCGAGAGAATTCTCTATTACACCGGCGTTAACCACAAAATCGGTGAGACTCATGACGGTTCCGCAACCATGGACTGGATGGCTCAGGAGCAGGAGAGAGGTATTACCATCACTTCCGCCGCAACCACCTGTTTCTGGAAGGAACACAGAATCAACATCATTGACACTCCGGGCCACGTTGACTTCACCGTTGAAGTTCAGCGCTCGCTGCGTGTTCTGGACGGTTCCGTAACCGTTCTTTGCGCAAAGGGCGGCGTTGAGCCTCAGTCGGAGACCGTTTGGCGCCAGGCCGACGAGTATAAGGTTCCCAGAATGATTTTCGT
>JAEDIH010000129.1 GCA_016292575.1 Clostridiaceae bacterium | reverse complement strand
GACTGAGGATTTTCAATAACGTCCTTTGCCTTGCCCTCCTCGGCAATTACGCCGTCATCCATAAAGATTATGTAATCGGAAACCTCCTTGGCAAAGGTCATCTCATGGGTAACGATAACCATTGTCATGTGCTCGGCGGCAAGCTCGCGGATAACCTTGAGAATTTCCCCGGTAAGCTCCGGGTCAAGGGCGCTTGTCGGCTCGTCAAAAAAGAGTATCTTCGGCTCAAGAGCCATTGCGCGCGCAATGGAAACGCGCTGCTGCTGTCCGCCCGAAAGCTCGCAGGGATAGTTTTTAATTTTATCCGAAAGTCCCATTTTTCCGAGTATGGAGAGGGCTTTCTGTTCAATCTCTGCATAGATTTTCTTTTTGTTTTTCTTAAAATCCGGGCGTTCCTTTGCCTGGAGTTTCATTGCAAGGGTAACGTTATCAAGCACATTATACTGCGGAAAAAGGTTGAACTGCTGAAAAACAAGACCGATTTTTAGCTGTTTTTCCCTCTTCTGCTTTGAGGTAAGGGTTTCCTTGCTTTCGGAATCGAAGATGACGTCACCGTCAACGGTTATTTTTCCCTTGTCCGCAGTTTCAAGGAAGTTGATGCAGCGCAGCAGCGTTGTTTTTCCGCTGCCGGAGGAACCGATGATTGAAAGCACGTTGCCCTCTTCAAGGTCAAAGGATACGCCCTTGAGGACCTTTGTGCTCCCGAATGCCTTTTCAATGTTATGTACTTCAAGAATTGCCATCGCCTTTTCTCCTCCTCAGCTTTTGAAATAGTCCAGCTTCTTCTCAATTCTTCCGAAAAGGAGAGTAAGAATGCCGTTGAATGCAAGATAATACACTGCCGTGAAGAACAGCGGCCAGATCTCGCCCGAAATTCCGCGCGAGGACTTCATGAAAGCCGAGCCTGCCCAGATTATTTCCTGCAGTGCAATTATCCTTGAAAGAGAGGTGTCTTTGACAAGGGTGATAATCTCGTTTGACATCGGCGGAACAATGCGCTTTATCATTTGCAGGAGAGTGATCTTAAAGAAGATTTCCCGCTTTGTCAGTCCGAGCACCTGACCGGCCTCCTGCTGTCCTTTCGGAACACCCTGAATACCTCCGCGATAGATTTCGGAAAAATAGCACGAATAATTCAAGATGAAAGCAACGCAGCACGCTATGAAGCGTCCGCCCTCGCCGGTGCCCCAGATATTGTTGCCCATAATAAGACCGGGGAAATAATAAATTATCATAAGCTGAATCATGAGGGGCGAACCTCTGACTATCCACACAACTGTTTTGACAAGACCCGACAGGGGCTTGAAGCGGGACATTGAGCCGAAAGAAATTATCAGACCGAGCGGAATTGCTCCGGCAAGAGTGACAAAAAACAGCTTTAACGTTTGCAGAAAGCCGATATTCAGCGCGTCGAATACCACGGGAAACTGTGCGGCAAAGTTATCAAACATAGCAAAACTCCTAATCCGGTGTTGATTAAAAACGGCGCAACAGAGGGCTTTGCCTGAAAGCCCTCTGTTTGCAGTATATATTATTTAAAATCTCATTTAATGAGAGCTTCCTGAACGCCGTAGGTTTCGGCAAGCTTTTCCATTGAGCCGTCCTCAAGGCTCTTTGCAAAGAAGTCGTTGAGCTTTGCGGCAAGGTCTGAGCCCTTGCGGAAGCCTACGCCGTACTCCTCGCTGTTAAGCTTGATATCGGTGGTCTTGATTGTTGCAAAGCCGGTTCCCTCGCCAACCATTGCGCCGGCCATGAGTGAGTCGATGATTGCTGCGTCACTGGTGCCGCTTGCAACCTCGGAAAGAGCGTCTGCCTGTGTTAAAACCTCGGTGAACTTGAAGCCGTTGGCTTCAGCCATTTCCTTGCCTGCGGAGCCGTTTTCAACCGCAAAGTTGAGCTTTTTGCAGTCCTCAACGGTCTTGACGGAATCAACCTTGTCTGCCGGAAGAACAACGACCTGAGCGTTGTTGCAGTATGCTTTTGAGGTTTCCATTGCGGCTTTGACGTCATCGGTAAGGGTCATGCCGTTCCAGACGCAGTCAATGTTTTTGCCGTTGAGGTCAATGATCTTGTTGTCCCAAACGATTTCAACAAATTCAACCTCAACGCCAAGCTCTTTTGCAAAAGCTGTTGCAAGGTCTGCGTCAAAGCCTACCCACTTTCCGCTTTCCTTGTCCTTGTAATCCATGGGTTTAAATTCGGTAATGCCGACAACAAGCTTGCCCTTGCTCTTAACATATTCAAGGTCGCTGTCTGCGGCAGCGGCTGAGGTGTCGCTTGAATCTGCAGGGGCTGAGGTTGAGGGTTCTTCATTTCCGTTGCAGGCAACGAAAACAAAACCGATCGCCGCAACAAGGACGGCAAGAACGAGTGCGATAATTTTTTTACTCATAATAAACTTCTCCTTATAAGCCCTGCGGGCTTAAATTATATTTGCGTGTTTTATACGTCCCACGCTTTACTGTGATAACATATTAACACGTTAATATAACCTTGTCAAGAGTTTTTATAAGTTTTTTGAAAGTTTTTGGTTTTTATTGAATTCCCAAAGTAAATTCCACAGTGGGGTTTGAAGTGGAATTTAGTGTGGGAATTCGCGGTTTTTGGTTTTTTCATCAGACGAAAGCGCGAAAAAAAAAGAGTGCGACAGCCGCTTTTCACGGTTGCCGCGTTCTCTTATCAGAATTTGTTCTGCTGCTGTTCGTTCTGCTGGCGATTCTGCTGCTGACCGTTCTGCTGCTGATTGTTCTGCTGCTGCTGATTGTTCTGCTGCTGCTGACCGTTCTGCTGCTGACGGTTCATATTCTGCTTTGCCATACATTTTTCTCCTTAATCGGTTTATTGGGAAAAAACTTTCCCGCATCAAAGTATTCTTTGATTTTGAAACGCCCCACCTGTGAGGTCAGCCGTTCATGTCCGGTTGCAGAAATTACTGCCTGCTTTATGCCGTTATCCGCAAGAATTTTCAGAGTTTTTTCCGTGTTTTCAAAAAGTTTTGTTCCGGGGAGCCGTTTTTCATATTCGCTGACATATTCCACAGCGGCCTCTTCAAAGCTGCGGCTTTCAAAATCAAACCCGAGAAGCTTATAGAAATTGATTATCGGAAAAGCGAAATTTTCAAGGTAAAAATCCTTTGACGGAAAGGTGTTTTTCCCCGTTTTTAAAAAGCATCGTCTTCATTACCTCATAGTTCATATCGAGGTCATCAAGGAGTGTTCCGTTCCAATCCCAAAGGACACGGTCATATTTTTTCATCTGAATTCTGCTCCTTGTGTAAGTAATTTGTATCAATATAATGATAAAGCAAACAGGTTGTTTTGTCAACGGCATAAAGCATTGCGTTGTTTATCCGTGTCAGAAATATAAGCTTTTTGTTTTTTGCTATAATCGGTACAGAATCAAGTAAAGGAGAAATGGCGTGAAAAATCACGCTGTTCAAAGAATTATATGAAAATCATTATTACAGGTGCAGGTCACGGCGGTCTTGCCGCCGCAATCGGTCTTTCAAAAAGCGGACATGATGTCACAGTGCTTGAGAAAAGGCAGCGTGAACAACTTGGTCACGATTGGGAGGACAGATTCACTTTTCCGATTCTTATGAGGATTACGGGAAAAAACAAGTTGCCGGAAAACAGCTGGCGTTTTCGGGGAGATTGCGCCTTTATATCTCCGGATTATAAAACAAAGGTAGTGGTAAACTACACAGAGGAGAACCGACAAAAAATTATGTGGCGCAAGCCGGTCATTGAAATGCTGCTTTCTTCCGCTGAGGAAAACTCAGTGACATTCTGCTTTGAAAAGGAGGTTCAGGCTCCGATTGTTTCGGGCAACAAGGTTATCGGTGTAAAAACGCCCTCGGAAGAGTACCTCGCCGATCTTGTTATTGATTCCGCAGGTGTTTTTTCTCCTGTCAGAACAAATCTGCCCGATAAATTCGGAATTGAAAGGTATCCCGCCAGAGGCGATGTCTTTTTTGCACGGAGAACTTATTACAACATAATTGAAAGTGCGCCAAAAAAGGAAGAACCGTTTGAAGTTTATCTTTGCCACAACCGTGAGCAGGGACTTTCATGGTGCTGCACAAACGAGGACAGCGTTGACATTCTTCTCGGCCGTATTGATCCGATGAGCGAGGAAAAAATTGCTGAACTCACAAGGCTTTTCAAAAGCAGTCATCCGTATATCGGAGAAAAAATTCTTCACGGCTCAACGGATGCAGCAATACCGGTCAGACGTCCGCTTTCCCTCATGGTGGCAGACGGTTATGCCGCAGTCGGTGACAGCGCTTTCATGACGACACCGATGAACGGAATGGGAATTGATCTGTCCTTGCTTGCGGGTGAGTTGCTTGCAAAAACAATCAACAAAAACGGCAATGCGAACATTGAAACGCTTTGGGAATACAATCGAACCTTCCACAAGCTTTACGGAGCTGAAACAGCAAAAAACGAAGGGCTTAAAAACTCTTTGCTTGAGCTTGAGGGAGCAGGAGTTGATTTCCTTTTTGAAAGCGCAGTGATTCAGGCTTCCGACCTTGCCGGAGCCGGAAGAAATACCTCAATTTCTGCTTTACTTGGAAAATTTGTCCGGGGAATGAAAAAGCCTGATTACTTTTTTGCTATTCTCAAAGGTATTATGAAAGGTTCAAAGGTTTCCGCAACGCTCAGAAGAGCACCTGAAAAATATGACAGAGATTCAATTGACAAATGGCAACAAAGCGTTTTGAAAAATGTTGTCAAGGTAACAAGGAAACAATAAAAATATGCGGACGCCTCAAAAGACGCCCGCAATACTGCTCTGAAAACTTACGCCGAAACAATCAGAACTGATTCTGTTCGTTCTGCTGCTGGCGATTCTGCTGCTGCTCATTTTTCTGCTGAGCGTTCTGCTGCTGAGCATTCTGCTGCTGATTGTTCTGCTGCTGATTGTTCTGCTGCTGCTGACCGTTCTGCTGCTGACGGTTCATATTC
>JAEDIH010000128.1 GCA_016292575.1 Clostridiaceae bacterium | reverse complement strand
CCGAAGTTATGGATAAGTCCCTCGCGGTTGCGCCAGCCCTCTTTGACCTTGACCCAGCATTTGAGGTTGACGCGGCAGCCGAAAAAGCGCTCCATATCCTGACGGGCATAGGTTGAAATGCGCTTGAGCATTGCTCCGCCCTTGCCGATTATGATGCCCTTATGACTCTCCTTTTCGCAGTAAATTACCGCTTCAACGTCCATTAAATCGGTATCTGATCTCTCGCGCATTTTTTCAACGGAAACTGCAACGCCGTGGGGAATTTCGCGGTCAAGCAGACGCAGCATCTTTTCCCTTATCATTTCGCCTGCAAGTACCCTTTCGGGCTGGTCGGTCAGAGTATCGTCCGGGAAAAAGTGCTCAGACGGGAACGCAAGGGCGCAAAGCTCCTCGCAAAGAGCGTCCATTCCGTCGTTTTTCAGCGCGGAAACGGGCACAACAGCCCTGAAGTCATACAGACCCGAGAGGAAAGCTATGCGCTTCATGAGGTCGGTTTTGACCCCAACGGTGTCAATCTTGTTGATTACAAGAACAACAGGCATTTTCTGCGCGCGGAACTTGCTCAAAAGCTCCTTTTCCGCGTCGCGCAGCTCGCCCTGGGGTTCAACAACAAACATACACGCGTCAACTCCGCCGATACTGTCCGTCACCGCCTTGTTCATTTTTTCGCCAAGCTTGTTGTGCGGACGGTGGAAGCCGGGAGTATCGGTGAAAACAAGCTGAGTTTCGCCCTTGGTGAGCACACCCATGATTCTTGTCCTTGTGGTCTGCGGCTTATCGGAAACGATTGCAACCTTTGCCGAGATAAGGCGGTTGAGAACAGAAGATTTTCCAACGTTCGGACAGCCGACTATTGCAATAAAAGCAGTTTTTGTTTCTGTCATTTCTTTCCCCTCTTAACCAATGGTAGCTTAATATTTATTTCTCCGAAAAGCGTTGAGCCGAGAATAAGCACAGCCCCGATAATACCAAACAATGTTAACCCCTCCCTCAGCGCAAGCGCGGAAAGGAGGATTGCAACAACGGGGTCTATGTAGCTGAAAAGCGCCGTTGTCTGCGCCGGAAGACGACCGACAGAGCCGAAGTAAAGCGTATATGCAAAGCCCGTATGAACAACGCCGACAACAAGCAGCAGAATAACCGCCTTGGCCGTGTATTCAAAGGTTGTCACATTCTCGGTCAAAAATACATACGGCGAAACAACCGCCGAAGCGAAAAGGAGCTGAAACACCGTTCTGTCCGTATCTCCGATGTTACAAAGCTTTTTGTTGAGGAGCATTACCGAAGCGTAGAACACAGCCGCGCCCGTGCCGAGAAATATGCCTTTGAGATCGCCCTTGTTCACTCCTCCGCTTTCAAAAACACCGGAAACAAAGACCATTCCGAGCAGCGCACAAAGCACGCAAAAAAGCTTTTTAACCGTCAGCTTTTCCTTAAGCACGAGAGGCGAAGCAAGCGTAACAAAAATCGGAGCAAGGTAATAGCACAGCGTGGCGGTTGCAACGGAGGTATAGTTATACGCCTCAAAAAGCAGTATCCAGTTGACGCCTATAGCCGCACCTGAAAGAAAAAGAACAGGCAAGTTCTTTCTGACAGCGGCAAAGTCAATCCTTTTCCGCCTTATAAGGTTCAGCAGCAGCAGGAACACCACACCGGCAAAGCCCCTTGTCATTGCAATGAAGCTTGACGGAAACGGAATCCTCCGGACAAAAAGTCCGATAGTTCCAAAGACCGCCATTGAAAAGGCAAGCTTTGCCTTTGAGAATATTATATCATTATTTTTTTGCTTTTGCATTATATTTTGGATTTATCTTAACTGCGTTTTAAGCTTTTTTGCAAGCGGTGCAAGAGCCGCGCCGCAAACGCCGCAGGCCGCCGCCTCAACAAGTGCGTTGACTCCGGCAAAAAGAACCGCAAACATGAAAACATTCGTTGAGCCGAGCTGTTCGGCAAGCGACTTGATATAATCGGTATTATAGAAGAACAAGGCAAGCAGACCGACAAAGCCGACGGTGTTTATGACCGCCGCAGAGAGGAACGAGACAATTCCACTGACGGAAGCATTGACTTTTTTGCTCATTTTTTCAAAGATGAGCGCCGAAAGAAAGCCGAGTGCCATTCTCGGAATCATGCAGACGATAAATGTTTTAACGGGGCTGATTGAAAACAGCGTTGTTCCGAACGCGCTGAAGCCGAAGCACTGAACGAAGCTGGAAACGCCGAAAGCCGTTCCGAGCAGAAGTCCGCCCCATTTTCCAAGCAGCGCGCCGCCGAAAGCAACGGGAATTGCAATGAGAGTTATCTCAATAATTCCGACCTTGAGGTATCCGACAGGCGTGAAACTCATGACGGCAATAATTGCAACAAAGACCGCTGAAAGGGTGAGGGAAAATAAGCTTTTTTTGTTTTTCATTGTGATCATTCCTTTACAGGTTTTTATCTCGTTTGCTTTCAAACGACATACTCTCTGCTCTTTGTTTTCTTTAAACAAAGGGGGAAAGCGTAAAACTTCCCCCCGTTATTTACGTTTTATTATCTGCGGTCTCTTCTGTCGCCGCCTCTTCTCGGGCCGCGACCTCTTGAGGGTCTTCTTTCGCTTTCGCCGTCATCTTCGGGAGTGAGTCCTTCAATCTCGATGAGCGCATCGCGCCTTGAAAGGTTTATTCTGCCCTGGTCGTCAATCTCAACAACCTTGACGATGACCTCATCGCCGACTGCAACGCAGTCTTCAACCTTGTCAACGTGCTTGACGTCAAGCTTGCTGATGTGAACAAGTCCCTCCTTGCCCGGTGCAATCTCAACAAAGGCACCGAAGCTCATGAGTCTTGTTACAATGCCGCGGAAAATTGCTCCGACCTCGGGATCGTTCGCAATAGTCTCGATTATTGTGATAGCACGCTTTGCGTTTTCAATGTCAAGAGCGGAAACAAAGATTGAGCCGTCCTCTTCAACATCGACCTTGCAGTCGCACTCGGAGCAGATTTTCTGAATGACCTTGCCCTGCTTACCGATAACATCACCGATCTTTTCGGGGTCAATCTTGGTGGTGAGCATCTTCGGAGCGTACTTTGAAAGCTCTTTTCTCGGCTCTGCAATACAGGGAAGAATAACCTCGTCGAGAATTTTGCAGCGTGCGTCATAGGTCTTTGAAAGAGCCTCCTTGATGATGGCCGGGGTAAGACCGTGAATTTTAAGGTCCATCTGAATGGCTGTGATACCTTTCTTGGTACCTGCAACCTTAAAGTCCATATCGCCGAAGAAGTCCTCAAGACCCTGAATGTCAACCATGGTCATGAAGCGGTCGCCCTCGGTAACAAGTCCGCAGGAGATACCGGCAACGGGAGCCTTGATAGGTACGCCGGCAGCCATCAGCGACAGCGTTGAACCGCAAACAGAAGCCTGCGAGGTTGAACCGTTTGAGGAAAGAACCTCGGAAACAAGGCGGATTGTATACGGGAACTCTTCAACCGAGGGGATAACGGGAAGCAGCGCCCTTTCGGCGAGTGCGCCGTGACCGATTTCACGTCTTCCGGGACCTCTTGAGGGTCTGGTTTCGCCAACGGAGTATGACGGGAAGTTATAATGATGGATATATCTCTTTGAGGTTTCGCTGTCAAGACCGTCAAGAAGCTGAGCGTCGCTGATTGTTCCGAGGGTGGTCACGGTGAGCACCTGAGTCTGACCTCTTGTGAACATACCCGAGCCGTGAACGCGTGAAAGCAGGTCAACCTCTGCGTCAAGCGGACGCATATCATTGATTCCGCGTCCGTCAACACGCTTGTTTTCATCAAGCAGCCAACGGCGGACAACGAATTTCTGAAGCTTATAAAGACATTCGTCAATCTTCTCTGCCTGTTCGGGATATACTTCATCAAATTTTTCATGAACCTTTTCGTAGACGGGCTTGAGCCTTTCGTCGCGGATTCTCTTGTCGTCTGTATCAAGAGCGGCCTTGACGTCGTCAATGGCGAAGTCCTTAACAGCCTCGAACATATCGGCAGGGACTTCCTGAGATTCAAACGGAATCTTCTCCTTGCCGACTTCCTTCTGAATCATCTTGATGAATTCAACAACTTCCTGATTGACCTTGTGGGCATACATAATGCCGTCAAACATTGTTTCGTTATCAACTTCGTTTGCGCCGGCCTCGATCATTGCAACAAGGTCTGCGGTGGAGGCAACGGTAACGGCCATATCGGACTTTGCTCTTTCCTCTTCGGTGGGATTGATGACAAACTTGCCCTCAACAAGACCTACCGAAACGCCGCTGATGGGGCCGTCCCACGGAATCTCGGAAATGGAGATTGCAACTGAAACACCGATCATTGCGGTAATTTCGGGAAGACAATCGGGGTCAACGGACATTACGGTTGCAACAACGCCGACGTCGTTTCTCATATCTTTCGGGAAAAGCGGACGAATTGGGCGGTCGATAACTCTTGAGCAAAGGACAGCCTTTTCGCTTGCTCTGCCCTCTCTCCTCTGGAAAGAGCCGGGAATTTTACCCACGGAGTAAAGCTTCTCTTCAAAATCGACCGAAAGGGGGAAGAAGTCCACGCCCTCTCTAGGCTTTGCGGACATGGTTGCGGTGCAGAGAACTTCTGTCTCGCCGTAGCGGATAAGGCATGAGCCTCCGGCAAGACCGGCCATTTTGCCGGTTTCAACAACAAGAGGTCTGCCTGCAAGGGTGGTTTCAAATTTTCTGAAATCCGGGAACATAATTTAACCTCACTTTTCTGTAATATACTTTTTGTTTTTACAGCCTGCAAAAACGCAGACCGCCTTTCGTGAGGCACGGCTTTAGCAATAAATTCAGCGCCCGTAAAACAGACGTTCAATTTAGTGCTAATCCGAAAACACTCACGTTTTTTCTTTACGCCGAAACGGGCGTAAAACTGTTCAAACGGCAGACACGGCTTTTCACCGTGCCTGCCGAAAAAGCGCAATTATTTACGAAGTCCGAGTCTTGCAACGATAGAACG